>UQVX01000001.1 GCA_900544585.1 uncultured Mycoplasmataceae bacterium | reverse complement strand
ACTCCGCCCAACTTGCAACTCTAGTGATCGACGACCAAGGACTAGTTTATGCAAACCCAGCTAAAACTGAACTAATTGGAGTTGTCCCTAACTTTCCTGGTGACTTCTCCGGTGGTTTCGCTAATGTTGTTATCCCAGCCAGCGTCAAAGCGATTACTGGGTATGTAGATGTGACGCATTAAACTGGAACTGGAAGTCAAACTACTAAAGAAAACCGCTTGTGCTTTCAAATGCATTTGCCCCCACATAATTTGCTTTTTCCACATTGACTTCCACACTACTTGTCGGAATATCCTTAAAGGCATTTTTAAAGGCACGGTCACCAATGTAGCTGACACTACTTGGTAAGCTGATGGTTGCTAGGTTTGAGCAACCTTGGAAGGCTTGGGCTCCAATTCTAGTGACGTTGTTAGAAGCAAATGTCACGTTGGTTAGTGAGGCTAACTCATTGAAGTTTATATGATTTTGGAAGTTGTTAGAAGCAAATGTCACGTTGGTTAGTGAGGCCATGTTTTGGAAGGCACCTTGGGGAGTATTGCCTAGTGTTGCACTTCCATTTGTCGGCATCACATCCACATACCCTGTAATCGCTTTGACGCTGGCTGGAATAACAATGTTAGCGAAATCACCGGTGAAGTCGTTATTTTAGTAATAGTTAGTTGCTTACCATTCTTATTTATTAAAGGAGGTAAAAATGGAACCGCATCTTCATGGGAAGGTTCAAAAAACCTTAACAATTGATAGACCAAGGTTGAATTCTAGCTACTACATATTGTTAAGTTACATTTAATAAAGGAGCATCAACAAGATGCAAATTATTAAATGCTTGGTTCTATGGTGCACAGTTAGATGAATTTCTTTGTTTATGGAAACATAAACAAAGAAAAAGGATCAATATATGAACAAGGTAATATACCTTATTTTAATATTGATCATAATTACTATAATATATTTATTATAGTATAAATTAGTCTAACTTGCACCATAGAACTGATAAAAAAACTAGCTCTCTCAAAAGAGCTAGTTTTTTTAATTATTACAATCTTAACAAACCATCACATTTCAGTTTTTCTAAATTAGCAAAACTGTAGTCAATGTAAGGTTCAAAACCTTAACAATTGATAGACCAAGATTGAATTCTAGCTGCTATATATTGTTAAGTTACATTTAATTAAGGAGCATCAATTCAGATGCAAATTATTAAATGGCAGGTTCTATGGTGCACAGTTAGATGAATTTCTTTGTTTATGGAAACATAAACAAAGAAAAAGGATCAACATAGATAAAGTAATATACCTTATTCTAATATTGATCCTGCTAATTATTCTATATTTATTATAGTATAAATTAGCCTAACTTACACCATAGAATCTAAAAAATAAACTAAGTTTTTCTCTATCTAGAAATAGATAGAGTTTTTTGTTTGCTGTAAGAGTGATATGGCTATAACATTTGTACCAAAGTACAAACAATCTAGAAGTTATTATCTAGGCAATACAAGTAATTTAAAACAGTTAATCAACTCAATGATAAGTTATTATTTAATAACTTATTCTTAATCCTAATAATTCATAAACCAATAAATTGTTAATTTACTAATCATTGTGTTTGTAACTAAAATGTTCATAACATCTAGCTTCATAATTTTCACTATCACCAACTAAAACTTCTGAATCATTATTAGATGTTCGATATGTAAATGTTGCTTGTGAACCACAAACATTACATAAAGCAATTAATTTTTGCACATTATCAGCAATTGCTAATAATTCTGGCATGCTGCCAAATGGTTCTGCTTTAAAATTCTTATCTAGTCCCGCTAAGATAAGGTGATAGCCTTGCTTTGCTAAATTAGCAACCACATTAACAATATTTTTATCCATAAATTGAACTTCATCAATGGCAATAACTTTGTAGTTTTGGTCTTGATGATCATTCATATAAGCCAAAATTTCATTGGAATTTCTAACTTCAATGGCAGGAACAATTTTGTTGTGTCTAGAAACAATTGCATTTTTGGAACGAGTATCAATTATTGGTTTAAAAACAATAAATTTTTCTTTTGAATATTTAACCTTATCTAATTTTTTGATTAATTCTTCTGTTTTACCAGAAAACATCGGACCGCAAATAATTTCAATTCAACCATCAAAAACAATTTTTCCCATAACAACCTCCACCAGTTCTAGTTAGACACTATTTTGTTACATTAAATTTAAAGTGGCAAATGTCGCCATCTTGCATTGGGTAATTTTTACCTTCTAAACGCATTTTACCTTGTTCTTTAGCTTTATTTTCATTACCAGCACCAATTAAATCATTGTAGCTAATAACCTCTGCTTTAATAAAGCCTTTCATAAAATCAGTATGAATTATGCCTGCACATTCTTGTGCATTCATACCATTATTAAATACTCAGGCATGAATCTCTTGAGGACCACAAGTAAAATAAGTGGACAAATTTAACAATTTAAATATCTCTTGAATAATTCTATCTAATCCAGTATATTCAATATTTAAATCTTTCATAAATTCTTGCTTGCTATTTTCATCTAATAAACTTAATTCATGCTCAATCTTAATACTAATTGGGATAACTTGAGCATTTTGTGCACTAGCATATTCTAAAAATTTAACATAATGATGATTTTCATTATGCTTGCTAATTTCATATTCATTTATATTAGCTGCATACAACATTGGTTTCAATGTAATTAAATTTAGTGACTTAATTAACCTTAGTTCATCTGAATTTAAATTAGCTTCCTTGCCTGATTTGCCCTTTTGCAAAAAACTAGCTAGTTTTTGCAAAACAAGTAATTCTTGAATTGATTCTTTATCACCTGAATCAGCTTTTTTCTTAATTTTATCAATTCTCTTGTCCACAATTTCATAATCTGAAATTGCTAGTTCTAAATTAATTACTTGTGCATCTCTAATAGGATCAACTGTTTCATATTCATGACTAACATCTTTATCTTCAAAACAGCGCACTACATGACAAATGGCGTCTACCTCTCTAATGTTTTGCAAAAATTTGTTTCCTAAGCCTTCTCCTTGTGATGCACCTGCAATCAATCCGGCAATATCCACAAATTTAAAACTAGCAGGAATTATTTCTTTAGAACTATAAATATCTTGCAGTTGATTTAATCTATGGTCTGGTAAATTAACAATGCCAAAATTAGGTTCAATTGTGGCAAACCGATAATTTGCTATTAAAGCTTGCGAGTTAGTTATTGTGTTAAATAATGTGGATTTACCAACATTAGGTAACCCCACGATACCAGCAAAAATTCCCATATCCTACTTAATCCGCAATTCTATTTCTACTGCCAAATAATTCCATTTTCCCTAAGCAAACATCTATAATTGCTTGTTTGCCTAATTTGAGATATTTTCTTGGATCATAATGATGATTTGTCATTATGTCATTATTAAGAAAGTACTCTTTAACTGCTTCACTAAATGCAATTTGACATTCAGTGTTAACATTAATTTTTCTAACACCTAAACTAATTGCTTGCTTAATCATTTCATCACTAATTCCACTACCACCATGTAAAACAATTGCTTTATTAGTGGCTTTAACGATGCTAGTTAATAATTCAAAATCCAAACCTTTTCAATTTGGTGGATATACACCATGAATATTACCAATTCCAGCTGCTAAAAAATCAATATCTAATTGACTGATTTCAATGCAATCATCTAAATTAGCTAACTCACCAAAGGTTATATTACCATCTTCATAACCACCAATTGTGCCAACCTCAACTTCCAATGATAAATTGTGTTGTTCGCATAATTGCACTAATGTTTTAGTATTACTTATGTTTTGATCAAATGGTTCATGAGAACCATCATACATAATCGAAGTAAAACCAGCTTTAATAGCCTCTAAACATGCTTTATAGCTACCATGATCTAAGTGGAGACAAACTGGTACGTTAATCTGCAAATCATTGAGTAATGTTTTTACCATTGCAACAATCACATCATAACTGCCCATATATTTAGCTGCACCTTCAGAAACACCTAAAATAACTGGTGATTTAGCTAATTGTGCAGCCGTCAATACAGCCTGAATTCATTCAAGATTGTTAATGTTGATGTGTGGTATTGCAAACTTTTGTTCATTAGCCAAGGTCAACATTTGTTTAGCATTAACTAATTCGAAATTATTCCTTATCATTATCTACTTCTTCATTTATGTTATCTTCATCATCAAATTCATATTTCATTTCATTAGTTTCATCATCAAAACTATCACGTGAAATTTCATTTTCATTTTCTTCATAAACTTCATTATCAGCACTAGTCATTTCAGATGGTAATGCATCTTCGTCATACACTTCTTGAAACGGTGCATTACTATCATAGTTGTATAAAGAATTTTGATTTTTTCTATATTGTTCAATTGGAATTAAATCTTTCAATGTTCATTGGTCATTACCTAAAAATACAAATCTATTATCTTGTAATAAATCAGCATAGAATGAACCAAGCATTTGATCAAATTCTTCATCTGAAAACTTACCTAGTTTTTTTGCACCTTTACAAATTTTATTAAAATCTAATGCTGGATTTTCTTTTTGAGATTTTTTAAAGAAATCAACAGCATATTCATATCCTAAATCAACTAAATCTTTGTCTAACATAAAAGCACCTTTTACAAAATTACTTTAATATTTTATCAATATTATTTAAAATTCTCTTTGCTTGGACAAAGTATAAAACTTTGGCAATTTCTGGACCATGCATTAGTCCTGTAGATACAATTCTAATAGGCATAAATAAATCTTTACCTTTTTTGTTAGTTGAATTTTTTACATTATTAATTGCCAAATTAATATTGTCAATATTTCAATCTTGGATTTTTAATAATTCATTTTTCAAACTAACAATTACATCTTGGTTTGCATCTAAAATTTGTTTGGCTTCAAAATTAATTTCCATATTTTCTACTAAAAATTGTTCACTAATCAAATTGTTTAGTTCATCTGCATAACTAATTTGATTCTTAAACAATAAAACCAATGTGCCAAAATTACTTAATAAAAAATCTGATAAATCTAATTTCACAAATGGTTTAACAAATTGGATATATGATGCATCATCCA
Source organism: uncultured Mycoplasmataceae bacterium (assembly GCA_900544585.1). Classification (GTDB taxonomy): domain Bacteria; phylum Bacillota_I; class Bacilli_A; order Mycoplasmatales; family Mycoplasmoidaceae; genus Ureaplasma. The sequence goes on along the minus strand of UQVX01000001.1, from coordinate 398,939 downwards.
TCTTTTTAAAATACTCATTACCGATTCACAACATCTTTTTGTAGTCAAAAAATGTTGGTGATTTGGATAAACGAGCAATATCAAATAATTGGATAAATTGTTCTTGACTTAGTATTTCTTCATTATTAGGACTGCTTCAAGATAATAGTCCTAAAAAATTAAATACTGCCTCTGGTAAAAACCCCATTGTCTTATAATCTTCAATGAACTGTTTCATTTCTTTATTACGTTTTGACAATTTTTTACCAGTTTCATCAATAATAACTGATAAATGCCCATATTGAATACCATTATTAAAGTTTAATGCATCTCTAATGGCAATTTGATATGGGGTATTGGAAATATGCTCCTCACCTCTTAACACATGACTAATTAACATGTCATAGTCATCAACTACAACTGCAAAATTGTACATCGGAATCCCGTTGGATTTTAGAATCACGGGGTCAGTCATTGCAGTGCCTGGAACAATTATTTGCCCTCTAATTAAATCATTTCAAATGTATTCTTTGTCGTCATCTATTTTTAAACGAACTACTTTAGGTTTCCCACTTGCTATTAATTTGTCAACTTGTGCTTTATTATAATTAAGGCAAGTTCTAGAATAACGTGGAGTTTGATGATTAGATAATGCTAATTGGCGGTCATTTTCTAATTTTTCTTCATCACAAAAACAAAAATAGGCCTTACCTTCATCCAATAATTTTTGCACCAAAAGTTGATAGCGTGGCAATTTATCTGTTTGGACATATGGCCCAAATTCTTTAGGATTTCTTAAAGATTCATCTGGAATAATATTCAATCACTCTAAATTATCTAATTGTGATTCAATACCTTTATCTACACTACGATTAATATCTGTATCTTCAATTCGAACAATGAAATCACCATGATTATGTTTGGCAAAAAGATAATTAAAAATTGCTGTTCTGGCTCCACCAATATGGAAATATCCTGTTGGACTAGGAGCGTATCTCGCTCTAACTTTTGTTAATTTATTAGGATTAATCACTACAATGCTACCTCCACTACCTGACATTGTGATGCAATTATTAGTAGCATGTTGCTCATAAATTTTTCCTCACTCTGGCGATATTTGTTTGACAATATCTAATAAATCATTGTAAATATTGCTTGGTTTATTATAATTATTTAATTCACTAATAATTTTATAAAAATCATTTTTATTCTTTGATGAATTTAAATGATCAAACATCTCAAAAACTTGTTTTGTAGAGAATTGGATATTTGTCATGTAAACATCAAATATTGATGAATCTATTAGATTGACTGGTTCAATGGATTCACCAAATTCTCTAATAATTGCAGCTTCATATCCTGATAAAAAAAATGGAATATCAGAACCAAGTTGCAAAGCAATCTCTAGCATATCCAATTTTAAATAATCCTTGTAAAGTGTTTTGATAACACTAGCAGCATCACTACTAGCACCACCTAATCCGCTTTGAACAGGAATATTTTTTTTGATAACTACATCATAATGTGAGGTAATTAATTGTTTTTGTCGTAAATAATCTAGTGTTTTCACAACTAAGCAATCGCTGTAGTTGATTTTGTTATTATCAATGTAGTATGTGACATCATCCTTTCGTTTTTGATTAGGATAAATTGCTAATTCATCATATAGTTTGTGGTAAATAACAAATAAAGATTCAATTTTATGCTTGTCAGTAAAATCAAACCTTTGAGGATCAATGTTTAAACCTACATTTAATTTGCTATAAGCTTTAATCATTGTTTAACGCTTTCATGATTTTAATCAAATCGCAAGGACTAATTTGTTCGGCTCTAATCATGCTTGGTAATTGTATTTGTTGCAAAACATTTAAAATTTTGCTTTTGTCGTATTGAGCAATTAAATTATTAACTAGGGTTTTTCTTTTATTACTAAAAGCCAAGTGCAAAAAATTATCAATTACTTCAAAATCACTAATATCATAGAGGTCAGATACTGGTTGCTTTTTAGTTAATTGAATTACACAAGATTGCACTTTAGGTTTTGGTGAAAAATTACTAGGGTCAACATCAAACAATTTTTGCACATCTAAAAATAATTGCACTAGAATTGTAAACATGTTATAAGAATGTGTGCCTACTTTGGCACATAGTCTATCTGCCATTTCTTTTTGCACCATGATAGTTACTTGACTAATTAATTGACTTCTAATAATCTTTAAAACTAGTAGTGATGAAATGGAATATGGTAAATTAGCCACTAATTTAACATCGCTTGATTGGGTGTATTCAAATAAAATCTTGTCCCAATCAACTTTTAAAGCATCAATATTATATAAAGTAAAATTGTTATAAGTTTTTAGTTTTGTTGTTAGCAGTTCAGCTAACCTTTTATCTACTTCAATTGCAATTAGTTTAATCTTGTGAGTCAATAAAATGCTGGTGATTGCACCAACACCTGGACCAATTTCCAAAACAATGTCTTTTGGTTGCAAATTAGCTGCATTGACAATTCTTTGCTTAATTTGAGGATTAATTAAAAAATTCTGACCTAATTTTTTAGAAGGGCAAAATTGTTTATCCTTTAAAAAATTACTAACTTCTTTAACACTCATAGATGTTAATCAATGCCAAACTTGGATAACTTAGATTGAATAGTTATTCCTTTAGCTTTTTTATTCATAATCAGCTTATGGATAATAGCTGATTGTGCCATTGAAAATAATGCACTAAAGAACCAATATAAACCAATCCCAGATGCAACAGTAATTGTAATAACAGACATGAAGATAGACATTACTAAATTAATGGTGTTAGTTTTTTTCATTGCATCATTATTCTTTACTCCTACAGTTGATGCCCCTCTAGAACGTTTCTTAGCTAAATATCTTGGCATCATTTGGGAGAAGAATTGGGCCGGGATTACTAAAATTAAAAAGAAAATGTAAGGTCAACCAGTTGTGGTGAAGCTATTCAATAATTCTGTGATTGGTGATTTAGTTAAATCTCATGCATTAAAGATGATTGCAAATTTTAAAGGTCTTAAAATTGAAACAACCCGATAAATGATTAAGAAAATTGGTAACGTAATAAAAATTTGTTCCATTGATGCAAATGGACTAATGTTGTGTTTTTTATAAATTGCTTGAATTTCTAATTGCTTTTTCTGACGAGATTGCATGTCTTTTGCATCTTTATATTTAGCATTTATTTCAGCAATCTTACCCTGCACCTCAGTCATCTTTTCTGCTTGCAACATTGAGCGAGCCGAAACTGCTAAAGTAATTAATCTAATAATTAAAAGAATCAAAAAAATTCCTACCAAAGCATTTAATCCCACTGGCCAACTTCTAGTAGCATACATAAAATAAAGCAAAATCATGGCAAATGGTCACACAAAGATTGCATAAAATGGTCCATATGCCATTGTAAACTCAGTCGACATTGGGAAATACCCACCTGTACCTGAATATATTAAGGTATAGGATGGATCAAAAATACCACTATTGGGACTAAACCCAATTTCCATCCCTTGACCAACTAATGTACTAGATGTTGTTCAATAATCTGTATAAGTTTGAAAACATCCATACAAACCGATGCCAAAAAACGTTAAATAAATTAAAATTTTTAAAACTTTTAAACTAATTTTCAAAATTTTCTTAGTGGTTTTACGATGAGTATCCGAAGTTGCTGCACTTGCAAAACCTGGTAAGACAAGTCTAATCGAATCATTACTGGACATCTTTAACAGCTCCTTTAGATAACTTAGTTAATAACTTATAAACAATTGTTTTATTTTCTAAATAAGTTTTATTAATTCACTCTTGTTTAACAATAAAAACAATTTGATAATCACCGAGTTCAACATTTAACTCTCGAATAATTGCTTTTAATTGCCTTTTAATTTTGTTTCTTTGAACTGCTGTTTTAAACTTTTTCTTACTAGCAATGACAGCAATTTGTCACTTAGAAAGATCATTCTTTCTATAAAACATATTAACTGTAGATGAGTAAACTACATTATTGCTTTTAATTGTGTTTAAAATCTGTTCACTTTTGTTCAAGCGATGATTTTTATTCACAATAATTATCTTTCGTCTGAGACTGTAAGTTTGTGACGACCTTTAGCACGTCTGTTAGCTAAAACATTACGTCCTGATTTAGTATCCATTTTAGATAAGAAACCATGAACTTTTAATCTTTTTCTTTTGTTGGGTTGAAATGTTCTTTTCATAAAATTTACCTAAATTTATCTAGTTAATTTACTCAATCTACAAAATAATATTATAGACAATATATACCTATTAATCTTACCATATATATTTATTTAATGATTTAAACCTAACAACAAGAAAAAGAATTGTCATCTTTAATTTTTAGAAAATAAATATTTGTTAATTTATGCATAATAAAGTTTTAAAATGACATTTGTATGCAAAACATGAATTTTGAACAGATTTGAAAAGATACAATTGCAAAGTATCAATTGCAAAATGAGAATAAGTTATTCATTAACGAAATAATTCAACCAACTAAACTTATCAATATTTTGAATGATATTGCAATTATTAGTACTAATAAAAGTGCTAACTTAACACTTTTAGAAGACCAAAAAGATAAACTAGAAAATTGTTTATCTATTATTATTGATAAAACAATTAAGATTCAGTTTGTTGATTCCAACTCGCAATCTGAATATTTATCATCAGTTACCAAACAAGAAAGCAATTTGAATCAAAATATTAATGCTGATATTACATACAAAACATATGTTGTTGGTAACTTTAATAAAAATGCATTTAAATTGGCTAGCCAACTGAGTGAAACATCTACCAGTGTTTTTAATCCCATTTTCATTTATAGTAAGACCGGTTTAGGCAAAACTCATCTATTGACTGCAATGATTAATGAGTTTAATGCTAAACACCCTAATAAAACTATTTGTTATCTTGAAACACAAGCATTTATACGGGAAGTGTTTGCTTGTTTCGAAGAAAAAAACAATAGTTCTTTGGTTGAAAAATTAAAAAATAAATATTGTAGTTATGACATTCTAGTGATTGACGATATTCAATATTTGTCAGAAAAAACTAAAACTAATGAAATTCTATTTACAATTTTTAACTACTTAACTAATAATAAAAAAATTGTTATCATGAGCTCTGATCGAGCTCCTCATGAACTAAATGGATTTGAGGATAGAATGATCTCCAGATTCTCAAGTGGAATTAGTTGTCGAATAGAAGAACCAGATGATGATAGTCTAAAAATAATCATTAGTCGGGCATTGAGTAGCCAAAACATCTATTTAACTGATGATGCAACAATGTTAATTATTGATTTTTGTGATCGTGACATCAGAAAGTTACTTGGTTTAATTAATAAAATAATCTTTTTTGTTGAACAAAAAACTGGATTATTAGATAAAGATGAAATTAGAAATATTTTAGAAGTAGATAATAAAGTTATAGGTTATAACAAAAAAAATACATTTGCTCACCCTTCTAAAATCATTGAAACAGTTGCAAAAATTTATAATGTTAAAGTTGCAGATTTAGTTGGCAATAGTCGCAAAAAAAATATTGTCACAGCTAGACATGTTGTGATGTATATCATGCGTGAATATTCTAAATTGCAATTAAAAGATATTGGTAGTTTTTTAGGTAACCGTGACCATACCACCATTTTAAGTGGAGCAGAAAAAATTAAAGGTTTAGTAATGAGTGATAAAGAATTTAGCAAACTAGTAAGTTCTATTATCAAGAAATTAAATTAAAGTGGTTTAGACACAATTTTTTGTCAGTTACGTGGGTATATTTTATTTGTGATTTGCTTCTTTTGAAAATCTAGAACCACATGAGTGTGATTAGCAAAATTATAGTTAATAGTTGTTGATAGAGATAAGTCTAAAATTTGGATTGCATTTTGTGACTCACTAAGTTCCATTAAATAGTTTTGCGACTTTAAGGCAATAATATGACCATCAACTTTTGCAAATGGTGCTGATAATTCTAAAATTTTATTCAAACTACTAACTGCTCTTGATGTAACTAAATCAAACGATTCTCGATGATTTTTGATATATTCCTCACATCTTTGATTGACTAATGTGACATCATCTAAATGTAATAAATCTAAAATAATTTTTAAAAATTTACATTTCTTGGCACTTGCCTCTACTAGTGTCACATTTAAATGAGGATAAATAATTTTTAACACAATCCCTGGAATGCCACTACCAGTGCCAATATCCAATAAAGATAAATTAATATCTGAAGAAAAATAATCTAATTTGGTAAATGGGAGCAATGATGCTAAAAAATATTGGTCATAAATCTTATCATCGCTAACCAGTCTAGAAAGATTCATCTGTTGGTTATAATGCTGCAGGGTTTGCTTATAAGTTGTGAACTTATCAAAAGTGTCTTGAGATACTCAAGGACAGATGTTTAAAAGATATTGTTCAAATTCTTTTTGGTCCATAATTTTATTGCAAATCAAGATGATACTTGATTTTTAATATATCTTCAATATTAATACCACTAATTCTACTAGCCTGGCTTAGCGTTAATGGTTTAATTTTATTAAGTTTATCAATGGCTTCTAATGATAAATTAGCAATATTTTTAAAATCACTAATTTGAGTCAAATCATATTCTTTCATATTATAGTATTGCTGTAATTTGTCTTCTTGAGCTTTAATGTAACCAGCAAACTTCACTTTAATTTCAATTTTTTGAATTGTTTCACCATCTAAATTTTTAATTGGTAAAAAATTGAGCAAATCATTTAAAGTAATTTCTGGGCGCTTCAAATAATCATACAATGTGGCATTATTTTTAATAATTTTGGTTTTTAATTCTTTTACCTGACCAATTGTTGTTGTTTGTAAAAATTCGATTATTTGTTGAATAATTAATTGTTGGTTTTCAAATTTAGCAAATTGTTTATCACTAATTAAACCTTGTGCATAACCAATGTGCATCAATCTTTCATCAGCATTATCGTTTCTAAGAAACAAACGGTGTTCTGCTCTTGATGTTAATAAACGATATGGTTCTGTTACACCTTTGGTCACAATATCATCAATCATCACACCAATATAACTATTTCGTCTATCCATAATTAATAAAGGGTGGTTGTCCACAAAATTAGCTGCATTAATGCCAGCAATTAGCCCTTGCCCAGCTGCTTCTTCATAGCCACTAGTACCATTTATTTGCCCAGCACTGAATAATCCTTTAATTTTTTTAGTCATTAATGATGGATACAATTGAGTGGGATCAATAGCATCATATTCAATTGCATACCCATACTTAGCAATTGTACAATTTGCTAGCCCTGGTAAGCTTCTAATCATTTTGTCTTGGATGTCTATTGACATTGAAGTAGAAAAACCACCTAAATACATTGTGTCTAAATGTTTAGATTCAGGTTCTAGAAAGATTTGGTGTCTTTCTCGCTCATTAAATTTAACAATCTTGTCTTCAATTGATGGGCAATAGCGTGGGCCAACACCATTTATTGCCCCTGAATACATTGCTGAATTATGCAAATTATTATTGATGATTTCATGTGTAATAGGACTTGTATGAAACAAATAGCATGGTTCTTGGTTATTTTGGTCTCATTTTAAATATGATGAATCATAACTAAAATGTAATGGTTGGGTACTCCCATAGTCGATTTCCATTACACTGTAATCAATAGTATCTTTTTTGATTCTTGGTGGCGTACCTGTTTTTAGCCTAATTAAACTAAACCCTAATTCTTTTAAATTTTGTGATAAATACTTAGCATAACTGCTGCCATCAGCACCTTCAGATGTTTTTTGCTTACCTTTAAATGTCAAAGACTGCAAGTAAGTTCCAGAAGTAAGAACAACTGATTTAGCCTTTATAATCTCATTATTAACTTTGGCCCCCTCAACAATATTATTGTTTACTAATAATTCAGACACTTCTCCAACAATTAAATCTAAATTTTGTTGGTGGGCAATTGCATCCAAAAATCATTTGTGGTACGCAATTTTATCAATTTGTGCTCTTAGCGCTCATACTCCTGCTCCTTTAGAAGTACCTAGCATTTTCATTTGAATTTGACAACTATCAGCTGCTTTACCTTGCATGCCTCCCAAGGCATCAATTTCTCTAGTTACTGTGCCTTTTGCTGGGCCACCAATTGATGGATTACACGGCATTTTGCCAACACCATCCAAACTTAAGGTGATAATAGCAGTTTTCTTCTTTTTGTTTGCTGCAGCAAATGCTGCCTCCAAACCAGCATGCCCTGCACCAATTACAATTACGTCGTATTCCTTATTCATTATTAATTTCACTCATCTTGATATTATAAAATATCAAATATGTTTTATTTTGAATCAATAAAAATACAAGCACCTAATCTCAAGACACCTTATGCATTAACATTAAAGCTTAATGATAAGAAACTGTACTTTCTAACTTGCGATAATGACAAATGATTACAAAATATATTTAACTTTACCAAAAACAAGCAAAACTATGAATCGGGTGGGTGAATAATTGATGATTATGATTTAATCCATCTATCCAATTCACAATTTAATAATTTTTGTTACCAAAAATTAAGTTATTGTGATGAATCAACCATCATTAATCCTAATTTCACAGTTAATAAGCTAATTAAGATTTATGCTAGTTTTTTTCATTTAGAAAAAAGTTTTATTAATGATCTATTAAAAAAAATTAATTTTTCTAATGATTTAACAAATAAAAAAATTAAACAATTAACCAAAATTGAGCAAGAAAAATTAAAAATATGTTTAGCATGTTCAAAAGCAAGTGAGTATATAATTTGCAATTTATTGAAAAATATTTTTGCGCAATCTGAAGTTGATGAAATAAGTAATTTTTTAAATTATGTCAGTAAACAATATAACAAAACAATAATTTGTTTTGTTAACAGTAAAACTAATTTTGAAAATTTAATCTTTTTAGATTCCAAGGAATTTTTAACATTCAATAAACTAATGACTATTAGTACAGAAAAATATTTAAAGCCTGGTTATAAATTAGTAAAGAATAAATTTTCTATTTATATTAATCTTTTCAAACAAATAAATTGGGAATGATTTGGTTTATTTGTTATCAATCTAGTCCTTGTAGCACTATCAATTTGAATTATGAATGTACCTAAAATTAGTGATACTGGCAATAATCAGCAATTAAAACAAATAGTTGATTTTGCTAATCAGGAAGTAGTAATTTGAAACATAATTATCTACTCACTATATTTTGTCACCTACATCAATAATTTAGTGTGGTGAAAAATTATGCATAAAAAAAGAAAGGCATACTTGAATTTTCTAGATAATATTCACATTGATGCAATTAACAAAGCTGTAGTCTGACCTGTTGTTTATTTTTTGATAATAATTATGAGCACAATCATTGGGTTTGTTGCTGTTGATATTAGCTTCACTACAACCAAACTAATTGTGAATAGCTTGTGGTTTGCGCTACCATTATTTTTATATATAATTTACATAGTTGCTTTAATTTTAGGATTAGCATTGCAAATTAATCAAACTATTAGACCAAATACATTTAAACAAACATTTATCGACATAATTACTAATTAGGGAGGGCATAAATTTATGGATAGAAAATTTACAGAACAAGAATTAAATAGACGTGCAACATTATTAGAATTACAAAAAAATAATCAAAATCCTTTTGCATGTGAAAAAGTGAATCGAACATGTACATTACATGAGTTCAATGACAAGTATAACAATTATTCTAAAGAAGAATTACACAACCAAAAATGAGCACCAATAACATTGGTTGGAAGAGTGATGAATATTCGCCAAACTTTTGGTGTGATAAAAGACTTTAGTGGCACTGCTCAATTTTATTTAAATAAAAAGGTGTTGGCCCCAGATGTTTTTAATAAATTTAAACAAATTGATATTGGTGACATTGTTGAATTCATTGGTACACCAATGAAAACTAATACCGATTTAATTACACTAGATGTAAATGATTTAAAAATCGTGAGTAAATCATTGAAAGTTTTACCAGAGAAATACCATGGATTAGTAGATGAAGAGATCCGTGCTCGTAATAGATATGTTGACCTAATTGTCAATGATGAATCAATGCAAACTTTCATCAAGAGAAGTATTATTATTAAAGCCATTAGGGAATACATGGATTCATTAGGTTATTTTGAAGTGGAAACACCTGTTTTAAACCCTATTTTGGGTGGGGCGGCTGCTAGGCCATTTACAACTCATCATAATGCGTTAAATAGAGAATACTATTTAAGAATTGCTACTGAACTACCACTGAAAAAATGCATTGTTGGTGGTTTTGAAAAAGTTTATGAAATTGGGCGGATTTTTAGAAATGAGGGAATGGATGCTACTCACAATCCTGAATTCACCTCAATAGAAACATATGAAGCATATGCTGACATTGATGATATGGCAGATATGATTGAAGGAATGATTAAATTTTGTGCTAAAAAAGTGCACAAAGATGTTGTTAATTATCGTGGTTTTACAATTGACTTGACTAAACCATTTAAAAGAGTACAAATGGTAGATTTGATCAATGAAACTACAGGTGTAAATTTCTATGATGTGAAATCAGATGAACAAGCTGTGCAAATAGCAAAACAACATAATATTCATCTAGAAAAACATCAAATGAAATATGGTCATGTTATCAATGCATTTTTTGAAACATATTGTGAAGATAAATTAGTTGAACCGACCTTTGTTTTTGGTCACCCAATTGAAATTAGTCCATTTGCTAAAAAGAATTACCAAGATCCTAGATTCACTAGAAGGTTTGAATTATTTATTGGTCAAAAAGAATTTTCCAATGCATTTAGTGAATTAAATGATCCAATTGACCAATTAGAAAGATTTGAAGAACAATTGAAAGAAAGAGAATTAGGTAATGAAGAAGCTAATGAAATTGATATGGATTATATCAATGCATTAGAATATGGTTTACCTCCAACAGGTGGCACTGGGGTTGGTGTGGATAGACTGGTAATGTTGTTAACAGAAAAAAACACAATTAGAGATGTGCTGTTGTTCCCTCACATGAAAGATAAGGCTTAATGAAAAAAAACTATTTTACTAGTAGTTATCAATCTAGTAATTCTTTTGTCACTACATTGAAATTTATTAGTTGATTTAACAACAAACTATTAAATGAACTAAGAGATAAATTTAATCTTTTTTACCTTGAAACACCAAAAATTTGTAAATTTCAAACTAACCTTAATGAAAGAGCAATAAATTTTGACAACAAAGAATGTAAGGAAGTTTTCCAGATCATTAAATACCCTTGTAAGTATTTGAATAGAATCTGAAATGAATTAAATAATCACCAATATGTAGTTTTAGGATTAATTACTAAATATGTAATATATCATCGTGATAATCAAATTAACAACGTGCAATTCATCTACAACAATGTTATTGATATTAGAATTAAAATTAGTGAAATAGAAAAAAAGAACTTTAATGAATTAGTTGATAATACTTATAAATCAATTAAAAGTATTATTGATAAATTAATTAATGAATATTCATTGATTGATCGATCATTAAAAATTAATGATGAATTTTTAAACAAAACTTACAAAATCAAATCTTTAAATAATTTTGCTAAAATTAGTCAAACATTAAAATTAGATGATTATATTCAACAAAAAATTGTTGAATATAAATTTGTGTTATTGACTAATATTGGCAATAATCAAAGTAAGTATCTAAGTGGATATTCAAAATGTGATGATGAAATAAATAATGCCCAATTATTGTATTTGCATCAGCCATCTGATTCAATCATTAACTTAATGCAATTTGCAATTTCACATGAAGATAAACTGCCTTATTTACATATTCAAATTAATGTTGAGCAATTAATTATGATCATTTTAAATAAAGAACATATAGCAGAAGTTTTGCCGGGAGCATGAACTAGTATTTTAAAAAAAGAAGCATCAAAAAAGAAAGTTGATATTTTGTAATGCAATATGCAGTCATAATCCCTGGAGCTGGTTCATCATCTCGTTTCCAAAAAGATAAACTTACATTTAAAATCAATAACCAATATTTGATTCATCACACAGTGAGTAATTTTTTAGATGATAATGAATGTAAAAAAATTATTTTGCTTGTGAATAAAAGTAAATATGACTTTTATAAAAATTTATATTGCTTGCAAAATAAAATTCTAGTTATTGGAGTGGCGACCACTTCTAGACATGAGACCGTTAAAATTGGTCTGCAATATTGCGCTAAAAATGAATATGTTTTAATTCATGATGCATGTCGACCATATGTCACACAGAATTTAATTGAAATAGTTAAATCTAAATTAAAGGATGGTTATGATGCAGTTTGCCCAATTGTTGATATTGTGGATAGTGTTATAGATATTAACAACAACCAAATTCAATATTTAGAACGTAATAATATTAAAAGGGTGCAAACCCCTCAGGGATTTAAAGTTTCTGTCCTAATTAATGCATTTGGTGATGCTCAATCATCAAATGAAATTTTTAATGATGAATTCAGCTTGGTGTTGTCAAGACAATCAAAAATAAAACACCTTCTAGTTTTAGGTGAAGTTGGTAATACCAAAATCACTGTGCCTGAAGATGTTAGTGTTATTGATTATGATTTAAATGATTAACTTTTAATTATTTAAATTATTAGTGGGTTTGGCTGGTTGTGATGGTGCTGTAGGTTTTGGTGCTTGATTAGAAGTAACTGTGAAAGTTAAATTTGTTACTAAGGAACTTGTAGTTGAGCCATAAGGCTTATAAAGCACTGGGACACTAAAAATTAAGTTAAAAGTATATGTATACTTATCATTTAGTAACTTGTACTGACTAGCACTAAAACCATATTCATATGAAACATATTTATTAGTGCTAAAGTCACTACCAAAATTGAAGTACTCTTTAATTTTAGTGCTTAAACCATTGCCATCTCTTAAACTAAATTCAGGCTTTTTGGATAGGGCGCCCTTAATTCATTTACCATAATTGTTTATTAAGTCAGCTAAATATGTTGTGAAATCTGTGTTTGATTTTAATTGTTCGACTGTTGCACCTACTGAATAAATTGCACTATTGTAGTTAGGAATAACTGTACCATTAGTTAAACTAGTTGATGCAATGACATAATTTGTTAAGCCACCATTAAAACCAATCAAGTCTGTTAGGTAAACTTCTCCTAATATAGGAATAGTTGTTAAACATAAAAATTTAGTTTGGTCTGAGTTACTATATTTTGAACCATAGTAACTAGATGTGGTAGATGGACCAGTATATTTGGTGTTTGATGCTATCAAAATACCTTTTGTATACAATGGATCCTTTGGGCTTTCATTTTCATATGCAATTGCAATTTGTTCTGTTAATTGATAAGCTCAATTAATCATTCCTGTATTTTTATTAACATTTGGTCTTAATTTAGCATTATTTGTCGTGTAACTCAATTGTAGATAATTATCAGGCATAATCACAATGTCTGTTGGTAATGTAGTAGCTAAACTAACACCTAATGAAAGAGGAAGGGGAAGAGGAAGTGATACTTTTATTGCTCCTGGCGACACTTTAGTGAAGCCCTCAGGGATAGTCGGTTTGCTAGTTACCTTGGGCGATGATAAGCTAACTTCACCAGTCACATTGTCTAATAAAACTAGCAATGGCATTAAATCAAATTTAACAGTTTCTTTAAAGTTCATCTTGACACTTAAGTTTTGTGTTACTGTGGCACTTGATGAATAATATGAAAAATCATTCTTCACTATTGTGGTTTGAACATTGTTAGATAATGAAGTATATAAATCAGATGATTTAGCTCCAACTGTAACATTAACCAATGATTGAATAATCTTTTTTAACTGAGCAGTTAAAGATGTTGTTTTAATTGTAGTTGTCTTGACTTTGTATGTTCATACACCTAGCAAATTTTTTGTATTTTGCCACTCAGCTTCACTGTAATCCTTTAGTTCACTAGGAATTTTAATTTCACCAATCATTGCATTAATTTTGTCTAAAATTTGCGCTATCGGTGAACTAGGTTGGAGAATTTTCAAGACCATTGCAATACTCTTTAATAATGTCGAGTCTTTATTAGGAGTTGTAAGCTCATAAACTAAAATATCTAAAACTTTAATATTTTTATATTTATTTGGGTCTTTGCTAACATTAATTTGTTTAGCTGAGAATTCAGCTAGTGATTTTAGGTATGTATGGAAAATACCAATAATTTGGACCACCTTATCATCTAGATTGCTAGCGTTGTCAGTTGATAATAAGAATTGAAAAATAGGATCAATATTATTGAAAATCAAGCTAATAATGCTTGGGTCATCCTTGCTTAATGAAGTCATAATTGTTTTCAATAATGGCATGATTCACTGAATATTAGCACCTAGCAATTTTTCTAATGTTGGGTACAATGATTCAATACTCTTAACCCATTCTTGCATTTGGGCTAGAGTTTGATTAGTATTACCAATTGTTTCTAACATGTTTAAAACAGTTGACAATTGGGGATAAGTATTAACAAGTTTCTTTATTAAAGCAGTAATCTTACTTAAATTAGTATAAAGATATTCAGATACTTTTTTAGTTGAAAATAAATCTGAAACAATACTAGATAAATTAGCATCGTTAGTTAGTAAATAGAAGATACTATACAAATCCTGATTAATGTCTTGTAAAAAATTAAATAAGGTTGGGTTTTCCGCAATTTTTAATAAAAGATTTTGAGCAGCCTTAACACCTACCAAGACATTTTGATAAGTTGTATTAATTTGATTTAGTTGTAAATTTTTCAAATCATCAACCTTTAATTTTTTTAATGATTCATTTATTAGTGATGTACTGCTAATGAGATTATTACCAAAACCAACATTAGTAACTAATGTCTTCATAGCATATGAATAAGGGAAAACATTAACTGAAGTTGGAAAGTTAGTGCTTACTATTGGGGTTAATGCATTAGAACTATCCCTAGTTTTCATTTCCGATGAATTATTAATTGGACTTTGGTAAACATTTAAACTAACATTACTAAAGGCAGTTGTTAAGTATGCAGTATTTTTTGTTGCATCCTGAGTTACTAAGCAAGGTGATAAACTCGACTTATTAAACCCAATTAAAATCGTAAGTGTGGAATTGCCATTGACAAGAATCTCTTGATTTGTAATTGGTAATGCTATTTTTTTAGTTCCTGTGGTAGAGTTGTTGAGCATTATTGCAATACTACCAGTTAGCAATTTATTATTTTCATCAATTGTTAAATTATTACTAGTGAAAATACCACTTGTAATCAATCCAGGTTGTTCTCAAGCAGTGGATAAAGAAGTTAAGTAATTTTTTAGAAAAAAATCTAAATCAGTTTCTAAGTTAGTCTTGAATGTTGTTATATCTTTGGTGTAGCTAGCAATTTTTTGAGTAACCAAGCTTGAATTCTGTGCAGCTTCATATGATGTAACAACATTAGCATTGCTTGTACCGCTAATACTTGTTAAAGTTTGCTCAGGAATGGGGGTCATGTACTTGTTGACAACTTCTTGTCAATTATTTTGCACATCATCACCTAAGGCATTTTTGACTTCTTGATTAGGTTGAATTGGCACAATATCTAAATTAGATTGTGTAACCAAAATTTGGCCTAACCCACCAGATTTATTGGGAGTAAAAATCAAAACTCTTAGTGCTTTGCTACCATCATTAGTTTGAATAATTGAATAAGTTGGTAAAGGAAAATTTTCTCCTCCTTTAAAAATAGTAGTGCTATTTGGTAATGAAGGTATTTTTTCTAACAATTTTTGTTCAGGTAATTTTTGAATATCTTCTAAGCTGTAACCAGGAAATAATTGGGTTGCAGGAGCATTATAAGTATTGTTTGCAATTAAATCATTAATCTTGTTGAGACTAATTGATGCAAAATTAATCTTAGTTTTATTACAGTTAATAGTTGGAGTATTTTGAGAGTTATCAGAGTTAATAACTTTCAAGTCTTTGATAGTTGTAGGAATGGATATTGAGAATCCATCGATAGTAATATTAGTCAAATCAAATTGAATCTCACTGAATTGCATTCCTAATGAATTTAATCATTGTGAATAAATAGAAGTCAATTTTTCATTGATTATAGCACTAGATTTGGCTTTAGTGGTTTCTAGTAAATTGTTATATGCAATAAATAAGTTATTGTTGGCACTTGGAAACACCAATTCAGACTTATTAATTTCTAATTGTTGGTTGTTTGCATCATAGTCAAAATCATTTTTAGAGTTAGTACTGGCACAAGACACAATAAGAGGTGAAACCCCAGCTGTGCATAATGCCAATGAACTAATAGCCAATAAAAATTTTAGTGCTTTTTTCATAATGTGTTCCCAATCATTCAAAATATCAATCCACTTACATTGGTATTAAAAAACTACTTTGTGTATCATCATGATTAGTGTTTGCTTTTTTTGCTCTTTTAACTTTTTATAAATATAATTACCAATTTCTCAAATTATGGGCGCAAACGCTAATTGTGTTTATCACTAGACTTATATAAAAAGAATAAATAATATGTCTTAGTGTATATACAGTTGAAATAGTTTTTTAATATAAGGACCAGGGTTTATTTAGGTCTTATATTAGAATAATAAACTAATTCAACATCACTATTAAATTCTTGTTTAATGTTGTGCGCCTCAACAAGTTGTATACAATTGGGTTCAAGAATTGCAATTTGTTCTAAAAAGGACAAACTCACTCTCTTTAAAGAGAATGACTTGGTTTGTTGATTACTTTGTTGTTTTTTTACATAGTTAGTAATTTTTTCTAACTTGCTAATTTGAGCATCTTGAATATTTAGTTTAATGGTTGTCTTTTTAGCCATAAAGTATAAAAAAGTACCAACACTCAAACACATGCCTATTCCAAGTAGGACAATGTAATAGTATTGAAAGGCAACTGGGGTTTTTAAATAATATGAATTGTTGAACAATGCCACAACAAACAAAAAAATGATCAATACTGCTCCAAGAGACATCCTAAAAAGGTCTAACATTCAAGTTTGTATTCTTTGAATTCTTAGCTTTTTTAGATTATCTTCCAAGAAATATAAATCATTTTTTATTTTATTTGTCATATTTGTACTATCACACAACAAATAGTTGTTAATACAATGATAACACTTTTTAAAAATCTTATTCTTTTAAAATACTCTGAATTTTAGTTTTCTTTAAAACATTATTCTGTTGTTTAATATCAGCTAATTGGTGTTTGATTGTTGATATGATGTTGTCAGCATAACAACATAGCACCCGAGATTTTCAACTATTAGTTTGTTCACTAGAAATGTCGTTAGCAATGAAAATAACAATAGCATTTTTATCTTTTCTAGTGATTTTAAAGGCTTTTTTACCATCATCATCATATGATACTAAGCCATTTTTTCTTTGGATAAGGAGGGCTTTTTTTTGAGCATTTAACTCATACTTAAAATTGTTGATTTTAAATGTGATAAAAATGCGATATATCTTTTCATCAATATTTAAAAACACAGCTAAATCACATTTAATTGTGTAGGGTTGATTTTCATATTTAATGACTGCACTGCGTTCATCAATCCAACTACGAAACACTACCTTGCCTTTAAAATCAGCGTTCTTTAACCAATTATTAATAACTGTTAAAACTTCATTTTGCACATCTTGTTTTAAAGGGATATTATTGTTGAACATCTTGTTCCTCGAATGTGTCTGCAATTTTAAATGCTGCCACATGTTGCACTTTTTCTTTTTTATCTAAGTCCATTAGTTTCACACCTGATGTTGAACGCCCAGTTTCACTAATTTGCTTAACTTGCATTCTAATTAAATTCCCAGTGTTAGCAATTAATAAAACTTGGTCTTCTTTATTCACTAATTTTACACTTACTACATCACCAGTCTTATCTGTTATCTTAAGTGTTCTAGTACCCTTTGCACCCCGTTTAGTTAAACGGTATTCATCTTTATTGGTTAACTTACCAACACCTTTTTCCCCAATCGACAACACATAACTACCTTCAGATGACACTCCAGTCCCAATGACATATTCGTTTTTGTCTAATTTAATACCTATAACACCTTGGGCAGTTCTACCTAATGGTCTAAAGGTTTTTTCTTCAAATCTAGCTAAGTTAGCTTTATTAGAGCCAATGAAAATTTCATCGTTGCCACTAGTAACATGAATGGCAAATAATTCATCGTTTTCTCTTAAATTAACTGCTAGTTTCCCATTGCTTCTAATCAAAACAAATTCACTAAGTTTTGTCCTTTTAATAAGACCTTGCTTAGTTACAAACAATAAATACTTGTCATTGTAATCATTAATAGTTATTAAGTTGACAATCTTTTCATTTTTTTCTAAATCTAAAAAATTGTTAGCTGGTACACCTTTGGATTGTCTTTGCCCAATTGGCACTTCATGACCTCTAATTCGATAAACCTTACCAAAATTACTAAAAAACAGTAAATCAGCATGAGTGTTAGAAATAATAATTTTTTGGATTTCATCGTCTTCATGTGTTTTAGCAGCTAAAACACCAGTACCCCCACGATTTTGCACTCTATATGCATCAATTGGTACTCTTTTGAATCATCCATTGTTAGACATGGTTATAACAATGTCTTCTTGAGGAATTAAATCTTCATCATCAATATTAGATACACCCTTGATAATTTCTGTTTGTCTTTCATCACCATATGTAGTGATAAAATAATCTAATTTTTCACAGATGATTTCATTACGTCTGACATCAGAATTAATAATTACTTTTAATTCTTCAATCAATTTAGATAAATTATTTAAATCATCTTGTAATTTTTGGTGTTCTAAATTAGATAAGGCTTTCAAACGCATATCCAAAATAGCTTTACTTTGGATTTCATCAATATTAAAAGCATCCATTAATTTTTGAATTGATTCTTCAGTATCTATTGAATTACGGATGATTTTTATTGTTAAATCAATATCAGCAATTGCTTTCAATAAACCTTGTAAGATATGAGCCTTTTCTTCAGCTTTGGTTAATTCAAATTTTGCTTTTCTAGTGATCACATTATGTTGGTGGCTCAAATATAAAGCAATCATATCTTTTAAGCTTAATATTTGTGGCTTACCATTAACTAAAGCTAAATTATTAACTGAAAAATTTACTTGTAAACTAGTTGAACGACATAACTTGTTAAAAATAATTTCTGGAATGACATCTCTTTTTAATTCAATAACAATTCTAATCCCATCACGACTAGATTCATCCCTCAAGTCAGTAATGTCCTTAAGTTCTTCTCTTTTAACTAATTCAACAATTTGATCAATTAATCTCTTTTTATTAACAGCGTAAGGGATCTCTGTAATAATTAAATTGGTTTTACCATTATTAATTTCTTCAACTTCATGTTTAGATCTAATAGTAAATTTACCTTGGCCAGTCTCAAAATATTGTTTAATCCCGTTGGTGCCAATAATTTGGGCTTGGGTTGGAAAATCAGGCCCTTTAATATGTTGTTGCATTAATTCATCAACTGTAATTTCATTATTATTAATGTAGGCTTTAATGGCATTACAAACTTCAATGAGATTATGAGTTGGCATTAATGTTGTCATCCCAACAGCAATACCATTTGCTCCATTAACTAATAAGTTAGGAAATGATGCTGGTAATGTTGTAGGTTCTTGTTCTGAACCATCATAATTATCAACAAAATCAACAGTATCTTTGTCGATACTATCAAGCATATCACCACTAATTTTAGATAATCTTGCTTCTGTATAACGCATTGCAGCTGGTGAATCACCATCAATCGAACCAAAGTTACCATGGCCATCAATTAGCATATATCTCATGCTAAAATTTTGGGCCATTCTAACCATCGCTTCATACACAGCGGAATCACCATGAGGGTGATACTTACCAATTACTTCCCCAACTAGACGGGCAGATTTTTTATATGGCTTATCATTAAACATTGATAATCCATACGCAGCAAATAAAATCCGACGGTGAACAGGTTTTAGTCCATCTCTTACATCTGGTAATGCCCGTGATACAATCACTGACATTGCATAGTCCATAAATGATTTTTCCAATTCTTTGGTAATTGGTAAATTATGAACTGTTGAATGTGATAATTGTTCACGAATTTCTTCACTACTTAAACGGCCTTTAGATGATTTTTTCATAACAATACTCTCCTTCCTTAAGCATCAATATTCTTAACATATTCAGCATTTGCTTCAATGAATTGCTTACGAGGAGGCACTTCATCACCCATTAACAAAGTAAATATTTGGTCAGCTTTAATCGCATCATCAATAGAAACTTGTAAAAGAATTCTGTTTTTAGGATCCATTGTGGTTTCCCACAATTGTTCAGGATTCATTTCTCCTAACCCTTTGTAACGTTGGATACTATATCTACCACTTGGTACTTCTTGCTTGAATCTTTCTAAATCTTCTTCATTATATGCATATCTAATTGATTTACCAGATGTAAATTTATACAATGGTGGTTGGGCAATATAAACATGGCCATCAGTAATTAAATTTTTCATGTATCTAAAAAAGAAAGTTAATAATAATGTTCTAATGTGGGCACCATCAACATCGGCATCTGTCATAATAATAACCTTGTTGTATCTTAATTTTTCTTGATTATATTCATTAATGGTTCCACAACCTATAGCTGTAATAATATCCACAATTTCAGCAGTACCAAATACTCTAGAAGAGTTGGATTTTTCCACATTCAAAATTTTTCCTTTTAAAGGTAAAATTGCTTGAAACTCTCTTTCCCTACCAGTTTTAGCTGATCCCCCAGCTGAATCCCCTTCCACTAAATATAATTCAGTTACACTGGCATCACGTGATGAACAGTCAGCTAATTTACCAGGTAAAGAATTGGATTCAAATGGAGATTTTCTTCTTGTAGCTTCTTTAAATTCTTGCGAACGTTTTCTAGTTTCCGCAGCTGCTAAAATTTTCTTAATCATTTGTTCAGCAATTAAAGGATTCTCTAACAAGAATTTTTCAAACACATCACTCACTACACCATTAACAAATTTACGGACTTCACTATTACCTAATTTCTTTTTAGTTTGTCCTTCATATTGTGGATTAGGGTGTTTAATAGAAATAATTGCTGTTAACCCTTCCATAATATCTTCTTTGTTAACTTTTTCTTTATTAGGGTCTTTTATTCATTTTTTTTCAACAGCATAATTATTAATTAGTCTAACTAATGCAAGTGAAAACCCTTCTTCATGAGTTCCACCTTCACTTGTATTAATGTTGTTACAAAAAGTATGAATAGAAGCATTGTAGGTTTTGTTATATTGAAAAGCAAATTCACATCTGATTGAATAATCTGTTTTTGTGGCACCTGATTTAGCATTTCCAGTAATAGCAGGTACTAATTCAGTTTTGTCTCCATAAATAATTTCATCAAATAGTGGTTCTTTTTGAGCATTGATTTCATGGACATATTCTTTAAGTCCACCATCAAAACATCATTCATGATGATTATTAGTTAATTCAGATAAAAAACTAATCTTAATCCCTTTGTTTAAATAGGCTAATTCCTTGAGACGATTAATAATTCTTCCTTCATCTCATGGACCTTCTTCCATAATTGTGAAATCAGGATAGAATTGGATTTTTGTCCCATTAGCTTTTTCACTCTTACCAATGATGGTTAATTCTGCAACTGGGTCTCCACCATTTTTGAATTCAATAAAATGTTCATCATGATTTTTAGACACCCAAACTTTAAATCATAAACTTAATGCATTAACTACTGATGCCCCCACACCATGAAGTCCACCTGATACTTTATATGAATCGTTATCAAATTTACCACCAGCATGAAGAATAGTTAAAACAGTTTCAACTGTTGATTTTTTAGTTTCTTCATGGATATCCACTGGAATTCCCCGACCATCATCTTCAACTAAAATTGAACCATCTGCTTTGATAGTTAAACTTACTTTAGTGGCAAATCCAGCCATTGCTTCGTCAATGGAATTATCCACAATTTCTCAAATCATGTGGTGCAATCCTTCTGGACCTGTTGAACCGATATACATCCCAGGACGAGTTCTTACTGGTTCCAAACCTTTTAGAACTTTAATACTATTACTATCATATTGATTTTTGTTATCACTCATAGAATACCTTACTTCACAATATTTAAAAGCATTTGGTGATTAATTTCTAATTTATAACCAGGATAAATCTTTTTGCCACGTCTAGTTTCGATTTCATTATTTACTAGAACTTTATTTTCACTTAAAAAAGCACCGGCTTCACTTCCTTGTTGAATTAAACCAACATATTTAAGCAGTGCTCCTAATGTTATAAATTCAGTGGTAATCACAATTTCTTTTTGCGTCATTTAAGTATATTTAATATAAATATTAAATATATTAATTATATCATTAAAAATACATAGACCACTCTATAAACATAGTAAATAATTTACTAGTATAGTGGTATGTTTGATTGTCTAACATGTGTTATTTTAGGTAAATAAAAACAAAAACCATGCCGTCGCATGGTCTTGGATAGGAGGACCTATCTAACAAGAGTACATTGGGCTCATGCATAAGCTTCAATGTATCATTACCTTTACAATTAGATTATAACATTTAACAGTATTCTCAGTAATTTATAAACATTAACATTAATGCATAATTTATACAAAAAAGACATTAATTTTGTTGTAACTCTGGATTTCCATTTACATTAGATTCTAAATGTGAGATTTGTTTATTAATTTTGTTTCTAGTTGTATTAAGTTGATCTTTTTCATTAACTAATTTATCAATTACTTTTTCTAAATTAGAATATCTTTCATTTCATGTCTTAAATTCACTATTGATTTTATAAATAACATCTATTATTGAATTAATATTCTTCTTTAAATTAAAATCTCTAATACTTTTGTGTAGGAAAAGAATCATCATATTTAATGTTGATGGAGAACATAAATAAACTTTATATTTAAATGATTCATTAAATATTGAACTACGATTATCTTCACACAACAACATAAAAATACTCTCTGAAGGTATATACATTATGACGGCATCTAAATCATTAGTTTCAATATATTTTTTATTTAAATCTTTAATTTCTTTTTTTACGGCATCAAAAAACTCTTTTTCAGTTTTTTCTAATTCCTTATTCCAAATTAAACGATCATTATCATTGTTTGGTTGATAATTAATAATGTTTGATAATTTTTGATAATGATCGATAGGGAATTTGGAATCAATTCCAATACCTTTTGAGTCATACAATTGAATGTAAAAATCAATTCTTCCCTTGCTTGGTAATGTGAATTCTTTTTTCAAGCAAGATGATTCACCAAATTCATCTTTAAGAATTGTTTCTAATGTGAATTCACCGATGATTCCACGTTGTTTATTTTTTAAAAAGATATTTGACAAACTAGTGATTCTATTTTGTACATCATTAATTTTTTCTGAATTATTCTCAATATTTTTTAGATCATTCACAATTTGATTTAATTGGGTTTGAATTGAAGATATTATCGGTTGTTGATTTTCTGAATTATTATTTGAATCTAAATTATTTTGAGTTTTATTTTTTATATTTTTAAAAAAATATATAAAGACAAATGAAATAATAGTAATTATTAATATAACTAATAAGACAATTGATAAAGTATTCATATTACACTGATTACCTAACTAGTTATCTAATCTCACAGGTAAAATTAACTCTTTGAAATTTTCATTGTCACCAACAATAATCATTGGTTTGTTACTACTTTCAATTATTAAATTAACGGTTTTAGAATCAATATTTCTTAATAAAGTTAGTAAAAAAGTAATATTAAACCCAATCTTGATATTACTACCTACAATTTCACTTGTTGGTACAACTGTCTTAGTTGATCCAATTTCAAATGATGATGAGCTTAGTTCGAGTTTATTATTTTCTACATTAAATGTGATGATTGGATTATTTTCCAAATTAACAGTAACCTTACCCAGTTCAAGTGCATTAATTAATTCTTGTTTATCTAGTTTGATTGTGGTTGTTTTGTTAATATTAAATGCCTTAACAAAAATATCAACCGGATAATCACCAATAATTGAACGGTCAACAATGATTATTTTTCCACATTGAATATAAATTTTTTGATTTATTTTATCAACATAGAACTTGATGTCTTGATTTATACCTTTAAAAATTTGACTTATTGTTATCAATGTTGTGTTATTTAAAATAAACGAATCATTAAAATCGTTTGTATTTATAGATTTCAAATACGCCAATCTAAAACTATCAGTAGATAGTGTTGTTAGATAATTTGAATCAATTGTCTTATCGAAATAAATTCCACTAATTGTCTTAGTTTGATTTACATCATTAAATGTGCACCCACTATTCTTTTTAAAGATTTCATTAATATCTTGTTCATTTAATGTTAAGCAAGGTAAATTATCATAACTAAAGTTTAAATTTGGAAATTCACTATCATCTAAAATATTGATTTGACTAGAAAATGTCTTTGTTTTAACTATTAAAACAGAATTTTCTACTTTATTTAAGTGGATTTCATCTTCTTTCAATTTACTAGCAAGGTCTAATAAAATTTTGTTTTTAATTAAAATCTTTCCTGGTTCTTCGATTTCAACTTTATCAAAATCAATTTCATAACATCCAGAAATTATGCCATTAGTACAAACACATTTAGCATTGTTTTTGCTAAAGATTAAATTTATACAACTAAAAATAGGATTATTGGGGTTTTTGTTTTCAACTATTTTTTCACTAAATCTTAATATCTTTAATAGCTCTTCTTTTTGTATAGTAAGTTTCATTTAAATTTCTCTTTCATTTAAATTATTAGTATTAATTTGTTTATATGTTGAAAACTATAAAAATATATTGAAAATCACCAATATATTATATACTTTTTATGTTATAAAAAATGTTAATAAAATAAGAAAAAAAGTGGAAAAATATTTAATTATTGGTTTGGGGAATCCTGGAGTTCAATATAACAACACTAGACATCAAGTTGGCCATATGGTTCTTGATGCTTTTGCACTAAAAAACAACCTAGAATTTAAACCTAGTAGTTTAGGTGGAGAAATTACACAATTTATTGTGGAAAATAAACTTGTTTATCTAGCTAAACCAATGACATTTATGAATTTATCAGGCGAATTTGTAAAAAGATTTACGGATTACTACAATATTAGTATTAATAATATTTTTGTTATATATGATGATGTATCAATAATTTTAGGTAAATATAAAATTAAGAAAGATGGTTCATCAGGTGGACATAATGGAATAAAAAATATCATTAAGAACTTACAAACGGAAAATTTTAAACGTTTGAAAATTGGTATTTTAAATGACACAGTTTATAAAACGATTGAAGTTAAAGATTATGTGTTAGGAAAATTTAGTTCAACTGATTTACAAAAAATCACCACTCATTACCCAATATTTTTTGAAATTATGAAAGAATTTGCAATTTATAATATTGATGATTTGATGAATAAGTACAACAATAATTAATGTCAATTTTAAATAAAAAACCTTATCTTGGTGCAATTAGTGGTGGACCAGATTCGATTGCGCTACTCAACATGTATCATCGTCATATTAAAGTTGTTTGCACAGTCAAATATAATAAACGTGTTAATTGTCAAGATGATGTTGATTGTGTTCAAGAATTGTGTGATAAATACAAAATACCATTAGAAGTTTTAGATGTTACACCTGAAATTTACCAACAATATCAATCAGAAAATAATTTTCAAAATCAAGCACGCAAAATTAGATATGATTTTTTTTGTAAAGTTGCAAAAAAATACAATATCAACAAAATTTTAGTTGCCCACCAGTTAGATGATTTTTTAGAGACTAGTTATATTGAATTTGCTAAAAATTCCAAAAATCTGTTTTATGGAATTAAAGATAAATCAAGTTACAATGAATTAACTATTTATCGACCGTTGCTAATGAAATATCGTAAAAAAACATTGCAAAGATACTGCGATGATTTAGGGCTTAAATATGTTTTAGATTCATCTAATGAAAGTGATGAGTATGAAAGAAATCGTGTTCGTAAAATCATTACTACAATGAGTAATGATCAAATTCATAGTTTATTGAAGAAAACTTTAAAATATAACCATGAACACCGTAAGTTACAAGTTAAAGTTAATGATTATTTTGAAAAATGAAAATTAAATAACTTCAATATTAAAATGTTTAAAACATTTAACGAAAATGAGCAATATTATTTGATTTATGAATTTTTAAATTTTCACAAAATTTATCGTCCTAATCAAAATAAAATTCATGGAATCATTAGTTTTATTCAAGGAATGAATGGTAAAGAATATCGATTAGATGAAAAAACTATTCTCATTAAAGAAAATTTTTGTTTAACTATTAAAATTAAATAATTATTATTTTATGAACACATTATTTGATGCCAATTCAAGCTTTCCGATTGCTTTTACAGTAGGCGGATTATCAATTTATTGATATGCGATTTTCTCTATTATAGGTTATTTTAGTGCCATTTGCATTTACTTAGTTGTAATTGCAAAGCGTTACAAAATTAGTTTTGAAGTTGGTTTCTATTATGTATTTTTTGCATTACCAATGATTATTTTGGGAGCACGACTTTGGTCATACATGATTGGTGATGCAAAAGACTTTAGTAAATTTTTTAATTTACGAGATGGTGGATTAGCTGTTCAAGGTGGAGTTGTATTTGGAGTGATAACTGCTTTGATTTACTTCCCCATCATTTTAAGTCGTCCTAAATTTCATGTTCGGGTATATGAAGATGGCAATGTTTACATTAAAAGACCATCAATGTGATTGTATGCAGATGCAATTGTCCCAACAATATTAATTGGGCAAGCAATTGGGAGATGAGGTAATTTTTTTAATGGGGAAATTTTTGGTGCTCCTGTAACCAATGGTGGATTAGAATGATTGAAAGTAATGATGCCAGGTGTGTACAACCATATGACACCGACAACTAGTGTTGTAGTTGGAGGAATCACTTACAATAATGGCACTTATTTTCAACCATTGTTTCTTTATGAATCATTTTTAAATATTATTACCTTCATTATCATTTATGGAGTACTAGCAGAATTAAATGAAATGCATGCAGGCACAATTGCTAGTTTATATTTTATTGACTATGGGATTATAAGATTTATTACTGAATCATTGAGAAGCTCACAATTTAGGTTTGCTGCTACATATGCTTTAAATGGAGTTTTGTTGGGTATTGGGTTAGTTTTATTTTTTGTTTGCCAATGAATATTACCAAAGTATCGGAAATACAAAAACATCCAATTCATTTGGGCATCTTTCTTATGATTATTTAATCATGATAAAAACAATAACAAACCACATTTAAGTGACACTCAATTTACTCGTTTTGAAGGTGGAACATTATATTTTGCTAATCGTTAGAAGGGAGCATATGATATGAATTTTGATTATGAAACAGATTTAACAATTGTAGGATGTGGACCAGCTGGTTTAACTGCAGCTATTTATGCTTGTCGCGCTAATCTTAATGTGATAATGATCGACAAAAACAGCCCTGGGGGCAAGGTAATAACAACAGCAAGTGTGGAAAACTACCCTGGCTTTAATGAAATATCAGGTCCTGATTTATCATTAAAATTTTTTGAACAAGCCCAAAATTTAGGGGCTAAATTTATATTTAATGATGTTTTAGATATTCAAACAGATGTAAATGAAAATTTTAAATTTGTAAAATTAAAAAATGAAAAAATTATCAAAACCAAAGCAATTATTATTGCCACTGGAATGATTAATCGTAAGATTGGTTGCCCAAATGAAGATGAACTTTATCAAAAAGGAATTAGTTATTGCGCAATTTGTGATGGTGCAATTTATAAGAACCAACCAGTTGCAGTTATTGGTAGTGGAAGAAGTGCTGTAGAAGAAGCAATTTTTTTATCAAATATTGCAAGCGATGTTACTGTAATTTCTAACAAGCCAGAATTTAAGGCAGATGCTAAAGAAATTGAACATCTGAAAAGTGTAAGTAATGTAAAAATCTATTTCCAGACAGACACATTAAGTTTTAATGGTAGTGATAAGCTTACATCTTTAACCTTAAGAAACCAATTAACAAATGAAATATTTAATTTAAATGTGAATGCAGCTTTCATTTTTATTGGTTTTTTACCAATGTCACCCACTATTAATGGCCAGTCAATTTTATCTAAGGAGTCAAACTTTATTGATGTTGACCATCGAATGCAAACTAACTATCCTGGTATTTTTGCTGCAGGTGACATTGTTAATAAGAAAGTTAGACAAATTTCCACTGCAATTAGTGATGGTACAATTGCAGCATTGAGTGCAGTTGATTACATAAAAGACACTTTATGAAATTAGATGAAAGTCAAACTTTTAGCGAACAAGTAAAAAGTGAAATTTGTTTCAATGCAAAGAATTGTACTAATTTTGAAACAATAATTTTCTCATGTTTAAAAAATATTGGTGAATATGATATCACTAGCAATTGTATTGAACTTAAAACACAATATGTTAGTGTTGTTAAGTTTTTTAAACAATTTTGCAATATTGATAGCAAATACAAATTACAAATTTCTATTAGTAACAAGAAAACACTAAAAAACAATCGCACCAATTATTTATTAAAATTTTCCAGTCATAGCATTGATGATTTAATTGCCAAACTAAGCTTAAAAAACTTAAATTTTAATGATTATGATTTGTGCAAAAACATTTTAATTGGAGCTTTTTTATCAGGTGGTAGTGTCAATAATCCAATGTCTAAAACCTACCACTTAGAGTTTAGAACCCTGAGTTCAGAATACAAAGATATGATAATTTTAGCTTTACAAAAATTTAATTTACATCCTAAGTTACTAGAACACCATAATAAATTTGTCATTTATTTCAAAAGATCAACAGAAATTTCTGATCTGCTTAAAATTTTTAATGCTCAAAATTCCATGTTTTATTTAGAAGACAATAGGATTGAACGTGACATGTTTAATAATTTACAACGATTAGTTAATTTAGAAGTTTTCAATTTAAATAAAACAGCTAGAGCTGCAATTGAACAATCCAAAATTTGCCAGATCATCCAAACTAGTGTTTATTATCAAACATTAAATCATCGGGAAAAAATATATTGCGATATTAGAGCCAATAATAACAAGGCTAGTATGCAAACAATGTGCAGTCTAATGAACCAAAAACTACCTTTAGAAAATCAAATTACTAAGGGTAGTTTAACTCATATTGTTAAGAAAATGAAAGTTATTTACACCAAAATTTAGTAATTTTGCTGTTATAAAAATTACCAAATTTATTTTGGATATTAACTGGTAATTCATCTAACATTTCATAAAAATATTTAATGGCTTGACTAGTTTTGTATTTTTTATTTAAGTAACCTAAGTTGATGAAATTTAAAGTTGCTAACTTTTTTGTTGTGTCATAAATAACTTCTATTAAATTATTAATCTTATCTTTACTACCATTATTAAAAAAAATCGGTTTGTCAACACTGATGTGCATAAATCTTTCTAAACATCTTTTTGCTTGTTCTGCAAAAAGATCATATGTGTATTGCCCGACATCATAATGATTGGTTCAATGTACTTTATGATGTTTTTTGTTTTCATCATAATATTCATACTCTAAATTTATTAAGTAAGGAATAGTAGATTTTTCATATTTATTTTTTTTAATGAAATGTCCAACCACTAATTTATTAACAATTACAGGTGGATTGTTAATGTTTGGCACATTAGTTCATAAATTTTGGTTGAAATCCATTTTGCTAAAGATTTTATGCCTAGCAATTATGCTTCGTGGCATGATGTGACTTATCATGCAGAGAAGCTTTAAATCCTCTTCATCGTATTTAATTAATTCATAGAACAAATCTTTCAACATTATTGCATCATATAATGCATCATGTTGCAAATTATTGATTGTGTAATCACTAACCAATTTGTGCATTTCTAATAGTGGCACATTATTTTTAGAAAATTGTTTTAAATAATGTTGAAAATCAAAAAACATTAAATCAAGTTCTTCTAGATATTCTTTGATGATTTTGATATCAAAGTCACCAAATGTAACAATAACAGCATCATCAATAAAATCAATGATTTTGGATTTTACATCTTTAAAACATGGCTGTTGTTGGAGATAAAAATCATCTATTTTTAAAAGATTAACAATATGATTAGATAATGGTTGCTCAGGATTAATCATTAAACTTAACTCAGTTGATGTACCATCCAAATTTATCCTAACCCCACTAAACTGAATAATTTTACGCTTAGAATTACTATCTGTTGCTTCAATATCAATAAAAACTAAGTTGCAATTACTTATGAAGTCCAATTTATGCATAAATTTATATTATAATTTTCACTGTAATATATAGTAACTTATATTAATAAAAACTTTATTAGCATGTGTGGTAGAGCAGTTACTCTCGATGTTAAATACTATTTAACTACACCACGTAGCGAATCCTTAAATTTATTAGAAAGCGATAGGTATTGCGTGTGGCTCCTAAAGGAAAAACAAAAGAAATAACTAGAATTGCTAAATTAAATCTAATTGGTGGGCAAGCTAAGCCAGGGCCAGCTTTGGCATCAGTTGGAATTAATATGGCTGAATTTACAAAACAATTCAATGATGAAACAAAAGACAGAAATGGTAAAGTAATTCCAACTGTTATTACAGCGTACAAAGATAAATCATTTGATTTTGTTACTAAAACTACTCCTGTAACCATGTTACTTAAAGAAGCAGCAAAAGTTAAATCAGGAGCAAAAGATTCTAAAAAACAAAAAATCGCAACTATTACTAGAGCTCAGGCTTTAGAAATAGCTAAATATAAATTACCTGATACTAATGCTTATGATGAAGAAGCAGTTTTAAGAATGATTGCAGGTTCTGCTAAACAAATGGGTATTGAAATTGAAAGTGTTAATCCTTACAAAGACAAAGGGGTTAAGTAATAATGGCTAAGTTATCTAAAAAAATGCAAAAAGCTACAGCTTTAGTAGATAAAAACAAAAATTACCCTTTAAGTGAAGCAGTTATGTTGGCACAAAAAGCCTCAATCTCTAAGTTTGATGGTTCAATTGATGTGGCAATAAAACTAAATTTAGACACTAAAAAAGTTGAACAACAATTAAGAGGTTCAATTTCATTACCTCATGGCAATGGCAAAATAACAAGAATTTTAGTAATTGATGATAGTATGACAGCTGCTCAAGCAAAAGAATTGGGTGCAGACTACTATGGTGGTACAGATATTATTCAAGATATTGAAAAAATGTTAAACCAAATTGATCTTATTATTACAACTCCTAAAATGATGCCTAACTTAGCTAAATTAGGAAAAGTATTAGGTCCAAGAGGTTTGATGCCTAACCCAAAAATTGGCACAGTAACAACTGAATTAGCTAAAACAATTAGTGAATTCAAAAAAGGCCGTTTGGAATATAGAACTGACAGTTATGGTAATGTACATATGTGTGTTGGTAAAGTTTCAACTGATCCCAGCAAGATTGTAGAAAACATTGAAGCACTAATTGCTTTATTGAAGTCTAAGAAACCTAGTACAGTCAAAGGACAATACATCCAAAATATTAGTGTTGCCCCAACAATAGGACCAGGTGTTAAGGTTATTATTTCTAATAATTAATTCTAAAAAAATCCTAGTTAATTTCTAGGATTTTTTATATAATATTTCCTTATTATTAAAATAATAATTTAATAATTAGGGATGAAAAATAAGGGAAACAATATATTTAGATTACTAGCTAAGAATGCATTAAGAATTTTAAAAAACTCTAAAATTCTAATGCTTCAATTAGGAATTTTATTGTCTATTGGTATCATTGTAATTGTTACTATATTTAGTTCTACTTTTTTATTAAGTCAATCTAAAAATAAAATCATTAACAATGGTAATTTAGCTAACTTAACTGTTAGCATTCCCACTAATAAGTTAAAAGAATCAATTAGTAATTCTAATACTGATGGCAGTGACTCCAGCGCTTCTCAAGACAAAACAAATGCAAATCTTTATAATGGTGGCACCCCAGCAGACATTCAATTACAAGAATATTTAAAATCTCAAAATTATGAGTATATTTTTTCTAAAAATTTATCATTATCTGACATCACCACTGGTAATTCCTTTTTACTATCATTAGCAAACCAAAAAAATATTAGTGATCCTAATCCAATTAATGAGTTAATTGCTAATAATACACTACCAGCATCTGTGCATGATGCTGAAGATAGCGAATTAACAAGCACATCAAAGTTTTTTTGGTTATTAAGAGATCTTGGAATGGTGACAAATGATGAAAATACTAGTGAAGTAGTTCAAGTATTTGAATATGATAACTATATAAAAAATAAGCCATGAGCCTTGGCATCAATGCTTTGCAACTCAGTGTGAAATTTACCAGAAAATACCACAAAAGAGATTATTAGTATTTTACAAAAAATAACAGTTGTGCCAGCCAATCAAAATGATTATATAAACAACTATTACCCTTTTATAGGTGTGCCTACTACTGCTAGTGCCATTAGATATAATACAAATTCATATTTTTATCAATTGAATCAAAAATTCTCTGTAAATAGAATTATGTACAATGGCTATGGGTATTCTATGTTAGGAACACAAGTCATTCCTTTGATTGGGGTTGGTGGTGACATTCCCTTTCAAATGGAATACAACGACAAGTCTGCATATTTTTCTATCATTTCTTCAAGCTATATTGATGCAAACAAAGATACAAAAAGCATTTTAGATAAAAGAACCATTATAGATGCGATGGCTTTACCATACAAATCTAATTTCTCTAATGGTAACTCAATAAATCCTAATGAAGGTTACAAAGTTTACAATCAAGATAAAGGTATTTCAGAAAACCAAGTTGACTTTTTAACTTGGTTCAATAATTTAGATAGTAAATATAAAGTTTCAATTAACTCTTTAACTTATTTAATTGCTGGAGTTGGTGATGCACCAAACCTGTTATATCCTGTTCAATCTGCTACACAATTATTAGTTAATGCCAAAACTAATGGGGTAGCATATGTTAATAATCTAGGTTTTAGTCGCGCTTTAGATGGTACATCTTATGAACCTACTGTTTATTACTCAGTAAGATATCCTCCATCCTCTACTATTTTGAGTCGCCCTCAACTTTTAAGTGATTTAAAAAAATGAACTGAAAATAATTATGAAACTGAAACTGCATATTTATTATCAGATGCAAAACAACCCAATCGCTTATTTTATGTTTGAGCTAACTTTTTGAACAATTTGCAATACATTATTACTACTATTGGTGGCATTATTGGTGGTATCGTTGTTATCTTAGGTTTAGTATTTATTTCACTATTAATTCGCTCAATAGTGAAACTTAATAAAGTAACATTTGGTGTGGGTTTAGCTAATGGTGTTTCTAAAATAAAATTAGCCTTGTCATTCTTTCCATTTGCATTGCTTCCAGCAATTATTTTTGGAACTATAGCTTTCTTTTGTGGTTACTTATTAGTGACACCAACTTTGGATATTGTTCGCAATTATTGAACGTTAACGATCAATAATCCAGTGATGCAATGATGAATATGACTAGTTATTATTATTGCTACATTTATCTTATTGTATGTCTTGATTATTGCAATTATTTTTATTACCTTGAGACATAATACTCAAACTATTATGAGTTCGACAGGCGCATTTAAAATTAATCCATTAGTTATATATACAAAAGGATTAACTAGCAGATTCAGACCATTGTGATCGTTTAGAATCACATTTATGATGAGTAATATTAGTAGATTTATTATTCTTCTATTTTCAGTTGTTTATATCATTTCGTTATCTGCAGTTATTGTTGGCACAAACAATTTATTTCAAACATCATTGGCCAGCATCAGTGAAAATAAAAAATATTTTATGGCCTATGATTTATATAGTCCGACTATCAATGGTGGTTACTATTCAGCAATTGATTACAATATGTTGGGAACATCGCAACAAGGGATGTTTAACTCATACAACACAAATGGAGCTAACAACTACAATTCACCAAATAAAACTAGTGGTGATTTTTATACAGGTATTGACTACAATAATGCATTAACATATCCATATGGATCTAATTTATATTTCACTAGTCTTTTTATGACAAATTCAAATTTAGCAAATGAAATTAACCATAATATTCAGTTTATGAGCAATAGATTATTTTCTAAGTTACTATTGGATGTTGAAGTTAATGCATTAGGTGCAATGTTGAATCCATGAGAATTTGCTAAACAAATTATGCCTGAATCAATCCAGTATTTAGCAGAACAAAATACTGAAGCATTAGTACAAACTAATTTTGACTTTTATTTATGATTACAAGAACAAAATAAAATTGCTAATGCTAGTGATAGCGATAATTATGTAAATATTCAGGGAATTGATAATTCAGAATATAGTCAATTTAATAATAAACCAATAAATTACAAAACATACTTACCTAATGTTATTGGGCAACCATTTACATTAGATAGTTCTGATATTGTTGCAGATTACAATGATGCAACTAATAAAACGAAATGAATCTTTAAACCACAAGTAAATAACCTTACCGGCAAGACAAGATGGGTTATTAATCAGGATTATGTCATTAATGGGGCACCATCTTATACTATAAAAGCACCAGCAGCGCAATTAATAGTACAATTTATGACTAATAATCAAAACCCATTGTTTAGATTTTGATACATGTTTTGCTATGATAAAAACCCTAACAAGGGTCAATTAGATCAAATTATCCCAGATTACAATTACAAAATGTCATCATCAGCAGTACCTGTAAATTCCAATGATGAAACATACACATACTTGACAAGTAGTTTTAGACGTAAAAATGCAACTTCTACAAACATTAAAATAAATGGCATTCAACCTAATTCCAAATTAGTTTATTTGTATGACTCATATGGTAATGATTTAAAAACTAAGCTAAGTCAATTTACCACTTCTATAGAAGAAGTAAAAAATGAGGATGGCACTACAACTGTATATCAACTATATCCTTTAGTTATTAATAATGTTGTCGCTAAAAAATACAA
Source organism: uncultured Mycoplasmataceae bacterium (assembly GCA_900544585.1). Lineage (GTDB taxonomy): Bacteria > Bacillota_I > Bacilli_A > Mycoplasmatales > Mycoplasmoidaceae > Ureaplasma. The sequence goes on along the minus strand of UQVX01000001.1, from coordinate 363,674 downwards.
TTTATCAACAGGGCAAAAAATCATTGTTGATACTAAAAATACATTTGATCGTTTTAATTTAATTAATATAGGTGAGACACCATCATACACTACAATGTTTCAAATTGTAGGTGTTACAGATACCAATTATGGGGATGAATTGTATACATTACAAACATATGCAAACCAAATTTTAGGGTTCACAGATTCTAGTGGTTTATCAAGTTCTAATTGAATTAATAATGTGCAACCTGGTGATGGATACACACCTTTTAATGGTGTGTACACAACTAACACAACTTTACAAATGGCAAAAAATTATGCTGGATTTTATTCACCATCTGGACTATCTACAATCTTAGGTAATTGAGGTGATAATGCCTCAGGGGAAAGTGTTGGTGCAATTCAATATTTGTTCCTTAATAATCGGACAACCCTTGACAACAAAGCCAATTTAAATTTATTTGTTGATAGAAACAACAACAATAAGATCATTACCAAAACATTAACTGAGGAACAAAGATTTTCTTTCACAATTGATGATACATCAAAAGCAGTTGAAATTATTAATAAGGTCATAAGACTATTTGGTAATTCATCAGCCATTGTTACACAAATACAAAATATAGACTCACCATATGCCATAAGTCAGATGGGTAATTCATTTGATAAAGTGTTGACAGAAATTGGAATTGTTACAATTGTTGCAATGCTTCCAACCCTAATTATCATTATTGGATTATTAGCAATTCTAATTGTCTTTGAAGCATCTCGTTTAATCTCATTAATGAAGATATTGGGATACACAGATATTAAAAATTTATTCTCTTTTATGTTTGTATATATTGCAGTTTGAGTTTTAGGTACTATTCTATCTATTCCAATTGCCATTGCAATTAGCAGTATTATTGAAGCTATTGCCTTTGCTTCATTTAGTGTGATTGCAACCCCAGTTCTACCTTGATGAATTTTCGTAGCAGGTTTTGGCATAGTAGGTGCAATTTTCTTAGGTTTATTTATTTTTGTATACAACAAATTAAAACATATTAATTTAGCACAAGAAATTGCGGTGAAATAGATGAAAAAATTTTGAAAAATAATCATTGGGTTATCACTACCCACTACCATTGCTGCTACTTCATTACTTTCATCTTGTGTTCAAAAAAATAATGTTACAGTTTCCACACATAATATTGATGCCACTAAAGATAGCAATTTGTATTCTCACACAATCACAACATGAATAAGTTTCATTACTAATAACAACAAGCAAAAAATTATCCAATTATTAAGCAGCATTGCTAATTTAATTAGTAATGATCAAAATTCAGAGTTTCAATTTAGTGACAAAGCCTATATTGATAGCATACCAAGACCAGTATATAACAATACCAATCCTACTAGGGGGAATTTATTGTTTGTAATAAAAGATTATGACAAACAATACGATATCAATTTACAAAACTTATTTATATATACAAGTGACATATTCATTCCACCAACCCAGTCAACTTATACATTTGACCAAGTCAATTTACCAACAATAGAAAACACTAATTACACTGAGATTAGTGATTCAACATGAACACTAGTGTTTAATTCGACTACCAATGGGAGTGGGTTTGTTATCCCACCAACTCTATATGTAATTAAGGCTAAGACACTAATTAAATCAGAAATTGCTAATCAATACAAATATGTTATTGTCTACGATATTGACCCAAATTATAAAGGTCAAATTTCATTATTAAGTAATGCTAGCGCATTCACAAGTATCAAAGTTACAGTGAATTTATCTCCATATTTAAATAAGGAGTTAAAGACTGATTTTAATTTGGGACAAACTGAAATTAATAAGGCTTTCGGTAATAACACAACATTAAGCAGTATTCAAGCAATGTCTGAAGTTGATATTTTTAACAAATTAAAACTATATGTGGATAGTTTACAAACCATCCAGCCATTAAGAAACTGTGTTGATAAAAATGATTCAACAAAAATATTAGGTTTTTCAAAACAAGTCTCCATCGGCAATAGTAATGAATTAACAATAAAATTTCAAACCAATAGTGACTATCTTGAAACATATCGTTACACCTTTGTTTTAAATTTTGTTTAGTTTATAGATTAATAATTAATTTATAAGTAAAATTAACCTTAAGAGAAATTGAGGTTAATTTTTTTATGCCTACATGATTAATTATTTTGATTGCTATTGTATGTTGCATTGCCATAGTGGCATTTGTTTACATGATTTTAGCATTTCGCAAAATTATAATAGTTTCTAAAAAAACTGATTATTTAGTAGAAGATTTAACTTACAAATCTGAACGTTTAAATGACACTATTTCTACCATTGCTAAAATTTCCAATTATTTAGAAGCAACAGAAAATTTAGTTAAAAATAATGCTGAAACATTAGACACCATTTTAAATAATAAAAATAAGAAAAATGTAAAAAATAAATCTGAAAAATTTGACAATGAAGAAATTAAGTAAAATTGGGGTAGGAGTGTTATTAGGTTATTTTTTAGCCAATAGTCTAACTGGGAAGGATTTTATTGATTTACGAAATCATTTACTAAGTAAAACAGAAAAAGTTGCACCCAAATTAAAACAATATTTTTACGAATTAAACAACCTAACTAATTCTATAGACTCTAACTTGAATTTAAATATAACTAATGAAAAAATTTTGAACAAACTAAAAGAAATTCAGGATGAAATTGCCTCAGTTAAAAGTGAAGAAACAGCCAAATTAATTTTAGATAATTTAGATAAAGAAGGAGATTAATAATTCAATGAACAATGAAGAAATTATTATTAGGGGAGCACGAGAAAACAATCTAAAAAATATTGATATTAATATTCCTAAAAATAAATTAGTAGTTATTACTGGTTTATCAGGTTCAGGTAAATCTAGTCTAGCATTTGACACAATTTATGCTGAAGGTCAACGCCGCTACCTAGAATCATTGTCTAGTTATGCTAGACAATTTTTAGGTGGTAATGAAAAACCAGATGTAGATTCAATTGAAGGTTTATCTCCCAGTATTGCAATTGATCAAAAATCAACCTCACATAACCCACGTTCAACTGTTGGCACAGTAACAGAAATTTATGATTATTTAAGGGTTTTATTTGCCAGAATTGGCACCCCTTATTGTATTAATGGGCATGGTCCAATTAAAACTCAAACAATTAAGCAAATTGTAGATTTTATAACTAGTTTAAATGATGAATCTAAGATTATTTTGTTGTCACCTTTGGTTAACAATGAAAAAGGTAGTCACCAAGATTTAATTAATAAATTAAAAAAAGAAGGTTTTTTAAGAATTAGAGTTGATGGAGAACTGGTCAATTTGGATGACAATATTCAATTGGATAAAAACAAAAAACATGTAATAGAAGTGGTTGTAGATAGAGTCATTTTAAGAAAAGATCAACAAACTCGTTCACGTCTTAATGATTCAGTTGAAACTTGTTTAAAAATAAGTAAAGGTTTTGTGCTAGTTAATTATGATGGACAAGAAAAATTATTTAATGAAAATTATGCTTGTGATCAATGTGGGTTTAGCATTCCGAATTTGGAACCAAGACTATTTTCTTTCAATAGTCCATTAGGTGCCTGCCGTACTTGTAAAGGTATTGGGGTTGTTTATGAACCAGATGAAAAGAAAATGATCCCAGATCCCAAACTTAGCATTTTAGAAGGTGGTATTGATTTCTTCAAAAACACAGTTAACACAACTAATTTGGATTGGCAAAAATTCTATAATCTCTTATTACACTACCAAATTGATATAACAACCCCCATTCAAAATTTATCTAAGCAAGACATAGACCACATCTTATATGGTAGTGATAAACCTATTAGTGTCACCATGTTATCAGCTAATGGCAGAAAATATGAACAAGTTGAATATGTTGAAGGTGTTTTAGATTTAGTTAAAAGACGTCATGAAGAAACTTCTAGTGATATGGCTAGAGATTTTTATTCTAAATATATGACAGAAAAAGTTTGCAAAACTTGCAAAGGGCAAAGATTAAACAATTCAGCACTATGTGTCAAATTAAACAATCATTCAATTATTGATTTGACTGAATTAGATATCCAAAGTGAAATGGATTTTTTAATAAATTTAGAACTCAATGATGAACAAAAAATCATTGCTAAATTAGTGATGAAAGAAATTGTTGACCGTTTAGAATTTTTAGTTAATGTTGGTTTAGACTATTTAACACTAGCAAGAAATGCTAGTAGTTTATCTGGTGGTGAATCACAAAGAATTAGATTAGCAACTCAGATTGGCTCACATCTAACAGGCGTTCTTTATGTTTTAGATGAACCATCAATTGGTTTGCACCAAAAAGATAATGAAAAACTAATTCAAACACTTTTAAAAATGCGTGATCTTGGCAATTCATTATTGGTAGTTGAACATGATGAAGATACAATGAATGCTGCTGACTGGCTAATAGACATTGGACCAGGAGCCGGTAATTATGGTGGGGAGTTAATTGCCAATGGCACAGTCCATGACATAAAAAACAATCCTCATTCCTTAACTGGTCAATATCTAAGTGGGGCTAAAAGAATTGAAATACCCAAAACTAGAAGGTCGGGCAATGGCAAAAAAGTAATTTTAAAAGGAGCCACAGGACACAACTTGAAAAATGTTGATTTAGAAATACCACTTGGCAAAATGATTGCAGTGACAGGTGTTTCAGGATCTGGTAAATCAACATTAATTTTAGACACTTTAGTTAATGGATTAATTAAAACTAATTTCAATATTTTTCAAGACCATGCTCCCTTTAAAAATATTGTTGGTGCTAATCATATTGATAAAATTGTTGATGTTTCTCAAGACCCAATTGGTAGGACGCCAAGAAGTAATCCTGCCACTTATGTTGGTGTTTTTGATGATATTAGAGAAGTCTTTGCTAATGTTATAGATGCAAAAGAAAAGGGTTATTTAAAAGGTAGATTCAGTTTCAATGTTAAAGGTGGTCGTTGTGAAAAGTGTCAAGGTGATGGTTTAATTAAAATTGATATGCAATTTTTACCAAGTGTATACATTAAATGTGAAGAGTGCAATGGTAAAAGATACAATGAAGAAACTTTGAGTATTAAGTTCAAAGGGAAATCGATTTATGATGTTTTGCAAATGACGATTGAAGAAGCAATGGATTTTTTTAAAAATATACCTAGCATTCACCATAAATTACTGTTGTTAAATAATGTTGGATTAGGCTATTTACAATTAGGTGCATCTTCTAATGTATTATCAGGTGGGGAAGCTCAACGGATTAAATTAGCTAAATACTTACAAAAGAAAGCAACTGGAAAAACATTATTTGTGCTAGATGAACCAACAACAGGATTACACATTCATGATGTTGCTAAGTTAATTGATGTTTTGAATAAGATTGTTGATAATGGTGACACTGTAATTGTAATTGAACACAATTTAGATTTAATTAAAGTATGTGATCACATCATTGACTTAGGACCTGATGGTGGCAATCGTGGCGGCAACATTTTAGTGACTGGCACACCTGAACAAATTGTGAGTAGTAATAAATTTTCTTATACAGCTCAATATTTAGCTAAATTATTCCATCGAGGTTACTAGAAAATGTCTACAAATAATAAATTAGTAGTTGGGAAATTTTATTCTAACTTATATAAAATATCAGTTCAGCTATTACAACAAGTGTTGAATAATAAATGTAGATGTTTTATTATCAGTTCTAATTCCATTAGTTTAATTGCTGGCTTAACATTTTATTTGTTGCAAAACCACAAACTTAATTACAGAGTCATTTATCTAGATGATACGCCATTAGCACAATTAGATAATGAAGAAATTATTTTTGTTTTAGGCACCCCATCATTTGAAATGTTAACTAATAGTAGTAAGTGAATTTATCATTTCAGTTATGAAGGTGATGAAAAAGGTATTTTATGTCTTTAACCAATAAATTAAGATTTTGTGTTGGACATAGTGTTGACTACCACAATTTAGTACCAAATGCTCATTGAGTACAAAAATTGGGGGGAGTTAATTTTAAAGTAGAGTACCAAATTGTGGCCCATTCTGATGGCGACATCATCTTGCATACAATTAGTGAAGCCATTTTAGGCGCCCTTGGACTTGGTGATTTGGGTGAATGATTTAGTGACACAAATCATGATAATAAAAATCTTGATAGTCTAGATATTTTAAGATTTGCATTGCGCCAATGTCATGAGCGCGGATACACAGTTGGCAACATTGATGTTTCAATTGTATGTGATGCAATTAATTTTAAAGATAAGAAGGCTAAAATTAAAGAATTTTTAAGTAATTTTATGCAAAGCAACATAAATATTAAAGCCACTCGTTTTGAACAAAATTCTGTATCTAAAATTAAATGTTATTGCGTTTGTTTATTAGTGTGCAATTAGATTATTAATTATTAATTAATAACTTATAATCATTAGGTATGAATATTTGAAACAAATTCAACAAAATTGACCCAAGAGTGGGCGAAGTTTTAATTCATAGAAGAAAACTTCATCGGGGAATTAAAAGAGCTGCCAAATGAATGAACTATGAATACAAATGTAAAACACCAATAATTATTGGAATTTTGAAAGGGTGCATTCCTTTCATTGGTAGCATAATCCCAATGTTAAAGTTTGATTTTGAAATTGATTTTATGTCTGCTAGCTCTTTTAAGGGTGGCACCCAAAGAGTAGAACATTTGGAATTATCATTGGATTTAAAAACTGATATTAAGGGTCGTGATGTCATCATTTTAGAAGACATTATTGACACTGCTAGAACTTTATCATTAGTGGTAAAAGAATTAAAATCTAGACAACCTAACTCAATTAAAATTGTAACTTTGCTTGACAAGAAAGAATGTCGCAAGGAAAACTTGCATGCTGATTTTGCAAGTTTTGAAATACCAAACAAGTTCATTGTTGGTTTTGGTCTAGATTACAAAGAAATTATGCGTAATTTTGACTATATAGGTTGTTTAAGTAAAGAATACCTGTCAGCAGAAGAAAAGAAAGGTTAATGATGAGTAGATTCAATTTTATTAAAAAGAAAGCTTACAAGTGGTTTGAGCAAAATAATATTAGTAATCCAAAATCTACTAATACAAGTAATGACCTTTCTCAGCCTAAACAAGACAAACCTAGCATAGATGTTAATTCAGATGATAAAAAAAGTAAACGAAATAGAATTATAAAGAAAATTCTAATTTGGTTTCTATCTTTAGGAATAATTGCAGCAATTGTGGCACCAATTGTTGTGTCTTGTACAAAACAAACTGAAATTGTATTAAGTGATAATGTTTCATTTAATGTATCTGGTAATGTTGTGACTTTTACAGATAAAGATAATGACAACAAAGAATATAAAGTCGATGTTAGTAAACAAACATCATTTTTATCTGCTTATTACCGCACCACTAGTAATCAATTCCAAGTTAAATTAAAAGCAGAAGGTTATACTACACCAATTGTTTTAAATGCCTTTATTGAGAATATTGGTACATCCAATAATGCAAATAGTTCAACAAATAGATATCAAATTACTTTTGGTAAAAGTGAACAACAATTAATCTATGTACCAGGTGAATCTATAACAACTGGTGAACAACGTTTAGCTCAAGGAATAATGGGATTAAGAAGAGTAGCAACTACAGTGCCTAGTTCATTTAATTGGTTAGGTTTAATTGTTAGTTTACTACCAACAATTTTAATTATTCTAATGTTTGTACTTTATATGTCATATGCCAAAAAGATGATGTCTGGTGGGCAAGAGTCTATTTTTGGTGTTGGTAAATCTAATGTTAAATCTACCAAGACAAATGTTAAGTTTAGTGATGTAGCAGGAATTGACGAAGTAAAAGATGAATTAAAAGAATTAGTAGATTATATTCAAAATTCATCTAAATATGCTGCAATGGGAGCTCGTGCACCTAAAGGTGTAATTTTATATGGTCCACCAGGAACTGGTAAGACATTGATTGCTAAGGCTGTAGCAGGTGAGGCAAATTGCAATTTTTTTGCAACATCTGGTTCAGCATTTGAAGATATGCTAGTTGGTGTTGGTGCAAAAAGAGTTAGAGATTTATTTGCTAAAGCTAGAAAAAATAAACCATCAATAATCTTTATTGATGAAATTGATTCAGTAGCATCTAAGCGTGGTAAAAACGATGTTATGGGTGGAAGCGGCATTGCTGATCAAACTATTAATCAATTGCTAGCAGAAATGGATGGTTTTGCATCTGATGCAGGAGTGATTGTTATTGCGGCAACAAATCGTCTTGATGTTCTAGATGAAGCAATTTTAAGACCAGGTAGATTTGATAGACAAATTCAAGTAACATTACCTGACATTAAAGGCAGAGAAGCAATTTTAAAAATTCACTCTAAAAATAAAAATATTTCTTCTGAAGTTAATCTTTTGGATGTTGCAAGAAGAACTCCAGGTTTTAGTGGCGCACAATTAGAGAATGTATTAAATGAAGCTGCAATCTTGGCAGTAAGAAAAAATAAGATTGTCATTAAGTCCGCTGATATTGATGAAGCAATTGATAGAGTAATTGGTGGTCCAGCTAGACATGGTCGGGTAATTACTGATTTTGAAAAGAAGCAAATCGCTTATCATGAAGCGGGGCATGCATTGGTGGGATTACATAGTAAAAATACCGAAGTAGTCCAAAAGATTACAATTATTCCACGTGGTGATGCAGCTGGATATACAATGCAAACACCAGCAGAACAAGAAAAAACTATTCAAACAAAAGAAGATTTATTGAACCAAGTAAGAATGACATTAGGTGGTCGTGCAGCTGAAGAAGTAATTTATGGTCCTAATCAAATTACGACAGGTGCTGCTAACGATTTATACAAAGTTTCTAGAATTATTAAAGCAATGGTTCTGTCTCTTGGTATGAGTAAAATTGGTTTGACTCAATTTGTACCTAGTGAAGGGAATGTTTCTCCATTCCAATCTAAGATGTTTAGTGAAGCTACAGCTCGTGAATTAGATTTAGAAATTGAAAAATTGATTCAATCAGAGTATAAAAAAGCCAAAGATATCATTAAAAATAACAAGAAAGAACTTGATTTGATTGTTGAAACGCTATTAGTTTTAGAAACAATTGTGAAAGAACAAATTGACTACATTCACCAAAATTTAAAATTACCTCCAGAAGTTCAATCTATGAGAAAAAAACAAAATCCTAAATCTAAAGACAAAGGTAATGGTTAGTTAAATGTTTAATATTGAACTGATTAGAAACAATTTAACAGTTGTGAAAGATAAATTGAAAGCAAGAAATTTTGATGTGCAAAAAATAGATATTGCTTATGATCTAGATATTAAGAATCGTGAGTTAAAAACTCAAGTTCAATCTTTGCTTTCTGAGAAAAATAGATTATCCAAAGAGATTGGTTTTTGTTTCCAACAAAAACAAGTTGAACAAGCTGAATTATTACAATCAAAAGTTAAATCAATAAATGACGCAATTTTAGATTTAGAAATACAGCAAAAAAATATCAACAATGAATTATTATCCATCCTGCAAATAATACCTAATTTGTGTGATGATAGTGTGCCAATTGGTAAAGATGAAACTAGCAATGTAGCAGTTAAATATTGAGGTACACCAAGAAGTTTTGACTTCAATCCTCTACCACATTGGGAATTAGGTAATAAGTTAAAACTTATTGATTTAGAATGTGCTACAAAATTATCAGGTTCAAGATATGCTTTGTACACAATGCAGGGTGCAAGACTATATCGTGCATTACAACAGTTTACCTTGGACCATAATGTCAGTCATGGATACCAAGAAATGTTACCACCTGTAGTTTTGCTAGAAGACAGTTTATATGCCACTGGTCAACTACCAAAATTTAAAGAAGATGTTTATGGTTTAAACTCAGAGGATACGCAGTTTTATTTATCACCAACTGCAGAAGTGCAACTAGTCAATTTACATCGCAATGAAATAGTTCAAGACCTACCCAAGAGATATACTGCAAACACTCCATGTTTTAGAAGTGAAGCAGGAAGTGCTGGCAAAGACACTAAAGGTGTGTTGAGACTACACCAATTTTACAAGTCAGAATTAGTTGTTTTATGTGACCCAAATGAATCATGAGATGAACATGAAAAAATCACAAGAACAGCTGAATTGATTTTAGAAAAATTAAATTTACCTTACCGTAGATTGTTACTATCTACAGGGGACACAGGTTTTAGTAGTGCAAAAACATTTGATTTAGAAGTTTGATTGCCTTGTTATCAAGAATATAAAGAAATTTCTTCTTGCTCAAATTGTCTAGATTTTCAAGCTAGAAGAGCATGCATTAAAATGAGAAATAATAAAGATGAAAATGTATTGGTTCACACCTTGAACGGAAGTAGTCTAGCAATTGATCGTTTGTGAGTAGCAGTAGTGGAAAATTACCAACAATCTGATGGTAGTATTCAAGTACCAGATGCACTCATTCCGTACATGAATGGAATTACAAAAATTACTAATAATTAATTTTAGAATTTTGTATTTATATGAAAATGGTTATGGGGATCCTAAAACAAACCAACAAAGGAATGGTATTGTTTTAGGATTTTTATTCTTATACACTAGTAGGAATAATAAATTGGTGCTCCCGATCAAGAGTCAGTTTAAGCACAGCATCTTACTGACATTAGCAAGATTAGTGATGAAGTGGTGTATTAGGTTCTCTAGTTGATTCCGTGAAAATTATTAATGATTAACAGTGATGGATGATGATGTTGTTATTGTTGTTGAGCATGTTTATAATGTATCCAACAATTACCTGTTGCTAGTAAGTTTTAGTAATAATAATCCAATTGAGCAGTTGAAAAGTAAGATAGAAGTAAAATCCTGATAAGTCGAACCGCCCACACTTATAGATGGTTAATTATTAGAGCTAAATATTTCACCAATTGTTCTATAACATTAATTACATATATCATCAAGATAATAACTCCTAGATCTTTGTCCCTGGCTACAAATGTTATAACCATATCACTCTTATAGTAAACAAAAACTCCATATGTTTCTAGATAGAGAAAACATTAGTTTATTTTTTTAGGTTCTATGGTGTATAGTTAGATTAATTTATCCTATAATAGATATAGGATTATTAAGATTAGTATGATTAGAATGATAGCAACAAATACTAAGTTGTTATTCATGTCTAATCCTTTTTCTTTGTTTATGATTTCATAAACAAAAAAAAGAGCAATATATGAACAAGGTAATATACCTTATCTAATATTGAGCCTAATAATAGCTCTATATTTATTAGAGGGTAAATTAGTCTAACTTGCCCATAGAGTTGACAAAAAAACTAGCTTTTCCTAAGAGCTAGTTTTTTATTTATTAATTACAGTATTAACAGGCGTTTTAGTTTTTCTACCTCAGCCAAACTACAACAAAGCTAACATTTTAGCAATTATCAATTGCTCACCATTCTTATCTATAAAGGAGGCAAATTGAACCGCAGCTTAATGGAAAGGTTCAAAAACCTTAACAATTGATAGACCAGGATTCAAGTCTAGCTGCTATATATTGTTAAGTTACATTTAATTAAGGAGCGTCAACAAGATGCAAATTATTAAATGGTTGGTTCTATGATGTATTGTTAGACGATTTTCTTTGTTTGTGGAAACATAAACAAAGAAAAAGGATTAGACATGAATAACAACTTAATACTTGTTATTATCATACTAATCCTAACCATAATGCTATATTTATTATAGTATAGATTAGTCTAACTTGCACCATAGAACTGATAAAAAAAACTAGCTCTCTCAAAAGGGCTAGTTTTTTTAATTATTACAATCTTAACAAACCATCACGTTTTAGTTTGTCTACATTAGCAAAACTACAGTCAATGGGAAGGTTCAAAAAAATTTTAATAATTGATAGACCAAGATTGGATTCTAGCTACTACATATTGTTAAGTAACATTAATTAAGGAATATCAGTTTAGATGCAAATTATTAAATGGCTGGTTCTGTGGTCTAAAGTTAGATGATTTTCTTTGTTTATGTTTCATAAACAAAGAAGTCTGATATTAATAAGAACTTAGTATTTGTTGCTATCAATCTAATCCTAATAATTATCCTATATATAAATGGTATTTATACCATTACTTATGTAGTGGTATAAAAAAGGAGATTCAAAATGGATATAAGATCCATCTTAAAACTCCTTATAATATTTATCCTATCAATTACTCTAATATAGGATAATCCATCTTGTAGAAAAATATCGTTTCCTAGCTAGTGACAGCTAGGTTTTTATTGTCTATTTAAGCAATTAAATTGTCATTTATAGGTCATTACAACTTAAAAATCTAGAACATAAAATCAAGGAAATACAACAGTTAAGACAATATTTATTCATTAATTGACATTGTATTGTCATTTGAACAATAAAATTATTACACCCAGTGTTTAACTTAAACATTTGCCCAACCATTATTAAGAAAATTAAGGGCGGTATGGTAAAACATACTCTACCAAACGATTGAAAAAATAATTGGCTACAAAGTGATATATTTAGATTTTTAAGATAAAATTAACTTGTTATTTTTATTAAAAATACTATTTTAGTGCAATAGTGCACTGAATTTAAATTTTTAGGTTAAAATCATCTATGATTTGTATTTTAAAGAATACATACCTTTAGATTGTTTATGGTCCTACTAGGGTTTGTATTTTGGCCAAACAGTTTCAAAACACAATTTACAAATTTATTGAGTTTTTGTTTGAAAGTTAGTTAATTATGGTTCACAGGGGTTTATTTATAACATTTGAAGGACCTGAAGGTAGTGGTAAAACTACATTGATTCAATTTTTAAATAAAAAAATAAATTATTGCATCAACAATGGTGAAATTAAATACTCTGGCACATTGACTACCCGTGAACCAGGTGGGGAAAACAATTTATTAGCCGAAGAAATTAGAAATATCCTGCTTAATAAAAAAGATGCTTGCAATATACCGAATATTACAGAGGCACTTTTATTTGCTGCTAGTCGATCTGCACATGTAATTCAAACAATAAGACCAGCTTTAGAAAGCAATAAAATTGTATTATGCGATAGATACTTAGATTCTTCAATTGTTTACCAGGGTTATGTTAGAGGATTAGGTGTAGAGTTAGTCACCAAAATTAATGAATTTGCCATTCAAGGATTATTACCTGATATAACTTTTTATCTAGATGTTGATCCCCAAGTTGGTTTGGATAGAATTAAAAATAATAATCGAGATACAAACCGATTTGATGATGAAAATTTAAATTTTCATTTCCAAATAGCAAAATCTTACAAAGAATACTTTGCTAATAAGTCAAATGTAATTAGATTGGATGCTAATTTATCGATTGATACACTTGTAGATAAGTGCATTGAAGTTATTAAACACTACGAGAATAAACATGAATAATTCTGAAATTATTAATAATATTGACTCTTTTAGTAGTTCAGTTATTTTGGTTTTGAATAACAATAGTAATCCAGATGCAATTGTAAAAAGCTTGATTGAAAAGTTAGCTACAATTAGTCTACATAATTTACAAAATTATTTAGATTTAATCATCTTGGATGGCTACAAAAAAAATATCAAAAAAGATGATGTACTATCCATTATTAAACAATTCAGTCATTCAAACATAACTGATAATAATGCTAAGTTTTACTATCTAAAGAATTTCCAATATGCAAGTAATGAAGCATACAATTGCTTATTGAAATTTATTGAAGAACCAGGTGATAATACAATGGGTATTTTTACTACTAATTCAATAAATGAGTTACCAATAACTATTGTTAGTAGATGTAAAGTATTTTATTTAGAACCAGATGAGGTCGCTCTAGAAGAATTAAAGAAAGAATTTAAATTGGACAAACATCATTGAATAACTCAATTATTCAATGATGTTGAAGCATTAAAAGAATTTTGTAATAGTGAAAACTTAATTAAATTAAAAGCAACGCATGATTTTTTAATGAAACCAAACTTTGAGAATTACAAATCCCAATTTAATGAATTTAAAAATTGAGAATTTCATGAAATCAAGATTTTAATAAAAAGTTTGATATTAGTAGGTAATTTGTCTCAACAAAACCAATTATTAGAAATAATGGAAAACATTAGTGTTAACCCAGTAAGGCCATTACTGTTTCTTAAGCTTTATCAAATTATGACAGGATTGTAATGTTTAAAACTACTATTTGTGCATTGGCTACTGCTAGAATGAATTGTGCTATTCATTTGATTCGTATGTCAGGACCCAATGCTTATCATATTATCAATTTAATTACAGATAAAACTATTGATAAAAAGGGTTACAAAATTACACATGCTAATATTGTGGATAATAACCAAGTTATTGATAATGTTTTAATTAATTGTTTTGTTGCTCCCAACAGTTATACTGGTGAAGATATTGTAGAAATCAATTGTCATGGGGGAGTATTGATTGCTGATAAAATTTTAAGTTTACTAATTAAATATGGTGCACAACTAGCAACTAAAGGTGAATTCACTAAGCGCGCAATGATGAATAAAAAAATTGACCTTTCTCAAACTGAAGCTATTAACAATTTAATTCATGCTCAAAATGAATTAGCAATTAAAGGATCAATTAATGCATTGAGCGGCAAAACTAGTGAAGTGTTAAAAAAAATTAGAAACGCATTATTCAATTTAATTGGTCAAATTGAAGTCAATATTGACTATCCAGAATATGATGATGTAGAGCAAGTTACATCAAATTATGCACACGAAATTACAAATAAATTAATTAAACAACTAAAGGAATTATTGAATAATTCTAAGAGATTCATTCCTTTAAATGAAGGAATAAAAATTCTTATTTTAGGTGCACCTAATGCAGGTAAATCCACACTACTTAATACTTTAACTAAGAGTGACAAAGCAATTGTTAGTCATATTCCTGGAACGACTAGAGACATTATTGAAGCCAGCATTAATATTGATGATATTACCTTAAAGCTTTTTGATACAGCAGGCATTAGAACAACAAATGATGAAGTTGAACAATTAGGTATTAACAAAGCAAAAGAATATCTAAAACAAGTAGATTTAGTACTCTTATTACAACCAATAAATGAATTGGATTCTAGTTGAAAACAGCAATACAATGATATTTTGCAACACAAACATATTATTGTTTATACAAAATCAGATTTGTCTAAATCCAAAATTGATTTAGCTTCAAATGAAGTTGTCATTAGTGCAATAAACAATGAAATTGATGATTTAATTCATAAAATTAAAAAATTATTCGAAGTAGAAGATTTTAGTAATTCAGATATGAATGTTTTGCAATCACAAAGACAAATTAACTTATTAGAACAATCTATTCACTACTTGGAACAATCAATTAGTCAATTAAATAACAATGTTCCATTAGATTTAGTAATTGAATCTTACAATAGTAGTTTAGATAGTCTAAACAAAGTTTTAGGTTTAGATTATGAATATGACTTTTTGGATGAATTGTTTAAAAACTTTTGTTTAGGAAAATAATAATGAAATATTTTGATACACATACACATACTAATTACGAACCATTAAGTTCAGAATTATCTGATATAGTTGCTGAATTAAAATCATTAGAAATGGGCATAAATATTGTTGGTTGCGATAAGAATAGTTCACAATTAGCAGTTAAGCAAGCTCAACAATATGACCATTTATTTTGTTCCATTGGCATTCATCCAGAAGATGCAATAAATCATCAAAATATGATTGAAATAAGAGAATTTTTGGTTAATTTGTATCATAAATCTCCTGAAAAAATTTTGTGTATTGGTGAATGTGGTTTGGATTACTACTATTGTCAAGATGAAAAAGTTAAGGCACAACAAAAGTTAGTTTTTCAAACCCAAATTTTAGTAGCTCATGAATTAGGGTTACCAGTCATGATGCATATTCGTGATGCCCATGATGATGCAATTGAAATTATTAAGCAAAATTTGCATCTTAATTTAACTTGAATTGTGCACTGCTTTAGTGGTAATGCAACTGAAGTGCAAAAATATATTGACTTAAATTGTTATATTTCTATTCCAGGAATAATTACATTTAAAAATGCTAATTATTTACGGGAAGCTATTAAAATCATCCCTTTAAATTTGTTGTTAACTGAAACTGATGCACCTTTTTTAACACCAGTTCCATTTAGAGGCAAAACAAATTATCCACAATATCTGGTGCACACAAACAAATTTATTAGTGAAATTTTACAAATAAATCTTGAGACATTAAACAAGCAATTGTTATCAAATGCTTTTAAAGCATTAAATATAAATGCTAAAATATAGGGATATTATTTCAATTTATGGATATATAGGTTGTTATAAATGGAAAATAAGAAGAAAACTAGTAAAACCCCAAAATCTTCCCCTATTCACGAAGAAATTATGGTCACAAAAAAACCATCTCTAGAAGATAAGATCAATGATAGAAATTTAAAAATTAAACAAAAAAAAGAATTTAGAAATTTAACAAGAGACAAGAAAAAAGAACTTAAAAGTTTTGCCAAAGAAATCAATAAATTAAATCAACCACATAAAGGTGAAAAAATAATTTCTTTCAAGCATAATGATGACATCATTGAATTAAAGAATGTTACTAAATATTATACTAATGGTTATATTGTTACTCAAATTTTAAAGGGTGTTAATTTGAATATCAAAAGAGGTGACTTTGTAGTTATTTTAGGACCATCAGGTTCTGGTAAAACAACTTTGATGAACATCATTTCAGGATTGGATCGTGCTACAGATGGTGTTACAAATGTTTGTGGCCAAAATTTAATCAATTTAAAGGATAGTGAATTAACAAAATTTAGACAAATTAATGTTGGTTATGTTTTTCAACAATATGGATTACTTCCAAATTTAACTGTAAAAGAAAATGTTGAAATTGGTGCTGATTTACAAACTGATAAGTCTAAAAAAATTAATCCAGAAGAAGTTTTAGAATCATTTGGAATGTTAGAACATAAAAATAAATTTCCTCATCAATTGTCAGGAGGACAACAACAAAGGGTATCAATTGCTAGAGCATTTGCTAAGAACCCAACTATTCTTTTTGGTGATGAACCAACAGGCGCAATTGATGAAGAGATGTCTAAATTGGTGATGAAAGAGTTTGTTGATATTAACAAAAAGTATGGCACTACAGTTATCATTGTTACCCACAACCCAATATTTGAAGGTTTAGGGACACTAGTTATTAAATTTAAAGATGGTGCAGTTTCTTCTATTTCTAGAAATGAAAATCCAAAATCAGTTGATGAATTACCTTGAGGGCAAGAATAATGCGCTTTACGTTCACTGACCGTGTTAATCCAGCCTCAAGAATTTTAAAAAAAGCTGATAGTATTGCAGAAAAAGTTCTATTTCGTGAAAATGAATTTAGAAACTTATCAATAGATGAGTTGAAAGTGAGAACTCAAACATTTATTGATGATGTTGTAAATAATAAAACAACTCTTGATGATATTTTGGTTGAGGCTTTGTGTGTAATTAGAGAAGCATTTTATAAAACCTACAACATGCTTGCATACAAAGTGCAATTAATTGGGGCAATTGTTGTTTATTTAGGTGACTTTGCTGAAATGATGACTGGTGAAGGTAAAACCTTAACATTAGTTTTAGCATCATATGTTGCAGCATTGACTAAAAAGGGTGTTCATATTGTTTCTGTCAATGAATACTTGGTACAACGGGATGCAGAATTCTCTGCAGGTGTATTGAACCAATTAGGTTTAACAGTTGGTTATATAAAAGCAGCAATGAACGCCAATGAAAAAAGAGTTAATTATGGTTGCGATGTAACATATTGTTCAAATTCAGAATTAGGATTTGATTATTTAAGAGATAACATGGTGATGGATTACAATGACAAAGTTCAACGTTCATTGAACTTTGCTATTGTTGATGAGGCTGATTCAATACTTATTGATGAAGCTAGAACACCATTAATTATTTCTGGATCACCATCATCTGACATTATGGATTACATTCATGTTGATAGTTTTGTAAAAACATTACAAGAAGGTGATTATTTAATTGATCAAGAATCATATTCTGTTACTTTGACTGATTCTGGTAGTGAAAAAGCAGAAGATTTTTTTAGAACAGATAATATTTATGATGTAGAAAATAGTGATTTAGTACACAAAATTTTAAATGCCTTAAAAGCAGTCTATTTGTTTTCTAATGGAAAAGAATATATTGTAAGACCAAATGCTCAAGGTGAAGAGGAAATTGTTTTAGTTGACCAATTTACTGGTCGGATTATGGAAGGTAGAAGTTACAGTGCAGGGTTGCAACAAGCACTACAAGCAAAAGAATATTTAAGCATCAAACCAGAAAATATTACTATCGCCACTATTACTTATCAATCACTATTTCGTTTATATAGTAGATTAGCTGGCGTATCAGGTACAGCTGCTACTGAGAGTGAAGAGCTATTAAATATCTATAATATGGTCGTGGTCAAAATTCCTACTAATAGACCAATTCAGAGAATTGATCAATCTGATTACATTTTTGGGGATAAAAAAACCAAATGGAAATTTATTGTTGCTGAAATCATCAAACGGCATGACAAGGGGCAACCAATTTTGATTGGTACAGCCGCTGTTGAAGAATCTGAAATTTTACATTTATTATTAAATCGTGTGGGAATTCCCCATCAACTTTTAAATGCCAAAAATCATGCTCAAGAAGCAGAGATTATTAAAAATGCAGGTCAAAAAGGCCAAGTTACAATTGCAACATACATGGCAGGCCGTGGAACAGACATAAAAATAACTGATGAAGTGAAAGAATTAGGTGGTTTGTATGTCATTGGAACAGAACGGAATGAATCTAGAAGAATCGATAATCAACTAAGAGGTAGAGCTGGTCGTCAAGGTGATCCAGGTGAATCAAGATTTTTTATTAGTTTACAAGATTCATTATTTAAAAGATTTGCTGGAGACAAGTATGAGAAAGCTAATGATAAAATGGCTGATACATACATGGATTTGAGATTTTTTTCAAGTTTGTTAAATAATACTCAAAAAAGAGTCGAAGCGCTTAATTTTGATACAAGAAAAAATTTAATTGATTATGATACTGTGTTAAGCTCTCAAAGAGAGTTGATTTATAAACAAAGAGATAAAGTTTTATTGTCAAAAGATTTAACTAATTTGGTTAAAAGAATGAGCAAAACTTTAATTAGTGAAATTGTTAATAATCATAGAAACGAATTTAATAATGATGTCTTTGATATTGAACCTTTGGTTGAATCATTAAATAATAATGTGTTTGAAGAAAATCAAATTACCAATGAAATGTTATTAGATTTGGACGAAAAAGAAATTATTAATAAAGTTCAATTAATCTTTAATGATTTTTTGGATCAAAAAATTGCTGATGTAACTAGTGAAATTTTTAATGATTTTGCTAGAAGAGTTATTTTGGTAAATATTGATAAAGGTTGAACAAGACACTTGGAATTGATTAGCAAAGTTAGAGAATCAGTTAATTTAAGAGCATATGAGCAAAAATCACCACTTAATATTTATATTGAAGAGGTTGACAAAATGTTTCAAACATTAAAGCATATTATTGCTCATCGATCAATGATTGAAATTGTATCCTTCTTAAAACAACATGGTTTAGGTAATAATCAAGATTATGTTAATGTAGAAATTAATAATATTAATACATCTGAAAGTTCATCAGACCAAATTAATTTAGAAAATGCCAAATATGACATTTATTTATTTAATGAGAATGAAAAACAAATGTTGTGAAATTTTGTTTTTGCTGATAACTCAAATATTAGTAGTTGAAAACAATTAACAGAATTGGTTAGTGATTTTACACTAAGTAATAATGTTGAGAAAGATTAAAAATGAAAAATCATTTTCAACTTGTGTCAGAATTTAAGCCGCAAGGTGACCAAATTCAGGCAATTGAAAAATTGGTTATTAATTATGAAAGTAACATTAAGCATCAAGTTTTACTAGGTGCTACTGGGACTGGCAAAACATTTACATTTGCTAATGTAATTCAACAATTGCAGAAAAAAACATTAGTAATGGTGCACAATAAAACATTGGCAGCTCAAATTTATTTGGAACTAAAAGAACTATTTCCTCATAATAAAGTTGAGTATTTTGTGTCTTACTTTGATTATTATCAACCTGAGGCTTATTTACCCAAGACCGATTCTTATATTGAGAAATCATCACAAATAAATAGTGAAATTGAAATGTTAAGATTATCAACATTAACTTCACTCTATAACCATGAAGACGTTATCGTGGTAGCTAGTGTGGCAGCAATTTATGCCTCTGTGTCACCTCAAAGCTTTGGTAAGTATGTCTTCCCCATTAGTGTTAATCAGAATATTAGTATTAAAGAATTTCGCCAGGCTTTAGTTAATTTAAATTACAGAAGAAATGAAATTAGTTTAACACCTAAGAACTTTAGGTCCAAGGGTGATGTTATTGAAATTGCATTAGGGTATACAGATAAATTTATTTTGAGAGTAAGTTTTTTTGGTGATGAAATTGAAAGTATTTCCAAAGTTGATCCTCTTACAGGTACAAAGTTGGAAAGTTTAAATTTCTTTAATATTACAACTGCAGATGAATACATTGCCGATAAAGATAAACTAGATTTATCTTTACAAAGAATTGAATCAGAGTTAAGCGAAAGAATTCAGTTTTTTAATAAGGAAAATAAATTATTAGAAGCACAAAGAATTCAACAAAGAACTCAATATGATTTAGAAGCAATCAAAGAATTTGGCTTTTGTAGTGGCATTGAAAATTATGCAGCTCATTTAGAATTAAGAGCACCAGGATCTACACCGTTTACCATTTTTGATTACCTAAATAATCAAAATGATTGATTGTTAATTATTGATGAAAGTCATATCACTTTACCACAAATTAGAGGAATGTATAATACTGATAGATCTCGAAAACAAACATTGGTGGAATATGGGTTTAGACTTCCCAGTGCATTAGATAATAGACCATTAGAATATAATGAGTTTCTTGATAAAATTGACAAGGCGCTTTTTGTGTCTGCAACACCTAATGAGTGAGAAATAGACTATAGCAATCATAATATTATAGAACAAATTGTTAGACCAACAGGACTACTAGATCCCCTAGTTGAAGTGAGACCAACAAAATACCAATTAGATGATTTATTGGGTGAATTACATCTTCAAAAACAAAAAAATGAACGGACATTTGTAACTGTCATGACAATTAGAATGGCTGAGGAATTAACTCATTTTTTACAACAAAAAAATATTAAGTGTGCATATTTACATAATGAATTAAAGACCCTAGAACGTTCCAAAATCATCAATAATATGCGTAGAGGTTTATATGATGTTGTGGTTGGTATTAACTTGTTAAGAGAAGGATTAGATGTGCCAGAAGTGAGTTTAGTTGCAATCTTTGATGCAGATAAACCAGGTTTTTTTAGAAGTGAAAAATCACTAATTCAAATAATTGGTCGGGCTGCCAGAAATGCTAATGGCAGGGTAATTATGTATGGTGATGAAATAACAAGTGCTATGCGTTATGCAATTGATGAAACTAATCGTCGTCGTGAAATTCAAGAAAAGTATAATCATGAGCACAATATTATTCCTCATACAATTATTAAACCCATCCATGAAGATATTCAATTTGACATAAAGAATAAAAAATCTTTATCTCATGATGTTGATTCTTTTAAAAAATTACAAACAACAGAGCAAGAAAATGTTTTAAAGCAATTACATAAACAAATGTTAAAGGCAGCAAAACAAAAAAATTATGAACAAGCTGCCCAATATCGTGACATTATTTTGGAATTAGAAGCTCATGGTAAAAAATAAATTAGCACTTTACATATTTCAGTGCTAATTATTGTTTTATAATGATAATACCATCTTAAGAAGAGAGGTATTAATTTATGGATATTAAACAAACTGGCGGACAAGGTTTCAACCCTTTGGAAGCATATGGAAGAAATATTAATCAAGAAGTACAAAATAATAAAATTGATCCAATTATTGGTAGAGATGATGAAATTAGACGAGTGATTGAAATTTTGTCAAGAAAAACCAAAAATAATCCAGTTTTAATAGGTGAGCCCGGTGTTGGTAAAACTGCTATTGTTGAAGGGTTAGCACAAAGAATTGTGCATCGTGATGTTCCTGATAACTTATTAGATAAAGAAATTTGGGAACTTAATTTATCTTCATTAATTGCAGGTGCCAGCTATCAAGGACAATTTGAAGAGCGTTTAAATCAAGTTATTAAAGAAATAAAAAATTCAAATTCTCAAATCATTTTATTCATTGATGAAATTCATCAATTAGTTGGAATGGGTAAAACTGGTGGAGCAATGGATGCTGCTAACATTTTGAAACCAATGATGGCTAGAGGGGAATTAAAATTAATTGGAGCAACAACATTAAATGAGTATCGTCAATATATTGAAAGTGATGCAGCTTTAGAAAGAAGAATGACCAAAGTTTTAGTTAGCGAACCAACTAAAACTGAAGCTTTGACAATTATGCGTGGCTTAAAAGAAAAATGAGAAGTTTTTCATGGTGTGAAAATCACTGACAATGCATTAGTTTCAGCAGTTAATTTGTCAGAACGTTATATTTCTGATCGTTTTTTACCTGATAAAGCAATTGATTTAGTTGATGAAGCATGTGCTAAGGTGCAAACAGAAATGCATTCTATGCCCCAAGAACTTGACGATATTAAAAGAGAAATTATTAATTTAAAAACAGAAAAAGTTTCTTTAGAAAAAGATCAAGATGAAAAATCACAAGAAAGATTAAAAGAAATTAATGATAAGTTAGATAAATTAGCTAAACAAGATGAATCATTAACTGCTGTTTGAACTAAAGAAAAACAACAAGCAGATGAAATTATTGCATTGAAAACTAAAATTGACAACGCAAGAGTAATGATTGAACAATATCAAGCTATTGGTGAATATGCAAAAGCATCAAAACTTTTATATTCAGAAATACCAACTCTTGAACAACAAAAACAACAAGCAGAAGATAAATTAAAAGAATCATCTAATCGGATGATTAAAGATACTGTTACAGAAAATGAAATTAGTGAAGTAATTGCAAAAGCAACTGGAATTCCAATTAATAAAATTCTAGAATCTGAAAAAGAAAAACTTTTACACTTAAATGAAGAATTACAACAAAGAGTCAAAGGGCAAGATGATGCAGTTAAGTTGGTGTCTGATGCAGTATTAAGAGGTAGAGCGGGTATTAATGATCCAAATAAACCAATTGGCTCATTCCTATTTTTAGGACCAACTGGAGTAGGTAAGACTGAATTAGCTAAAGCATTAGCTTTTAGTTTGTTTGATTCAGAAAAATCAATGATTAGATTTGATATGTCTGAATTTATGGAAAAGCATTCAGTTTCTAAATTAATTGGAGCACCACCTGGGTATATTGGTTATGACCAAGCCGGCGCATTAACAGAAGCTGTTAGAAGAAATCCATATAGTGTTTTACTGTTTGACGAAATTGAAAAGGCACATAGTGATGTTTTAAACTTGTTCTTACAAATTTTAGATGAAGGAAGTTTGAAAGATTCGCAAGGTCACAATGTTAATTTTAAAAATACAATCATCATTATGACATCCAACATTGGTTCTCAACTAATATTAGAAGATAAAAAAGATAAAGTAATGAGTGAATTATTAGTATATTTAAAACCAGAATTGGTAAATAGAATTGATGAAGTAATTATTTTTAATCCATTAGATGAAGATGTTGTCAAAGATATTGCTAACAAATTGCTAAATGACCTAAGTATTAGATTGAAAAACGAAGACTATTTGGTTAGATTTGATGCAAAAATTGCATCAATAATTTCTAGTCGCGCCTTTAGTAATGAATTTGGTGCTAGACCATTAAAGAGATGAATTCAAAATAACATTGAAAACAAATTAGCAGAACTAATTATCGCTAATAAATTAATGAAAAATCATCAGATTGAAATTTCCTTTGATGACAAAACTGACAATTTAGAAATAAATTAAATTTTAGAAATATAAATATACTTTATTTATGTATAATAATTAAAAATTGTTTTAACTATTGGATAAGCTGAATGATTAGAAGGAAATTGTTAATTGGTGCTTTATCAACAATAGGAGTAGCAAGTGTTGCAACTCTTGTTGGTGTTGGTTATGCAATTAATGGCAATTCTAATCGTTACCAGGCATACGCTTCGGGTCCAATATCAACAAGTATAACTGACTTAATTCAATCTTATTTTTCAGCTGCAGTTAATGGCTCTAAGTTGCTTTACCTTGCAAGTTATTCTCACACTACGCCATTAAACAAGGCACTTAATATTAGCAAATCAAGTAACAAACCAATTTATGAATATTTAGGAAAAACAGGGTACATACTGCTAGATGATCAGTATGGTCTCCCTGTTTTTTCTAATAATGTATTTAATGAAGAAATAGATCAACCAATTTGGTCAACAAATGTGGCAGCAGCCCAATTTAGATCAGACCTAGGCTCATTTATTACAGGGATTGCCATTGGACAATTCCTTAATGAAAATATAAGTTATTTTGTTGGCCCCGACCAAGATAGAGAGCTAACTTGAGCAACATATGGTGGAGCACCATATTCCTCAGTAACATCATTTATGGGTGGTTTGCAACAAGGCATTCAATGATTCAATAAAGAGATTGTGCCCAAAAAGACAGGTTTCAAAGAACTAAAGCAAATATTTTTAGGTCCTGAGACCTCACAAAATTTTGCTATGAGTTTTGATACTTCTGCTGGCAATGCATTAATTACAGAATTTTTAGGAAGAAATGTTGATGCTTTAATCCCAATTGCTGGTCCTCAAGCAATTCAGGCAGTTAGACTTGTTAAGCAAATGAATAAGAAAACAATCATAATTGGTGTTGATTCTGCCATCGAAGAAGATGACACAATTAATTTACCACTACCAAATTTAGGTTCTAAACAAGACATTGGGAACAACAAAGTTATTCAATTTAGTAGTGTGAAGAATCTAGATGTTATATCAAATAAAATTACTCAATCAATTAATGATCCAGATTTGTTAACTGTTAATGCAAATAATCCAGAATGAAGTGATTTAGGTGGATTGGGTTACAGTTCAGTTGGCACAGTAAAAAATAATGGTGTAGGTGTTAGTAAAGCGGGTCAACCTTATTTTGTTGATGCAATGAAAATATATGATCCCAACCTTAATATTAATGATTCAGCAAGCATTGATGAAAAGTACATCGTTGCAGCAAATGCATTGGGTAATTTAAAAATATTTAATGATTTAAATTTACCTGAAAATAAGGCATATAAGGTTGAGGGCGGAGGAACACTTAGTTATGCAGATATTGCAAATACAGGGTTTAAGATGCTACCAATTACTGGAAGTAAATCAGATATTGATAAATGATATGCGAATCAATATAAGAATGATGAGTCAATGCTAAAAAACAAGGACGGAGAGACAGGTAATGTTAATTTAATTTGGAAATGAATTGAGAAAAATAGATCAACAATTGACAAAAGAAAATCAGCAATGGACAATCTTCACGGTTATTTTACTAAACCGAATTATGAAAAAAATAAGAGCTTAATTAAAATAATTTATCAATCCCCATCAAATATCCTCTTTGACCATAGCTTCTTAGAGTCATGTTATAGAGGTTTATCAGCATATTGAGCAACTCAAAAAGTAAAATTACCAGATCCACCCAATACTAATTAAATTGCTTCTAACCCATAATTTTAGTTAAAGGATATTCATAATGCACAATAAAACTCATCTACCACCTGCTGTTGAAATGATTGATATTACCAAAACGTTTTTAAATGGTAAGGTTATTGCCAATGACAAAATGAACTTAATAGTTGAACAAAATGAAGTTCATGCAATAATAGGTGAAAATGGTGCTGGCAAATCCACTTTAATGAGCATGTTGTTTGGTGTTTATTCACCAGATTCTGGCATTATTAAGATTAATGGTAAACAAGTTAATTTTGAATCTGCTAAGGATGCAAGTGATGCTGGGTTAGGGATGGTACATCAACATTTCAAGTTGGTAGATGAATTTACTGTGTGAGAAAACGTCATCCTTGGCGTAGAGGGCGTAGGTAGATTAGAGATTATTAAACAAAAAGAAATAAAAGAAAAACTACAATCTCTAATTGACCAATACGATTTTAAATTAAATGTAAATAAAAAAGTAAAAGAATTATCAGTTGGGCAACAACAAAAAATTGAAATTCTAAAATTGTTGTACCGCCAAGCCAACATTTTAATCTTTGATGAGCCAACTGCGGTTTTATCTCAAAATGAAATTGAATCATTTTTAAAAATGATTACAAAATTCCAAGAAAACGGCAAAACAGTAATTATTATTACCCATAAACTTTCTGAGATTAAGTCGGTTGCCAACACAGGAACAGTAATTAGAAGAGGTCAATATATTGATAGATTTAAAATTGCTAATAAATCTATTGATAGCATTGCTGAATTAATGGTTGGCCACAAAATTACACCTGTTATCAATGAACATCATAGCTTAGATGACAAAAAAATAAAATTTGAAGTTAGTAACTTGGATGTTCATAGTCAATGATTATCTAATATAACAAATAATAAATTTTGAGATAAATTAGTTAATGCATGAAAAATAGTTATTAATAATAAAGAACTCACAATAAGTGAAAAAAGCAAAGCATTTTTCCACAATTTTTTTAATAAGCATAATATTGATAATAATAAACTAATTAATTTCCAAATTAGAGCTGGGGAAATTTTTGCAATTGCTGGTGTAGAAGGCAATGGGCAAAGTGAATTATCACTAATGCTTAGCGGCATTTTATCAAGTGGCAAAGCAAAAATTATTATCAATAATATTGATGTATCAGGTTCAACAACAAATAAACGAAACAGATCAGGGCTATCAGCAGTGCCAGAAGACAGACATAAATATGGTTTAGTTTTAGATATGCCGATTGACAAAAATATTGTCCTAGATCAAATTGATAATAAACCATATAGTAATTTTGGATTTATTAATCACAACCAAATTAGTAAAAATGCCATAAAAATTATTAAAAAATATGATGTCCGGGGCACATCTCGTGGGACAACAATGGCTAGATCGTTATCTGGTGGTAACCAACAGAAACTAATCATTGGTCGTGAAATGGAAAAAGAACACGAAGTATTAATATTAACCCAACCAACTCGGGGTATGGATTTAGGAGCCATCAATTATATTCACAAACAAATCCTAAAAGAAAAAGAAGAAGGCAAGGCCATCCTCTTAATTTCATATGAATTGGATGAAATCCTAACTTTAGCAGACACAATTGCAGTAATGCAAAATGGGACATTCTTAGAAATTGGTTCTAGCAAAACAATGACCAAATCCAAAATTGGTGAACTAATGACAGGTAAGAAAGGTGAATAATGCAAAAATTAGGGTTTAGATTACAGCTACAAAAAGATTCATTCATAAATACAAAATCACGTAAATCAGCAACAAGAAACACATTATCTGTTGTGATTTGTATTACATTAGCCATCATTGTCGCATTATTAATTGTCTTTGCATTAGGTAATGATCCACTTGCAATCTTTAAAGATTTATTCACAAAAGGGTTTATTGACTACAAAACATTAATATGAAATATTGCCATTTTAGGAATTGGCGGATTTTCATTTTCATTTGCATTTAAAGCTGGCGTTTTTAACATTGGAATTCCTGGTCAAATGATGTTTTCAGGACTAATGGTGTTAATTATTTCTAAAGCCATTAATGACACTGGAGTAATGTTGCCAACTGGACTAGGTCCTATTTTAATGCTTATCATTGCAATTGCTTTTGGTGCAATAATTGCAACCATAACCTCATTATTAAAAGTTTATCTTAATGTTAATGATGTTGTTAGTGCCATTTTATTGAACTGGATTATTCTTTTCAGTGTAAGACTAATTGTGTATAAGTTTTATAATCCAGATCCTAATCAAGTATTTTCTCAATCAATTGATATTCCTAGTCAATTTCAATTAGTTGCACCAAATATTGGTGGTTGACTACCAACATTAATTATTTTTATAGTTTTAATTCTTGGCATATTTGCAATTTGCAAATATACAACGTATGGTCATAAAGTGATTGCAGTAGGTGCCAATTCTGATGCTTCAGCATTTGCAGGATACAATGTCAGAGCAATCAAAATTTCCACAATGGCAATTTCAGGTGGCTTGGCTGGAGTCATGGCAATGGTGTTATACACTGCTGGTCAGTCTCCAAGTATTCCTTTAACGTTTGAATATGATGCCTTACCTACCCAAGGTTTAAATGGAATTGCGATTGGTTTAATTGCCATGAATAATCCATTAGCAATTGCACCAGTTGCATTTATTATGGGGTTATTTACTTCATCATCTGTATTTTTACAAATCTCGCCAGCCTTTAGTCAGTTAATTATGGGGTTGATAATTTTGGGTGCTGCAATGTTTGTGATTTTAATTAACTATCATCCTTGATTATGAATTAAGAAAGTTATTTATGGTTCACAAGTAATCACCCAATATAAAAATTATGAAAATGAAATGGAAATATTAATTTCCAAATACCGTTTGCAACTTTCAGAAATTAAAAATCAAGAAGAAATAAACAATTTATACAAACAATATCTTGATGATAAGAAAGCAATTAAGACACAATATTTAAAGCAAATTTTTGTCTTAAAAGTAACTAATACTTTTAGCCCATCAGTAGAAGCTAAACGCACTAGCGACTTAAAAAATAATGTGCTAGAACAACAATTCATTCGCTATGAAAATAGAATTAATAAAAAATTACAAAAAATAGTTAACAAAAAAGATCATTGTTTTAATAAGTTAATTACTCTTCATCAATCTCTAGTTAGAGAAATTAATCACTCATATAAATTAGCAAATTTACCAACAAAATTATCGTTACAAGAGCTTTTAATTTATTTTTCTAAAAAAGCTAATCATATTAATCAATTTATGAGTAATACAATTACCCAATCAATTGAGTGTAATAATGATATTCCTCATCTAAATGGAAAATTGTTGGAATACAAAAATTTATTAAATAACCAATTGACTGTAGACATATTACATTCAAGCGTGGATTTATTGAATAAAAAAATTGTCAAATACAGAGAAGTATTAGAGATAATAAGAAAATATTTCTTCTTCTTATCAATTAAGGAAAAGCTGCTTTTATTTATTGAGTGATACAAATACATAAAATGTGATTCATCAAATTTGAATTGATCAATAAGTGCATTTAAACAGTTGTTAAAAGATGAATCGGTAATAAGTAATCAGGACCATTTACAGTTACAATTACAAAAGTTTGATAATAAATGTTTAATGACAGTTGCACAATGAAATGATTGGGAACAAAAAATAAAATTAAAAATTACTAGTAATGAAAACAAGATTACTAAGAATAAAGAACAATTAGAAAATTGGAAAAAATCAAATGAAATAAAACAAAATAAGTATTTTTCATGAAGAGCTAAATTATTTGGTTCATTAGATAGCAAATACGAACATTATTGCAAACAATTAAATAATTTAGATTTGAATGAAAAAGAAAAACAAGAAATGCAATCTTGACTAAGTGATTTATACAAACAAGGAGAAAATTAAAATGCTAAGATTTGACGCCATTTTTAATTTAACTCTTTTGTTAGCAGTTGTTCTATCACTAGCAACATTGAGTGGTTACTTTAGTGAAAGAGTAGGGATTGCAAATATTAGTATTGATGGCCAAATGATTTTTGCGGCCTTAACATTCTGTATTTTTAGTGAATTGATTTATCCAGTCACAGGTGATTATGGCTTTGTCTTACCATTATTGTTAGCAATGGTATTTACATTAATTGCTTCTTCACTCTTTGGTTTTTTGACCATAAGGTTGAAAACAGATCAAATAGTTGCAGGGACAGCAATTGATATGGTGTTTTTGGGACTAGCCACATTTTTAACAGAACCATTAGGGCCACTGCTATCTGGTGGTAAGCACACTAAATTACAATCAAGTTTTTTGTCAATTGGAGCAGTAAGCCCTGATAGTCAAATTTATTGAACAACAATTATTATTTTTATAGTAACAGTCATCGCTATTGTTGGTCTGTTTGTCATGATGAAATATACACCATTTGGTTTAAGATTAAGAGCAATTGGTAACAATCCTAATGCAGTGGATGCCCAAGGTATTAATGTAACGAAATACCAATGATATGCAATTAGCATTTCAGGTTTATTAGCTGGTTTGGCTGGTGGAATGTATATGTACAGCCTTGGTGGAACATTTGTTGGTAATGTTAATGGTTATGGATTTTTAGCCCTTGCCATCCTAATTGCAGGTTCTTGAAAAATTCCGTTCTTGTCTATTATTGCTTTTGTTTTTGCATTCTTAACAAGATTGTTTGATCAATTAACAATTTCTGCAAATCTAGATCGGGATGTAGCAAAAATTATTCCTTTTGCAATTACATTAGTTGCTATGATTA
Source organism: uncultured Mycoplasmataceae bacterium (assembly GCA_900544585.1). Lineage (GTDB taxonomy): Bacteria > Bacillota_I > Bacilli_A > Mycoplasmatales > Mycoplasmoidaceae > Ureaplasma. The sequence continues at coordinate 332,984 of UQVX01000001.1, read as the reverse complement.
TCTTTAGTAAATACAATGTTGCACCTAAAAATATTGGAATACCTTTTGATAAATCAAAAAGATAAGTTAAAATATACATTGCAATGTGCCTAAGACAGTAACTGGTCAAAGTGACCTTAATTTGTTACCGAGGGATATATTAATTAACCTTGTACTAAATGCATATTGCATGAATTTTATCAAGGTGGTGTAAAATGAGCTTAAAAGCAATTCAAGCTAAACAAGATTTTGTTCAAACCATTGCTAATGAATTAAAACAAGCAAAATCATTCATTGTGTTTGAATATTCAGGTTTAACTGCAAAAAACATCACAGACCTAAGATTTACTTTAAATAAAAGTGGTTCAAAATTAAGAATTTTGAAAAACAATATTCTTAAACGTGCTATTGAATTAGCTAATATTCAAGGTTTTGATGGAATGATTGTTGGACCAAATGCTATTGCAATGGCATTTGAAGATGAAATTAATCCAATCAAATCAGTTAATGATGTTGCCACTGATTTTGAAGTAGTAAAAATTAAAGGTGCATATCTAGAAAATAATTTTGCTGATATTAATAAGGTGAAACAAATTGCTAGTATTCCAGGTAGAGATGGGCTATACTCAATGTTTCTATCTTGTTTACAATCTCCAATTCGTAGTTTCTTGTATGCTGTTAAAGCAGTTAGTGAAACAAAAAGTGAATAATTTAATATTAAGGGTTTAATTATGGCTAAATTAACAAATGAACAAATCATTGAATCATTAAAAGAAATGACAATTCTTGAAATTAATGATTTAGTAAAAGCAATTGAAACTGAATTTGGTGTATCAGCTGCTGCTCCAGTAGCAGTTGCAGCCGGTCCAGTTGCTAATGAAGCTCCATCTGAAGTTAGTATTGTTTTAGCTGATGCTGGTGCAAATAAGGTTGGGGTTATTAAATTAATCCGTGAAATTACAGGATTAGGTTTAATGGAAGCTAAACAAATGTCTGAAAAAGCAGGCAGCGTCATCAAAGAAGGTGTTAAGTTAGAAGAAGCTAACGAATTAAAGAAAAAATTTGATGAAGCTGGTGCAAAGGTAGAATTGAAATAGTTTTTTGATTCATAAAAATCCCTCAGTTCATTCTGAGGGATTTTTATATGTAAAAACAATGCATTTTAGTAATACAAAAAAATATACTTTCATATAAAATAGATTAGTAAATATTTTATGAACTATCAATTATTAAAAATTCTTAAATTTACTAGTAAAAAAGCAACAATTCAAGATGTATTAAATAAATATTTTGATTTGTATGAAAATATATTAATTGAATTCAAGAATGATCTAGAAATTTCAATAAACCAAAACAAAACTTTTGTTTATCCTACAGACAACACTAAATTGTGCAAAAATGTAAGAATGCTAACAATAGCAGGGTTTTTGTTGTGTTATGAAATAACTAACAATGATATGTTCACAATTTATGCTCAACAATTTATTGATAATAAGAAATTAATAACACCTGATGTCTTTTTTTATATTTTGGTCATGTTAAATGAAATTTTAAGTCGGACTAAAAATAATAATTGACAAGATAAATTTGTTGAGTTAATTAATAATATTGATGCTATTAGCAAGGTTAATCCTAATAATTTTCGAGCAGATCTGGCAGCATTGAAAGATCTAAAAATTACTAGATCTAGTATTGAAATACACTCTAATAACTCCAAAACTAAATAAAGTTTAAAGGAAATAATTAATGAATTTAACACAAGCCCAAATTATTAGCATTAGTGTTAATAGTGCTATTTTTTTAATTTTATGTCTTGGGTCATTCTTCTTAGTTAATAAAATTAAATTAGATGAAAAAGGTTATAAATATCTTTTTTGAATGTACACATTGTATTGAATTCCAACAATGCTTGTTCGTGATTATCGTGGCACAATGCAAAGTGCAATTGACAATACTGCCATACTAGTGACAATCGTTACCATGATCTATGGTTTAGTAGGAATTTTTATTAGAATTTTTGCTGATGTAATTAGTTATTTATTTAAGTATCGGAAAGCATTTTTGTATTTTAGTGTCATTTCACAAACTATTTTATTCATTCCAATCATTATTGCGCCAACTACTGTGACAAATATTTTGTCAGCAATTGGGATTGGTATTGGAGCTAGCTGTATAGGAACCTATGAACTGCTATTTAAAGAACAATACAGTAATAAAAAGGCATTTTTAACTGTTTCTGTTTTATCAATACCACCGTTGCTAGCTAACTTTATCACTGCGCCAATTCAATCCTTAATGAAAACATTAGCAACTACTACAACTAAAACTGATCCATATATTCTAAGATACATGTGGTTAATTGCCTTAGTGATCTTAGTTGGTTCACTAATTATGCTTGTCTTTTACAAAGAAAAACGGATGCAAACTCCATTACAAAAGTTGCAAAAAAAAGTTGATGTCACTTCTTATGAAAAACAGCATAGAGTTCAACAATATACATTTTTTATTGGTCTAGCACTAATTGGATCATTGATTGCTTTCATTAAGTTTAGTAATTCTGGTTCACTTGGGATTCAACATTTAGAAAACTTGGCAGAAATTAGTTTTAATGGTGATAAAACATCTGTTGCGACTTACCAAGGATATTTATCTGTAGTATTTAGTTTATTCCAATTAATTGCAGGGGTCCTAATGGGTTTAGTTTTAATTAAAAAAATTAACACTAATTATATTTTTTTAATTGGTAGTGGTAGTTGAATCATTTATCTAATTGCCTCATCATTCATTAGTAATCCAGTAGGATACTTTGTCATTCATTCATTGAATGGTTTTGGCTATGGCATTTTGTACAATTTAGTTTTAGCAATTGTTTTAAAAATTTCAATTGAAAACCAAATAGTAACCAAAATGGGGATTTATCAATCTATCCTTTCAGTTGGCATCATGTGTTCTAGTTGATTCACCAAATGAATGAAAACAATTATTGTTGATAAAATTGATGGCCAATTAATTTCATTGCATCAATATATGAACAATTATCTAACCCAAAATATGATATTGTTAGGAATTGTTGTTGTAATAACAATTGCATTTGTTGGTCTAAATTATTGAGGTGACTCAATAATTAAAAAAGAAACAAATAAAAATATAAATGTCTAATTATTTTTATCTATAATACCAATTTTATCTATACACTCGTTTTTAATTGTGTTAAATCATTCTTGATTTTCACTAGCATATGTTTTCAACTGGTTTATACCTTGAGCAATGTTCTCGCCTTCATATGAGAATCAACTTCCAGATTTTTTAATAATTTCTGATTCAATAGCATATTCTAAAACATCACTAGTATAATTAAATCCTTCACCAAAATAAATATTGATAAATGCTGTCCCAAATGGTTTGGAAATCTTGTTTTTAACAATAGTTATTTTGGATTTTATACCAACACGATCTTGACCATTTTTAATTAATTCAACTTTTTTTATTTCCATTCTTAAAGATGAATAATATTTTAGCGCCTTGCCGCCTGTGGTGGTTTCGGGATTACCAAAGGCAACACCAATTTTTTCTCTAACTTGATTAATAAAGATCAAACTAGTATTGCTATTAGATAGAGACATTTGAATTTTTCTAATACCACGACTCATCAATCTTGCATGTGCACCTAATGAGTTGACTTCCTCAATTTTATTTTCTGCTTCATCTTCAGGTACCATTGCTGCAACTGAGTCAACAACAATCAATTCAAATGATTGATTTGTTAAAGCATCTTCAATAATGCCAAAGGCGATTTCGCCACTTTTAGCATGTGCAACATAAAAGTTGTCCATATTGACACCAATACTTTTAACGTAATTGATATCTAAAGCATACTCTAAATCAATGTAAAGTACTTTTTTACCTTGATTTGTACATTCCTTTGCAATTTGCAAAGTTAATGTGGTTTTACCACATGATTCATTTCCATAAATTTCTGTAATTCTAGCCTTAGGTACTCCACCACCAATTTGTTGATCCAAGATCAAATTACCTGTACTAATAAATTCAATTGGTGACTCTAAAATTTTTGAAGGAATAATATTACTTCAATACTGTTTTGATAGCATATCTGAATTGTTAAAATTTTTGTTTTCCATACTTTTACCTCATCTACAAATAAAGATAAAAGCAACTAATTTACTAATTATTTTCTAAAATATTTAACATTTCTTGAATTGCAATATTGGCAACATTGGCTCTCATCATATTACGTGACAGCATTTCATCTAACTGAATCTTTTTAACAGCTATAAATTCATTAACTTTTAATCCAATATAAAATAATCCTACTGGTTTATTTTCTATTGCAGTTGGTCCAGCATTCCCTGTTACACTGATTCCACATTCACAATTTAAAATATTTGTAATGCTAATCACCATTTCATTTGCAATTTCATGACTAATCGTCCCATATTTATTGATTAGTTGAGAATTGATATTTAATAATTTTTGCTTAGCATCAGAAGTATAAACTACAACACCACCACTGTAAACTTTGCTAACACCACTAATATTGCCAAATTCACTTGCAATTAACCCACATGTAGCTGACTCAGCAGTTACTAAATGGTATCCTTTTTCTTTTAATATTTTTACTAATCTTTCAATATTTTCCATTTTAATCAACTTACCCTTTATAATGTTATGTATCTATTTATCTCTATAACATTAATATTTCTCCATTTTATTTAAAAAGATTTTAATGTTTAAATTTATTAAAAAAAATCGTCATAAGCATAAAAAATATAGTTCAGAATCAATTTTAGAGCTTGTGTCAACAAAGACTAATGTTCCTATTGATGAACTTAAAAACAAATGATTAAATGAATATTTGATGACAACAGAAAATACCACTATTAGTGAATTTAATACTAAATTAAATGAAATAAAACAAAAACATCATGAAAATGCTAGATATATTCTATTAGATGCATTTAGTAGATTGGATTATGAATTTTTTCGTGACGAATTCATAATTAAGGTTCCATGTAAAAATGCTGAAATAAAGAGTCGGTTGATAGGTTTAAATGGCCGCAATAAAAAGGCATTTGAGCGGACATGCGGAGTTGAATTAATTATTAATGACAAAGATGAATTCATAACACTAAGCTCAGCTAATCATATTAAAAGGGAACTAGCTTACCTTGTACTAAATAAATTATTAGATACTAAAAATATTGAACCTAATAAAATTACAAATTATTTTTCAGAAGCCAAAAATCAATTTGAAAATCAACTTTTTCAAATTGGCCAAGACGTTATTGAAAGAATTTTGAAGTTGAAAAATATTAATCAAGGTTTGTATCCTTATATTGGTAAATTAAAATATCGATATAGTTTTGGACAAAATATTTTAGAACATAGCATTGAATCAGCTTATATTGCTGAATTACTAGCACAAGAACTAAGAGTAGACACTAAACTAGCTAAGATGTGTGCATTTTTTCATGATTTAGGTAAAAGTGTTGATCATGAAACTGAAAATGACCATATTCAACAAGGTGTAAAATTAGCGGAACAATATGGTTTGCCATTAGAAGTTATTCAAGCAATTAAAACTCATCATGATGAATTAATTATTAGTAACATATATGATAGTATTACAAAAATTGCTGACCGAAGTTCTGCTAGCAAACCAGGTGCACGTAAAAATAGTAAAGATGACTTTTTTAAACGAGCTAAAGTGTATGAAGATATATGTTATAGTTTTAAAGAAGTGGAAAATTGTTATGTTTTAAAAAGTGGATTTGTAATTAAAGTTATTGTTAAACCAAACTTAATTAAAGATGACAATGTACCAATCTTGGCTAATCTCATTAAACAAAGATTTGAGCAACACCCTGAAACTAAAAATTATGTTATCAATCTAGAACTTATAAGAGAAAGTTCTTATAAAATTAAGACAAATAAATATCTTAATGAATAACAGATGTTTAATGTATAATTCTAAAGGTTGTGTATTTTTACTCTATTATGATACACACGGAATAGTTGTAATAGATTATCAATTTTATTAAAGAAAGGTCCAATAAATGCCTACAATTGCACAATTGATTAGACATGGTCGGAGTGATAAGATTAAAAAAACAAAGTCCCCAGCTTTGTTAAATACTTATGACTCATTAACTAAAAAAACAAACTTGAATCCCTCGCCTTTTAAAAGAGGTGTTTGTACTCGGGTTGGGACAATGACACCAAAGAAACCCAATTCTGCGTTAAGAAAATATGCCAAAGTTCGTCTAACAAATAATGAAGAAGTTTTAGCTTACATCCCAGGAGAAGGACATAACCTTCAAGAACACTCTGTGGTGTTGATTCGTGGGGGTAGAGTTAAGGACTTACCAGGGGTAAGATATCACATAGTTAGAGGTACACTTGACACAACAGGTGTTGAAAAACGTCGTCAACAACGTTCTAAGTATGGGGCTAAAAAGCCAAAAGAAGCAGCTAAATAAGATAGGAGAAAGATAGCATGAGAAAAGCAAAACCTGAAAAAAGAGTCGTGTTAGCTGACCCTATCTACAACTCAAGACTTGTAACAAAACTAATCAATTCAATTATGCTAGATGGTAAAAAAGGTTTAGCGCAGAGTATTTTGTATGGTGCATTTAAGGATGTAGAAAATAAAACTGGTAGACCAGCTCTTGAAGTGTTTAACCAAGCATTAGATAATATTATGCCTGTTCTTGAGCTAAAGGTTAGACGTGTGGCTGGTTCAAACTTTCAAGTTCCAACTGAAGTTACACCAGCGAGAAAACAAACTTTAGGATTAAGATGATTAACTCAATATTCTCGTTTACGTAATGAAAAAACAATGCAAGAACGTTTAGCTAATGAAATCATTGATGCTTCTAATGGCACTGGTGGTGCAGTTAAGAAAAAAGAAGATACACATAAAATGGCTGAAGCAAACAAAGCATTTGCTCACTTACGTTGATAAGAAAGGAATAGATTTTAAATGAAACGTCAATCTCCAATTGAAAAGTATCGTAATTTTGGAATTATGGCTCATATTGATGCTGGTAAAACAACAACTAGCGAAAGAATCTTATTCCACACAGGTGTTAATCATAAAATTGGTGAAACACATGATGGTGAATCTACAATGGACTGAATGGTTCAAGAAAAAGAACGTGGAATCACAATTACATCAGCAGCAACATATGCTCGTTGAAAAGATCATGAGTTAAACCTTATTGACACACCAGGGCATGTGGACTTCACTGTAGAAGTGGAACGTTCACTACGTGTTTTAGATGGAGCAGTTGCAGTATTAGATGGACAAAATGGTGTTGAACCACAAACTGAAACTGTTTGAAGACAAGCGACAAAATATAATGTACCAAGAATTGTTTTTATTAACAAAATGGATAAAACAGGTGCAGATTTTGAATATTCTGTTAATTCAATGATTAATCGTTTAGGTGTTAAAGCTACACCAATTCAATATCCAATTGGTGCTGAAGCTGATTTCATTGGTAACATTGACTTGATTGAAATGAAAGCTTACTACTATGATGGTAAAGAAGAAGAAAATTATCAAGTTAAAGAAATTCCAGATAATTTAAAAGAAACTGCGCAATTGTGAAGAACTAAAATGTTAGATGATGTTGTTCAATTTGATGAAGGCATCATGGAAAAATATTTGAATGGTGAAACAATTACCGAAGAAGAAATTAAAAAATGTATCCGTAAAGGTGTTATTTCTACTGAACTATATCCAGTTTTATGTGGTACAGCCTTTAAAAATAAAGGTGTTAAAAAATTATTGGATGCCATTGTTGAATTTTTACCATCACCACTTGATGTTCCGCCAATCAAGGGTGAAACTGAAGACGGCCAGATTATTAATGTTATAGCTGATGATAATGCTCCGTTATCTGCTCTAGCTTTTAAAGTTGCAACTGATCCATTTATTGGTAGATTAACATATATCAGAATTTATGCTGGTACATTGCAAAAAGGTTCATATGTTATTAATACTACTAAAGGGAAAAAAGAAAGAATTTCTCGTTTGGTAAAAATGAACTCAAATGCTAGAAATGAAATTGATGAAATTGGTGCAGGCGATATTTGTGCAGTTATTGGTTTAAAGGATACAACTACAGGTGACACAATTTGCGCTGAAGGCAATAACATTATTTTGGAACAAATGCAATTTGCAGAACCTGTAATTTCTTTAGCAATTGAACCTAAATCAAAAGCCGACCAAGAAAAAATGGGTATTGCACTTTCAAAATTAGCTGAAGAAGATCCAACATTTAAAACATATTCTAATGAAGAAACTGGTCAAGTAATCATTGCTGGTATGGGTGAATTACATTTAGACATTCTTGTTGATCGTTTGAAACGTGAATTCAATGTTAATGTTAATGTTGGAGCGCCACAAGTAAGCTACCGTGAAACTTTCACTCAAGAAGGCGAATCAGAAGGTAAATACATCAAACAATCTGGTGGACGTGGACAATATGGGCACGTAAAGATTAAGTTTGAACCCAACCATGAAAAAGGTTTTGAATTTGTTGATGCAGTTGTTGGTGGCAGAATCCCAAAAGAATACATTAAAGAAGTTGAAAATGGATTGAAGGATGCAATGCAAGCAGGTCCATTAGCAGGATACCAAATTATTGATATCAAAGCGACATTGTTTGATGGTTCATACCATGATGTGGACTCTTCAGGGATGGCATATAAAATTGCTGCTTCAATGTCATTGAAAGATGCAGCCAAAAAATGCGGTATTGTCTTGCTAGAACCTATTATGTCTGTTGATGTCACTGTTCCTGATGAATACTTTGGAGATACGATGGGTGATATATCAAGTCGTAGAGGTTCAATTGAAGGAACAGAGCAAAGAGGCACTGCTCAAACTATTAAAGCTAAAGTTCCATTATCTGAGATGTTTGGTTATGCAACAGATTTACGTTCCTTTACGCAAGGTAGAGGGCAATATGTAATGCAATTTAGCCATTATGCACAAGCCCCTAAATCCGTTACTGAACAAGTAGTTAGCAATAGAGCTAAAAAATAATTTGTTATAATACTATTTGTGTATTTCACAATAGTGTTAATTAAAAGATTTATGTTTTTATTAAAAGGAAGAATTAGAAATGTCTAAAGAAAAATTTGAACGTAGTAAACCACACGTTAATATTGGTACTATTGGACACGTTGACCATGGTAAAACAACTTTAACTGCAGCTATCTGTACAGTTTTAGCTAAAAAAGGTCAAGCCAAAGCAATGGATTATGCATCTATTGATAGTGCTCCAGAAGAAAAAGAACGTGGAATCACAATTAACACTGCCCACGTTGAATATGAAACAGCTAAGCGTCACTATGCCCATGTAGACTGTCCTGGACATGCTGACTATGTTAAGAATATGATTACAGGTGCAGCTCAAATGGATGGAGCTATTCTTGTAATTGCAGCAACAGATGGTCCTATGGCTCAAACTCGTGAACACATTTTGTTAGCTCGTCAAGTTGGTGTTCCTAAAATGGTTGTTTTCTTAAACAAGTGTGACATGATGTCAGACCCTGAAATGCAAGATTTAGTAGAAATGGAAGTTAGAGACCTATTAAGTTCATATGGATTTGATGGTGACAACACTCCAGTTATTAGAGGTTCTGCTTTACAAGCATTAAATGGTGTGGCAGAATATGAAGCAAAGATTGATGAATTAATGGATGCAGTTGATAGCTATATTCCTGAACCTCAACGTGAAGTTGATAAACCATTCTTATTAGCAATTGAAGATGTATTCACAATTTCTGGTCGTGGTACAGTTGTTACTGGTAGAGTTGAACGTGGACAATTAAACTTAAATGATGAAGTTGAAATTGTTGGTTTAAAACCGACTCAAAAAACAGTTGTTACTGGTATTGAAATGTTTAGAAAACAACTTGATTATGCACAAGCTGGTGATAATGCTGGTATTCTATTACGTGGTACTAAAAAAGAAGATGTACAACGTGGTCAAGTATTATGTAAACCAGGTTCAATTACACCTCATACTCAATTCACAGCTGAAGTTTATGTGTTGAAAAAAGAAGAAGGTGGACGTCATACGCCAATCTTCAATGGTTACCGTCCTCAATTCTATTTCCGTACAACTGATGTGACAGGTGCAATTCAATTGCCTGCAGGTGTTGAAATGATTATGCCAGGTGATAACACAAAAATCACTGTTGAACTAATTGCTCCAGTTGCGATTGAAAAAGGTACTAAGTTCTCAATCCGTGAAGGTGGTAGAACAGTTGGTGCTGGTAGTGTAACTGAAATTATTAAATAGTTTATGTTATAAGAATAAAAAAACTACAATTGGCTTAACCTAGTTGTAGTTTTTTTTATTTGTCATCCTTGCCAGTTTCAAAGCAATTACAGGCTATGTAAATGTGATTAAAACTGGAATTGAAGTGGAGAAAGTGCAACTAAAACTTACACCAATCAATGTGCTTTTGAAGGTATGATTCCCAACTAACATGACGTTTGCTTCTAACAACATCACTAGAATTGGTACCCAAGCATTTAAAGGTGCTAGAACCTAACACAATTACCTTACCAAGTAGTATAAGCTATGTTGGTAATAATGTATTTGAGTGTTGCTCAACCTTAAACACTATCACCTTAGAAAACATGAGTTACATTGGTAATTCTGCTTTCAAAAGTTATAATTCACCAACATACCTATAGTTTTGTAACAATTCAAGCAGACAAAGCAAGTTATGTTGGCTCAAATGCTTTCAATAGCATAACTTTGCTAAAACAGTTGACTTTAGCAAAAACAATGCACTGCAAACTATGTTTGATAGTGTGTTCTTGGGCTCTGAGGTTACTTCCCTAGACTTAAGCAAGGCAACTAAGTTGATAACATCACCAAGTTGCCAGAGATATTACTATTTTAGCAATTATCAATTGCTCACCATTCTTATTTATTAAAGGAGGTAAAAATTGAACCGTAGCTTCATGGAAAGGTTCAAAAACCTTAACAATTGATAGACCAGGATTCAAGTCTAGCTGCTATATATTGTTAAGTTACATTTAATTAAGGAGCGTCAACAAGATGCAAATTATTAAATGGTTGGTTCTATGATGTATTGTTAGACGATTTTCTTTGTTTGTGGAAACATAAACAAAGAAAAAGGATTAGACATGAATAACAACTTAATAATTGTTACCATCATACTAATCCTCGTAATTATCTTATATTTATTATAAGATAAATTAGTCTAACTTGCACTATAGAACTAACAAAAAAACTAGCTTTTTCAAAAAAGCTAGTTTTTTTCATTATTACAATCTTAATTAACTATCACATTTTAGTTTTTCTAACTCTTCTTTGCATTTGAGATCAACAATATTTATTTGCTCATAAAAGATTGTTTAATTCCTAAACTTGAAAAACATGTGACTGAGATCTAAACATTTCTCATTTAATGGCCCTACATCATCAAAATGTATTGTTTTAGGTTTAGTATTAGGTTTCATATCTTTGCACTACTATTTAATTGGTTGCTACTAACAAAATTTGGTCAGCAAAAACATAAACTCAAAAGTGCTGTAATATTCTTCAATAGGAATTGAATTTTCTCCACTTCCAGGTGCTAGTTGGAGTTACATCTACATAACCTGTAATTGCCTTAACACTAGCTGGGATGATCATGTTGGCAAAAGCACTAGAGAATTGTTGTTAGCACCATTGCTAGAATTAGTGGTTGGAACAAAATCAGGTTTTGCCCCAATTAATTCAGTTTTAGCTAGGGAGAAATTAATTTTTAAATCTAATAATAATTCTCAATAGAGTTACAAATAAAACAATATATGACATTAGTAATTGCAACCCAAAGAACAAACCTAGTTTTAATTTTTGTTGTCTATCAATATCGTTACTAAATTGTTCTGACTTACTTATATTAAAGAATGTCATTGCAATAGATAACAAACTAATTACTAAATAACATACATCAAAAACTAAGTAAAACACACTATATGCATTAGTGTATAAAAAACTAAAAGTTAGCATAAAAATTAAATTAAAAACTAATAAACCACCAAAAATAAACCATATTAGTTTGCTTAATGTTATTGCTGTTTTATAGGTCAAGACACAATAACCTAAAATAGCCATTAACACAAAGATTCCACCACTAATTGCAATAACAATAAATACTAATCAAGGGTTATCAATTAGGGTTACTAATGGTGCAATCATACCTGTCATTAGTAACACATCAATAATCCATACAAAAACAATAAGTGTTCAAGAACTATTAGTTACATTGCTACTCCATTTTATGTTTATAAAAGCACTTATAACTACAAAGACAACTAGTACAATTGCAGAAACAATTGTATATTCTTGACTATCTAATCACGCTTGAAAGTTATTTCTAATTAAAAAACTATAACCAATTGATAATAAACCAACAACAATAAAACCAAAACCCGCCCATAATAATGAACTAAGTAATAAGCCATAACCTGACTTAATTTGATGTTTTATTTTTACAGTTTCTTGATTATTTATTGTTGACATATCTATCATTTTAATGCATTTAAAAGATTATTCTTTTTAAATCATCTTAGTCCTCATCAAAAAACGCCAGCAAATAACATTGTAAAAGCTAATGCCATCACAACAAAGGCTATCCAACTGAATGGGATGCTAATAAATAGTGACATATTACTAAAAGTAAATCATTCCATAATTTTGTTTAGCACAATACTAACTGGCCCAGCAATTATGACACTAAATAATCATGCTGGGAAGAAAATGGAGAAGAATGTTAATGCATTTTTATAGTTGCTATATCCTAATGTTGTCAAGATTGCAGTGATTCTTAATAGATCATTAATAACCATTGAAGCAATGATCATTATGATGATAATGGATAAGAAAATTAGTAACGTTGTAATAGCAATGACAATATTGTCAAATGTTGATGACAATTGGTTAAACATTACTTGCTGTTGAATTAAGGAATTAGCATTTTCATAAATTGTATTAAATGCCATTGTGCCATATTTAACATTTAAAACATTAATGATTTTTTTAGCCAAATCATTATTACTAATGGCATTAGCACCTGTTGTTAGTGTAGTTTCAATATTTTTTAATTCGCTAACACTTAACTGCAATGCATTAGCTAGATATGGCAATCGTGCCTTATTTTTAAGGGTGGCAGTTATTAAGTTAGTCATTTCATTACTTGTAATTCAAGAATCACTGCCTGGATATAGTCCACTTGACGAATATGTTCCTACTGCCGTTGATAACATTAATGGGTTAATGCTACTAGTGAAAATTCCGTTAAAGCCCCCAATTTTGTTTCATTGATTATTCATTCCAACATTCAATGTACCATCTTCATCACTACTTGTAATTTTAGTTTTATTTACATAGTCATTACTTGTTGCCAAACCAAGGATTTGTTGTGCTTGTGGCATACTAATATAGAATTGCACATCACTACCAGTGTTATTAATATCAACAATTTTGTATATTGGACTTTCACTTGTTTTTAATTTAAAGTTTAAATCATTATTTAACAAAACATTTTTGGCTATATTAGCATCATCAACATTATCATACTCATAACGTTGGATGTGGTTATTGGTTTGCATTTGAATCGTATCATTAATTTTTAAATTAAATTTTTTAGCTGCGTAATTGTTGATAACCAAAGGAATGACATCATTGCTTTCTAAAAACAATTTATTATTAATTGGTTCATTTTTATTGTTATATAGGTTTATAAATTTAGAATCAGATTGAATACCTAATACTTTTATTGTTTCACCATTAAAAGTATTATTGACATAAACATATGGTTCATCAGTGTCATCATCTAATAAAGCATAATTATTAAGAATTCTATAGAATAGCGGGATATATGCAGGGTCATTGTATGTATGTAGGAATAACTTAATGAAGTTGTCATTAAGTTTTAGCACTTGCACGACATTCTTGAGTTGATAACCATATTGTTTTAATGCAAAGCTATTGTAATCAAGAGGATCTAGAATAATGTCTGAATTATTGATACTACTTTCATTTTCTTCGTTAATTTCAATTTGTTGCATAAATTGCTTCATTAAATAACTTCTTGTAGTGATAAGTGATTTAACTTCATTTTTATTAACATCTACTTTAAAACGAACAGCATTATCTTCTACTCTAATATCACTAATTGCATCTTGACTAAATAAATTACCATAATACTTTGGATACAATCTTTCAGTTAATGCACTAGTAATATTTTCATTTTTATAACTTGCCCCATATGTGTTGTATGCATCATTAATGATAGTAGCTAAGTTACTTTCATCTTTAAGTACGTCTTGTGGGGTTATCCATCTTAGATTACTAGTGTTATTTTCATCATAGATTTCACTAGCATTGATTATTCCAATGTTACCATCATAACCATTTTTGTCCTGATATACTAATTTTCAATCTTGTGGTTGATTTAATAAATTAAAATTTTGAATTACTCATTCACTTGGGAATGGATTAGCATTAGTGGTATCATTTGCAACTAAAGGTTGCAAATTACTTATTGATGAAAAGAATGCTTGATTATAAGGTCTTAAATCCATCAACATTTTTTGAACAAGTTGAATACTTAATGAATTTGAACTATTCATTTGATTAATTGGTAATAGTGATTTGGAAATATTTCATGGATTGGTACCAAGTGATCCTACTCCAAAAAAGTAATTTAAAATTAGTTGGTTACCAACTTTGTTTTTGATATACAAAATATCATTTTTTTGTGCACTGGAATCATTTGCACTAGCTCAGAACATTGAAGAGTAATTTTTAAAAATTGGACTATTTCTATATATACTTCCATATAAACCAGTTGAATACCCAACATCAGTTAGGTTTTCTGTTTCATCTTGATTTCATAATGCATGACCAACATATTGAATTGGCACACCAAAGTATTGTCCTCCTTGACTAGTAGGTGTGAAGAGATCAATTGCATATGTAGATTTATTTGTGTTTGTTTCTAAATCATAAGCTAGCCCTAACTGACTAGTTGCTGAACTTGCAAAGGTAAGAGTCGCAATTGACAATGTGCTTAAAACGGTAATAAAAATTATTTTTGTTAAAGAACTAAAAATTAATGAACTTCTTAATTTATACATAACATTAGCTTTAGCAATTATTTTTCTAAAACCAAGATATGATTTATTGATTTTAAGATCACCATTTTGTTTTAATAATGAAATTAAATTATCTTTTAGGAAATAAATGCCTACACCAAAGATTAGAAGCAAGAAAACCAAAGTTGGTATCAGTGCTGCAAAGACAAATCACCATCCAGAGTAATTACCAATGGGTGTTGGTAAGAATCAATAATTTTGCAAGAAAAGAAAGATTCTTTGTTCCAATAAGCCACCTAGTAATAAACCTATTGGTCCAGCAAATAAACAAATAAAAGTTGTCGAAATACTAATGGAAAATAAAATTTTAAATTTGTTAATTCCATTAGAAATACTAATTGCAATATTAGCTTTGTTTTGATTAATGAAACGTTTAACAAATAACACCATTACAAATAGGACTAAAATCAAAACAAAGCTAGTTAGAATAATTACTGTGGTAACAAATGTTTTAATAACTGTATTAATAAATTCAATTCTTAATGCAGTTGGTGACATTTTATTATTAATGTCATCATACCAATATGCAGCTGTAACATTGGAAGGCCATGACATTGATTTTCTTGTTAATTGATTAATCTCATTTAAAATTTGTGTTCTGGCTAATGGACCATTGTATTTTGCAACTAAAAAGTTTTCATGTGGTGCAGATTCAAATGAAGTTTCAGTTCTTTTATAACCATTGCTGTTAGTATAAATGATTGCTTCTTTTTTAGGATTAGGAATTGTATTAGCAAAAGATAAAATAGGATAAATGAAATCAGGCGTAATCCCTGAACCAACAATTAGATAAGGAATGCTATCGACATAAATTTTATATTTATCATCAACTGAATTTAACCAATTATTGATATCAAGTGTAGACTTGATATTAGGAAATTGTGTTACTTCACTAGGCAATAATTCTAATTTATCTTTAAATCCTTGTGAGTCACTAGAATTGTTTAGGATGTTTTTTTGGTACTCATCAAATGAATAATATGCCTTGTTATTAGCTTGCATATAATCATTGGATACAATTGCTAAATATGCATAAGGATCCTCAAAGTATCCAGTGGCCGGGATTCCTGAATTGAATTCAGTAAGATTAATTGTTATTCTACAACCTCTAACAATAATAGGGCTATATTTTGTGTTATTAGGATTTAAGAATGCATTCAAATATTTAGCAACATTTTTTTGGGCTGTTGTTGCAGTTGTTGTATTTGGATTGAGTGGATCATAATTTGGATCATTATAAATAGTTTGTCAAACTTCACTAAATTCATTTTTAAAACTATTGACTTTAAAATCAGCTTTATTCATAAAATAAACTAATTTTTGTCTTGCTAGGATATTCTCTGACTTAGTTTCATCTGCATTTAAATTTGCACTTGCAACAGCTATTATTGCATTGAAATCAATCGCATTAGGTAAAACATAGTTATGGTAGACAGGATTTTGGGGTAATCCAGTTTGACTAAACACATCAAGACGATCAATACTGTAACTAGCAACATATTCTATAACTTTTAATAGTTCTTCATTAGTAGTGTTATTAATGTTGATTGAATTGAATTCACGATAATCAACATTAAGAGTATCTAAACCATCATAAAACTCTTTCTTTTGTTGATTAGCTGTTTCTTCATTTTGTGAATACATTTCATTAATAACAATGTTGTGAAGATTATAGTTTTGAGTTAAATTATTGTAGGTATTTTTGATATTAACTACTAAGTTAATAAATGCAAAAAATACCATTATGGCAATGCTTAAGAGGATTAAGATTGCTATAGCAATAATTTTATTTTTAAAAAGATAACGAAAATTATTTTTAAGTAAATTTTTCATAGTAGTTCCAAAAACAAAAATTTTAAAATCATTAAATTTTTGTTTTTAAAACACATGAAATTGATTAGATTTTATCAATAAGTATAATGTGCTAGTTCAATAATGAAAATTTGGTAAATTTGAGTTATTGTTACTAATTTTTTCAACAAAAAATGAATTAATCTTACTTGGATAAGATCAATTAGTAATTTCTTTTATAGCTGAATGAACTAGAGTATAAAGATAAATTGCAATGGCGATTCCAAAGATTCAAAACAAAACTTTCATTACAACAACAAGTTCTTTGTTGTTTCAATCTTGGCGCAAAATTTGTTGTAAAACCTTGTTAGTTATTTTTCTATATTTATTAGTAGTTTTATTAATAAAATTTGACAAAGCAAAAAGGCATTTTTCTAAGGTTAGAAAAACTAATTTAAATATAGCTAGCGCCTTATTTACTAATCAATTAATCATTATTGCAAAATATTAAAGACTATTATATATTATTTTGTAAATAAATTTACAACCTTGTCAATTGTATTTGACTTACATGCAATTGTTACTATATCACCATTCAATAATTTTGTATTAGAACGGACCGGGAAAATTAATTCATATCCTCTGTCAATCATAATGATGTTTGTTAAATATTGACTTTTTAATTCGAAGTCTTTGATTTCTACCTGAAATAATTTAGGATCCAAAACAGGCACCTTAATAATTGAAACATCTTTGTCTAACATTGACAAATTAACATCAATGTCATGTAGTAGTCTAAATGATGTCATTTCTGCAATTACTTCTTCAGGTCAAATAATTTTGATATTACCATCAGTTAAAATTGACAAAACTCTTTTTTGAACTTCATTTCTTACCTTGGCAATAATATTTTTAACTTTCAAATCTCTTAAGTTGGAAACAATAAGAATAGAATCCTCCATTGTACTAACACCAACAATAACTTGGTCAAAGTCAGTAATATTAATATCACTTAATGCTACTTTGTTAGTAGCATCAGCCTTATAAACATATGGGAATTCACTTGACAAACTGTCAATTTTTTCACCATCATTATCAATTAAAACAACTTTTACACCAGCATTATTCAAGTTTTCTGCTACTTTTTGAGTAAAAGCATCTACACCTATAATGCATACATCTTTTTTAGTCATTAACAATTCCTTTAAACAATAACTATTATAAGTTAAGCATTTGCAATATAATATTTACATTTACTATAAAATTTTATTTTATGGATTGAGACAAATTTAAAAAAATTAATTATAAAAAGCATCTTTACAATATTTTTATTGGTAAAACAATTGCTAGAAAAATTTTTATGTTTTACCTATATGCAATTGCATTAGGTGTTTTGTTTTTGTCTTTACCTATTTCATTGCAAGATCCGGGTTACGCTTTGTTGAATGATGGTACAAAGCAAGCATATGATTTTATTGATTCTTTTTTTACTACTGTTTCAGCTTTCACAGACACAGGATTAACAACACTAAATGTAGTTGGAACATACAATGTTTTTGGTCAATTTGTCATTTTATTTCTAATTCAAATCGGTGGATTAGGGTTGTTTACATTATATTGAATGTTTTGAAATGCCCTATTCAACAATATTATTTATAAAAAAATCAAAAAACTACCACTTCATGAATCAAGAAACATGAGTTTTAGTAATAGTTTATTAATTGCATCTGAACGTGGCAATACCAAATTGGGTTTATCGATGAAAACGATTAAATCTGCTTTGATTTTTATTCTTATATCTGAGTTAGTTTTTGCAGCTATCTATAGCTTAATGTTTTATTTTATTCCTTCCTACCAACAAGTAGATTTTACAACTCTAGTTAATAACTCAAACCTAGTATCTAGCACTTGGTATGTTGACTCATCAATTTATAGTCATTTTTATCATAATGCTGGATATTCTATTTGAAGTGGCATATTTCAATCTATTTCAACAATGAATAATGCTGGCTTTGACATCATTAGTCAAGCATCATACTCAACATTCAGAAACGGAATATGGACAATTTTGCTATACATATCATCTGTTCAAATCATTATTGGTGGTATTGGGTACCCAGTCATTTATGACATAATTCAATACATAAAGAATAGACATTATAGACAAAAATTTAAATTTTCTTTATTTACCAAAGTATCAACAATTACCTATTTTTTAGTTTTTTTAGTTGGCTTGGCCTTTGTAGTTGGGTTTGAATATGGTTTGCCATCTGCTGGTGGATTAATTTCAACCATTAGAAATAATAGTGACTTAGAAAATGTGTATTTTGGGACTGATCCTAAGTTGCGCATTTGGAATGAAGTCTCAACCATTATTTTTAATATTTTTAGTGCAAGGAGTGCTGGAATATCTACAGTCAGTCAATCGACATTATCTTATGGTTCAATTTGAATTATTAACATTTTAATGTTTATTGGTTGTGCACCAAGTTCCACTGGTGGAGGTATTAGAACAACCACATTGGCCATTATTTTTATGACTGGAATATCATATATGCGGGGCCAATCCAAAACAACTATTTTTAAGAAGGTTATTCCTAATTCTACAGTTATTACATCAGCAGTAATTATTTTAACTAGTGTTGTATTAGTTTTTTCTTTAGCATTAATTTCTTATCCACTAATTATTCAATCACCACAATCCCAAAACTTGACAATTACTGATGTTTTATTTGAATTTTCGTCTGCATATGGAACAGTAGGTTTATCTACAGGACTATCATCAATTTTAAATGCACCTGGGACTGCTGCAACATATGTCGTTCCATTCCTACTATGTATTATTATGATTGTAGGGCAATTGGGTGTTTCAACAACAATCTTTGCATTTAGATCAAAAGACACAAATAAGGCAATAGAATATGCACAGGAAGATATTCGGATTTAAAAAAGTTGTTATTTTACATTAACTTAAATATAATTTAATGTGGAGTAGGGGTGTAGTTCAATGGTAGAACTGCGGTCTTCAAAACCGCCTGTTATGGGTTCGAGTCCTGTCACCCCTGCCATTATAGGGGTATTGTTTAATGGTAGAACTAAGGTCTCCAAAACCTTGTGTGCGGGTTCGATTCCTGCTACCCCTGCCATTTTAATACTTAATGCTATACTGGTGCAGTATAGCATTTATTAATATTTAGATAGAAAAGTAAAAATAAAGTTATGGGTATTAACGGACTAATTGGAAATATTGTTGCTAAAAGAATGGCAAAAAAAATCTCTTCTTCAACTATTAAAGAAGAAGATGTAAGTGAATTATTGAGAGAGATTAGAGTTGTTTTACTAGATTCTGATGTCAATATTTTTGTTGTTAAAAAATTTATTAACAATATCAAACAAAAAGTTGTTGGTCAAGTGTTATCACCTAATGAAAAAATTAGCGATTTTATTTTAAGGGTAATAAAAGAAGAATTAATTAAAATTTTAGGCAATAAAAAACAAGATGTAAACACAAACAAAAAACAACTCAAAATCATGATGGTTGGTTTGCAAGGTTCGGGTAAAACAACTAGTGCTGCAAAGTTAGCTAACTATTTTAAAAATAAATTTAACAAAAATCCATTGTTAATAGCAGGCGATATTTATCGTCCAGCCGCAATTGAACAATTAGAACAGTTAGCGACAGAAGTTAAAGTAGACTTTTACAAAAATGACATTAAAGATGCTGCTAAAATTACTAAATTAGGTCTTGAAAAAGCTGACCAAATTAATAATGATGTCATTATTGTTGATACCGCTGGTAGATTACAAACTAATGAAGAATTGATGGATGAATTAGTTGCAGTTAAGAAAACTATTAGTCCAGATGAAATTTTGTTGGTTGTTGATGCAATGTCAGGACAAGACATTACAAATGTTGCTGAAGAATTTAACAAGAAACTAAAGCTAACAGGTTTGGTTATCACAAAATTAGATTCTGATGCAAGAGCAGGGGCTGCATTATCTTTAGTGTCTATTTTGGATGTTCCAATTAAATTTATTGGGACAGGTGAAAAAATTGGTTCATTAGATGTTTTTTATCCTGAAAGAATGGCTGACAGAATTTTAGGACTAGGTGACGTTATGTCACTGGCCGAAAAAGCTGCAGATATAGTTGATGAAAATCAAGCCAAACATGCACTACAAAGAATGCTATCAGGCAAAATGGATCTAGAAGACTTAATGAGACAAATGGAACAATTAACCAAAATTGGTTCATTAAGTGGTGTGATGAAAATGCTTCCAACTAGTTTTTCAAAAAGTATGAGTAATGAAAAAGTAGAAAAAATTGAAGAAAACATGACCAAATGAAAAATTTTGTTGTCATCAATGACAAAAAAAGAACGCCGCAACCCTAAACTTTTTAAAAAACAACCTAATCGCAAAATAAGAGTTGTTAAAGGTTCAGGTGTGAAAATGGATGAACTAAATAAGCTTCTTAAACAATGAGAAGAAGGCAAAACTAGAATGGCTGATATGGGCAAGCAACTACAAATGGGCAAGAATCCATTTGGTAAAGGTATGATGGGTTAATAAATTAATTCATTTCATAGAGTTACAATTTAAATGTATTAAATTTATAGTTTTAGGTGTAATTTATGAAATTTAAATTAAACAAAATTTTACTTACTTCATGTTTCTTTGGTGCTGCACTTGTAATTGCTCCAACAGCAACATTGTTAAGTTCATGTTCTAGTGAAATCCAGACTAATCAGATTGTTAAAATTAATAAACAATATTCATCAAATGAAAGCGAACAATTAGCTAAGACTTATAGCTTTCCTAAATATTCTTCCACTTCAGCACAAGAAGTAAAAAGTGGCGATGTTACAACACAAGCATCAGTGCAAAAACTTTATGATAATGCAAAGCTAGCAAAAGCTGAATTGGAAAAGTTTAAAACATCAAATGGTTCTAGTTTAGGAATAGATGAGCAGATTTGGCTAGATTCATACATTACTCAATGAGATATTAAAATCAAAAATATTGAAGCTGGTTTAATCTACTTGGGTGCTGATCCAATTAGCGGTTCTAGAATGCTATCATCAAGAGCTAATTCAATTGCCAATAATATTAAGGACGCCATTAATATTTATGATTTGAATGAAGAAACTGGAGACCCTGATACAAGTAAACCAAATGAATCATTAATTAAAAATATTAATACCAAAATTGATGATGCCATTGCTTTTATTAATTCAATTAAAGGTTTTTTAACTGATGGTATGAAATTACAAATTATGCCATCACAGTTAACTAAAAAGAGTTTTATTAAACAAACAGTTCAATTCTTTTATCAAGATCTTGTTAATACAAAATTAACAAGTACAACTAGTTCAATTAATGTTACAGAATTATTTACAACTGGCAATAATACAAGTTCAAGTAACAAATATTTCACAGAAACATTTAAAGCAATCTATGATGAACAAGCAAAGAAAATTGGTCTTACTAACAATGAAATTGATTCCAAATTAAATGCTTTGTCAATGTCATTAGATGATTTTATGAGTTTTTATTGTGGCGATTATTGAAAAGCGGCAGGTTCATATGGGGGGGTCCCAACTGATTCCAATAGTGGAGAAAAACCTAAAGTTGTTAATATTCCAGATTTAAAATTATCAAGACAAAACCTAGGTACAACTAATCCCACACCAAATTCTGAGGCACCAACAGTAGATGAAACAAAAGAAGTGGAACAAACATTGACATTGAAAGATGACAGTTTAGTCTATGGTTTAGGTTATTCAACTAAGGATTTAAAAACTAAAGGGATTGGGCTTGGATATATGACTCCAAAGGATGGTGTTACATCATTAAGTGGTAAAGCATATTCAGGTAATGAAATTTACCAACAAATGTTATATAACAATAATTCTGTTAACACAAGTGCCCAAGAAATTTATAAGACAGGAATGTCATTAACGTCATCTGGAACAACCAAGATGAAAAAAATTGCTTCTAATGTAATTAAAGATATTTATAAAGTAACTGATGAGTCAAGTTTTAATCCAACAATTTGGTATACAGATGATCCTTTTACAACAAAACCACAACAAAAAGCAATTAATGACATATTAAAATCTAGTGAAACACCAAAAGTTGATAGTCTAGATTCACCATCAACTAAGCCAGACACTTTTGCTAAATTTAATGTTTGATTAAACCAAGAAGATTTCTTTTTTGGTCGGGAAAGAATCACTGACATTAGTGATTATTGAATCCAAAGTACACCTCAAATTGAAAAATATAAAAATATAATCAAAACTCAAGGTTATGAAGAAAAATGAAGCAATAAATTAAGCATTAATGGTTCAGATGTTACTGTCTCTGGTGACAAAGCATTAGCAGGAGCAGTTTTGTCTTTGCTGAGTTACACACAATTTAAAGACAGTACTTCTAAATCATATGGCGCTAATTTTAATAGCATTGCTGATTATGTTTTATCACCTTATAACTTTGATATTCGTGAAGACATTGGTGTTGGTATGGAAGGGCCAAGAGGTTCTAAGCAATTTCAATATAATTGTGATCCATACTATAGTTTACAAAAATGAAGTGTTGCTTCATTAACAACTCATGAAGGGGCAATGGGTCATCATACACAACAAGAGTATTGAACAGAATATATGGCAGGTACAAGTGATGGCAAAGTATTAAATGATGATGCAACACCAGGATATTCATTTGTTAATGATGCTTATCATGAAGGTTGAGCAGTTTTCACAGAATGATTTGCTGCTGAATTAGGCACTTATGGTACATGAGGTTCAGGTGCAAAATATGATGGTAATATAGTGCCAACTGATTGAACACATAATACTAGCACAATTTTAAATATTAAAGACCCAGCTAATCCAACTGATGAGGAAATAGCTTTCATTAAAAATTATCAAGGTGGCACATATTGACAACTAGTTAGCAGTATTACATCATCTAATGGCAATCCGGTATATACAACCTACGCACAAATTGCAGTTGCAGCAACTAAGTTAGCCAATATGTTAGCTTATTATGGTTTTTTGAATGAATCACAATTAAGAAACATGAGAATGGCATTAGATACTGCTGTGCACTTTAAAGGATTAACTGTTACCGATGGTAATTTAGGTCAAGATGGTGCCTCAATTCAAGACGAAAGAGATTTTATGAAGAAAAATTCTGGACTAGGGGCAGGTGATATTAGTTCTGAATCAATTCGTTATTTATCAATTCCATCCCAAGCGACAGGCTATATGCTAGGCAAACAAATCATTAATGATTTATATACAAAATTAAAAACTAAAGTTCAAGAAGCCAATAAATCAAATGCAAATTATGATTTTGTAATTGATGGGAAAAATGATATTAAATCTTTGTTTGATTTAATTCTTAGAAATGGTGAAATTCCTTTACAAGTACTGATCGATGTTGTAACCAAACAATTTGGTTTAACACCAACAACGACACCACCTGCAAACGCAAATAAATAGTTAAAAGTATATGATAATCTCTGTTAAGCAAAATTACTTAACAGGGATTATTTTTTGTTATAATTTTCTATATTATTGTCAAGGAGTAATGCATGGTAAAAATTAGATTATTACGTATGGGTCGTAATAAAACCCCATACTATCGAATTGTCGCTGTTGATTCAAAAGCAAAAGCTAATGGAGCTTACATTGAATTATTAGGACAATATGAACCACTAAATGGTTCATTATTATTAAAAGACGACAAAATTAAAAAATGATTAAATGAAGGTGCCCAACCAACTGATACTGTTAAATCATTTTTAGTAAAGCAAGGTATTTGGTCTTCATTTGTTAAAGAAAAAGAAGCAAATAAAAAAAGTAAGAAATAGTTGTGTTTAAAATTAGTTTTTTAACTTTGTTTCCTAATAGTTTTGAGTGATTGAAACAATATTCTATTATTAAGAATGCTCTAGAAAAACACTATGTTGATATAGAAATAATTAATTTTAGAGATTGATCTAAAGATAAACATAAAAAAGTTGATGATTACCAGTTTGGTGGTGGTCCGGGAATGGTTATTGGTTTACAAGCAATTTGTGATTGTTTACAAGAAGTTAGAACTCCTAATTGTTTAGTTTACTTACTATCTCCAAGCGGGATTACATATAATCAAAATCTTGCCAAACAAATCCTATCTAAAACTAATCATTTGATTTTGATTTGTGGCCACTATGAAGGTTTTGATTATCGTATCCATAACTATATAGATGGTGAAATTAGTATTGGTGATTTTGTTGTATCAGGTGGAGAAATTCCTAGCATGGTAATTGCTGATAGCTTAATTAGATTAATTCCCAATGTGATCTCCACTGATAGTTTAGTTAATGAATCATTTGAAAATTATTTACTAGATTATCCAGTTTATACTAAACCACAAGATTATGATGGGCATCTAGTACCAGATGTTTTATTGAGTGGTAATCACCAATTAATTGCTGATTATCGTTATAAAGAACAATTAAAGTTAACAAAACAAAAACGCAAAGATTTGTATCTTAAATATATTAAGTTAAGAAAGGAAGAAAATTAAAATGTCTGTAACAAAAATCAATAAAGGTCAAATTTTAAGTGATGTACAAAGCACACAAATTAAAAAAGATATTCCTAATTTTGATTCTGGGGACACAATCGTTGTTCATAACAGAATTATTGAAGGTAAAAAAACTAGAATTCAAAAATTTGAAGGTATTGTCTTAAGAAGAAAAGGTAGTGGTGCAAGCGAAACTTGCATTGTGAGAAAAGAATCAAATGGTGTTGGTGTTGAACTAGGATTCGACATTAATAGTCCATTAGTAGAAAAAATTGAAATTAAACGTTATGGTAAAGTAAGAAGAGCATACATTTCTTACATGAGACAACGTTCAGGAAAATCAGCAAGAATTAAAGAAATTATTAAGAAATAAGATAAGATATTATTTAATATTTAGTTTTATTTTGAAAGAAAAGTATTAACCGTGATTAGAGTATCCGAGCATCCGCAAAAACGGTTTAACATTAGTAATAAATTTGCTCTTTATCAAAAGCAATTAAATAGTAATAAGCATGGTAAGAAATCAACTGACCATGCTTTTGAGCATATTGACAATGAATATAATGCCTATATTGTGCAATTAAAAAAGCAATTAGATGATTTTCAACGTCAATATGATGAGGAGCAAGCATCAGAAAATCCTGATGTTAGTAAAATTGAAACTTTAAATATTGCTATTGAAAAACAACTAATTAAAATTAATGATTTAGAAAACTTATCTAAAAGTAGTTTGCATAACAAATCCTTGGATATTCAAAATGTTAAATATGCAGCTAAAACAATTAGATTAGGTTTTTTGTATAAAATTGATCAATTTTGAATGAAGTTACTAATTGTCTTGGTTCTAGGTGCAATTGTGTCTGTCTCTGTTTGGTTATTAGTGCAATACACAGGTGTTTATACAGCAGGGATTTCTGGTATTATTCAAGGAATTGCTAAGATTACCAAAATTAAAATTGAAGAACTTGGTGAATCATATATTAATTTAAGTAACGTGATTTACAACTCATTATTCTGAGGGTTGTACTTTGTAATTAATATTCCGTTAGTTATTTTTGCTTATTTTAAGATTGGGAAACAATTTGCTATTTTATCTGCAATATATATTGCTGTTTCCCAAGGAGTTGGTTTTGGGTTAGGATTCATTAATAATGGTCAAGGAATTTTTGTCTTTACAAATATGAATCCTAATATTGTTGTTAGCTCTAACTTCATTGAAGGCGTACAAATGCTACCTTGAAATATGGGTGAAGGTTTAGTATTTGGGATTTTTGTGTATGCTACTGTTTATGCAGCAATTAGTGGTTTTATGTTTAGTGCTTTATATATCTTAGGTTCATCTACGGGAGGAACTGATTTTATTGGTTTTTATTACTCCAAAGTACGAAATAAATCGATTGGTAATATGCTAACAATTTTTAATATTGTGAGTTTATTCATTGGTGTTACATTAGGTTCATTTGTGTGTTGGATTTTAAAAGCAGTCAATAACGAGAATATAATCCTGAATGAAACAACAATTTTAGAAGCGTTTTTTTCACCAAATTTAGTGGCCAGTATTGCTGGTGCGATTTTAGCTGGTGTAATTTATAATTACTATTTTCCAAGAAATAAAGTTATTAAAGTGCAAATTTATTCAACACACGCCAGTGAAATTGCCATTGCATTGACTGCATCAGATTGAAATTATAAATTACTTTTAACAAAAGACCGTGATAATGTCTTGTCTAATCAAGATATTAATCATTCATTAGAAACAATTTGTTTCTATATTGACATTCCAGCTCTAATTTCTACAATAAGAAGTATTGATACTGAAGGTTTAATTACAATTTATTCAACATTTGGATTTGATGGAGAATTACCAACATCTTCTTATGAAAAATAATCAACAACAAACCAAAGAAGGTTTAAATATTAATTGGTTCCCTGGACACATGAAAAAGGGAACTGATGAAATAGTTAAAACTAGCAAGTATGCTGATTTAATTATTGAAGTTCTAGATGCTCGGGCATTAGTGTCTTCAGATAACTCAGAATTATTAAATGTAATTAATAACAAACCCATTTTAAAAGTTGGCTTAAAATCTGATTATTGTGACTTAAAATCATATCCTGAAGATATCATAGTTGGTAGTATAAAAGATTATAAATTTCGCAATGTAATTATCAATAAGATTAATTCAGTGTTGCAAAATAGAATTGATCACTATCAGAAAAAAGGATTAATAAATCCTAAATTTTGTATTCTAGTGTTAGGGTTACCAAACATTGGCAAGTCCAGTCTTATTAATTTTTTAAAAGCTAAAAATACTTTAATAGTTAAAAATATGCCTGGTGTAACAAGAAATCAATCCACTGTTACAATCAATAACACATTGAGCTTGATTGATACACCTGGTATTTTAGTAAAAAATATTAGCGATATATCAACTGCTTATAAATTAGTATTAATAAATTGTATAAGAAAAGAAATTCTTACCCTTGAACCAGTACTAGAGTTTGGCTTCAATCACTTTCAAAAAAATCACTACCAAGAATTATTAAAATATTATGGTTTAACCAGTGTTAGTGATTATCATGATTTTATATTACAAGTTTGTAACAAAAATAAGTGATACTTAAGTAATAATCAATTAGATATAAATCGATTTGAAACACAAGTTTTCAATGATTTTAGTCAATGCAAAATTTGCAAAACACATTTTGATTAGTAAAAAATAGCATCACTCAATTAGTTATTTTTAGAAAGGAAATAACTAAATGATTGAAGCAATTTTACATTTATCAAAAAAGTATCATGGGAATTGAAACAAGATTTACCATGCTATTACCAGTCGAGAAAGAATCGAAATTCTTACAGTTGATCGCAATAAAGAAAAATTTTTCTTTATTACTGAAAATGATTACCCTGATAAGCTAAAAGAAATTTTAGCTCCACCATTTTTCATGTATTATGAAGGAAGAGCAGATTTAATCAATAAAGATGTTTTATCCATTAACGGTGATATCTCTTTTGATGAATTCGAAAAACTTTTGGAAGAACAAAATTCTAATAAATATGTTCTTTGTTTAGATAATCATGAATTAAAAAAAGAAATTTTTGATTTAGTAATGAAAAAAAACCGCGAAGTTATTGTGGTTTGTGAGGGCGGAATTAGTTCTTTTAAATACTACAATGATTATAAAAATCTTTTATTAATTAGTGAATATAATGATCCCCAAAATTATGATCCTTGTGATGATCAAACTGTGCAAAGATTAATGTTTGCAATGTCAAACAAAATTTATGTAAGTAAAGTAGATAAGATTGAAACAAATAATTTATTGTTTAATCTTCAACAAGTTAAAAAACCAATTTATTATAAAGAATCCCAAAAATTAGCTATTGACAATTTAAATTTAACAAACACTGAAATGTTTTGTATTCAAAACATTCAAGATGTCATTTAAATAGCAAAAAATCTATGAGTTTTTGAAAAAATACCTTATTATTTATAAAAGAAATAAAAGCAGTATATATTGTATGAGTAAAAATCTTATTATTGTTGAATCACCAAATAAAATTCAAACAATTAAATCATATTTAGGTAGTAATTATGATGTTATTGCTAGTTATGGTCACTTAAGAGAAATGGATCCCAAAGTGGGTTATGATAAGGTTACTTATCAACCGAATTGAGTAGTTATTAAGGATGTAAATACAAAGACATCTAAAACAAAAATTATTCAACAAATTGTTAAATCTGCCCAAGATGCAGATGTTGTTTATCTTGCAACTGACCCTGACCGTGAAGGTGAAGCAATTTCGTGGCATATTTATGATTTGTTAAAAGAAATTGACAAATCTAAATGTCAAAGGATCACCTTTAATGAAATTTCAAAAAAAGCTATTATATCTGCCATTGAAAATAAGCATGACTTAGACATGAATTTAGTTTATTCCCAATTTACCCGTCGAATCATTGATCGATTAGTAGGATATAAACTATCTGATTTAGTGCGTCGGACAGTATATGGTAAATCTGCAGGTCGCGTTCAATCTGTTGCACTAATGTTTATTGTCAGTAGAGAATTGGAAAGACGTAATTTTGTCTCATCAAAATGGTATGAAATTAGTGCTGAATTACAAAATGGCTTAGTCTTAACTTATACTGCCAACAATCAAAACTTTAAACCATATAATGACTCTAGTGCCAATAAATACAATTTTAAATTTGCTGAGTTATCTGATGCACAAAGTGTAATTAAAAAATTAACTAATGAATTTAAGTTTGTTAAGTATTTACCTGATAAAGAGACCAAAGGTGATAAATATGTTCCTTTGACCACTGATAAGATGTTGCAAATTGCAGGTACATCATTAGGATGGAGTGCTAGTAAAACAACATTAGTTGCCCAAAAACTATTTGAAGGTATTGAACTTAATGGCAGACATTTAGGTTTAATAACTTATCCTAGAACTGATAGTGAAAGAATTAATGAAGATTTCATTCATGAAGCACAAAATTACTTAAATCAAAGATATGGTCAAGAATATGTTAATTTTGACTACCAACCAGGTACAAAAAAAACCAAGAAAAAAGATGAAAATATTCAAGACGCACATGAGGCCATTAGACCAGTAGATGTTTCATTGACACCAGAAGATGTTAAACCATTTATTGATGAATCAGCATATAAGTTATATAACTTGATTTGATCTCGCACAATGTGTGTATTGATGAATAGTCCAATTTACTCAACTAAAGGTATGATTTTTGATAATCAAGATCATGAATTCTATGCCGCACACAAAGAAATTAAATTTAAGGGTTATTTAATTTTAAATTTTTATAACAAGACAGTTAACTCATTTAATGATAAATTACCTAATTTAGTAGAAAATAATCTATACAAAGGCGAAGCTAAATTAAATGAGTTTGATAAACAACCACCAGCATATTTTACTGAGGCTACATTAATTGCTGCATTAAAAGAATCTGGTGTTGGTCGGCCATCAACGTATGCTGCAATGGCAAAAATTTCTGAAACTCGTGGATATGTGACCAAAGAAGGCCAAAAACTTATTCCTACTGAAATGGGAATGAGGGTTATTGAAGAATTAATGAAGGATTTTCCAGAAGTGGTAGATTCAAAGTTTACAGCTAATATGGAACAAGAGTTAGATAAAATTGCAAATGGTGATGAAAAGTGAATTTCATATTTAGAAAAATTTGCTCCAGAATTTGAAAATAAAATTAAAATTGTTTTCAAAACTAATGCTGAAAAAAAGAAAAATGATGTTGATTATGTTGGACGTAATTGTCCTAAATGTAATTCGCCATTGGTCGTAAAAGAAAGTAGGTTTGGAAGTAAATTTATTGCTTGTAGTGGATTTCCAAAGTGTAAATATGCAGAATTTGATAACTCTAACAATTACACTGGAGAAGAATGTCCAGAATGTAGGGGCAAATTAATAAAAAGATTTAATAAAAAACAACAAATGTTTATTGGTTGTAGTAGTTATCCAAATTGTAGATATGTTAAAAACGAAAAATAAAATTAATATGCTATATTGATAGTAGTAAGAAAGGATAAGCTATGGAAATTCAAAGCTTAGAACAATTTCAATCATTAATTAATGAAGACAAAATAACTGCAATTGATTTTTTTGCAACATGATGTGGACCATGCAAAATGCTAGGCCCAGTCTTTAGTAGTGTTGCAGATGAAATGAAAGCAGATGTTAATTTTGTCAAAGTGGATATTGACAAATTTAATGAAATTGCATCAATGTATGGTGTTCAATCAGTACCTACAATTGTTTACACCAAAGCTGGTACTGAACTAACTAGAACAGTTGGTTTCATGGATGCAGATGCTTTAAAAGCTAAAATTAATAGTTTGAAATAATTTATTTTTTATTACTACTATGTAGATTAATGAATTCCTCGTCAGCAAGAAAATAGATAGTTTCTATTTTAGGATTGAGGAATTTATTTTGTTGATATAAATCAATTTCGTATTTAAAATCATTATCATTTCTTAAGCCACGAATTAAAAAATCACAATGATTTTGATTGGCTACATCAACAGTGTATTGATGACCATAAATAACTTTATTACTTAAGCCTTTCTGCTTAAGATAGTGGCTAACTTGTTGGGCTCTTGCTTCTAAATTGTTGCTCTTTTTATTAGGGTTCACACCAATAAAAATAATGACCTCATCAAAAATTTGTTGAGCCTTCATTAAAACAGCATAATGACCATCATGAAAGGGATCGAAGCTACCAGGGAACAAAGCAACTTTAGATTTTGTTTTTGAAGTCAAGGTAGGCTAGATTAATATTAGATTTGGTTAACTCTGTCACTGGTAGTTCGATATTTTCTTGTTTAATTTGGTCTGAATTAATTTTTATTAAATCAATTAGTAATTGTTTTTGTGCATTATCTTCAATGCCAGTTTGGCTAAAATAACCATTTTCACTTGGATCAATAGCATATTCATATAGTGATTGGTAGCAAGGCGTATAGTTTAAAAAACTAAAATTTTGTGCACTTAAATATTTGTAATCATCAGTGGTGGGATCTTTTTCTGAGATTATTTCACCTTGTTGCAATCCAGACAAACAAAGTGATTTAATAATTTCAACAGCAGATTTTTTCTTTTTTGGATCAATACTTTTGTTGATAACCACACCATCTAAGGCATAAAAATTGATCTTAGGTACAATGCTATAAAAGTCTTGATTAGCCCCAAATTGGGGTAAACCATTTTGATCGCTTTCATTATCTCCACCCATTGCAGCGTAAATGGCATCACCATTATACATGAATGCACCTTTTGTTTGATTAAGAGCGATTTTATTTAAGACAATCGATGAATCACTATTAAATGTAAGAATATTTCTCTTTTTTTTATTAGTGTAATATTTAGCAATATTGTCATATGTGTTATTAAGATTTTGAATTGATGGGGCAATAGCAGAATTTAAATCTGCTCCAGAATTCAAAATACCAGGACTTGGGTTGATATCGCTAGCATCACTAACAAATCTAGCAATATCATAAACAGAGCGTGAATCATCTATCATCATCACATTAGATTCTTTAGAAGTAAATTCTGCATCATTGCTAATATGGTCAAAGATCGCTTTAAAGCTTATTGATTCATTACTTAACTCTTTGATTTTTTTACCCCGGTAAGAGAATGTAAAATCTTGCAAAAAATAAGGCACACAATATGCCAACAAATTATCACATGGCTCACCATCTACGTTTGGTAATTTAATCTCCCCACCAATTGTTTTGGATAGCCATCATGTTGCATCAGAAACAAACCCATTTAAATCCTTGTAACTATTGATTTTACTCCCATCATTTTTAGTCAAATTAAATTCATCTCATGGGATTGGCAGTAATTGGTCACTCATAGCCAGTTGAGCTATCATATTGTTGGTTGCGATTGCTAAATCTAAAGTTTTGTTTTGAATATAAGTAGGTATTTCAGCATTACTACCATAATATTGTCAATTAATTTCATATTTGCTGCTAAGATCATCTTTGACATTATCAGACATATAGGACTGAAAATTACCAAAAACAAATTCATTGCTAGGTTGAACAAAAATTAAAAATGGCAAAACAATGATTCCTAAACCAACAACAGTTGAACTTATTCCTAACAAAGTTTTTTTAATTCAACTTCTCATTTTCTATTCCCTTTTTTAAGCTTTTCTTAATTCGACCATTAAATTTATTAAGACTAATTGCCTTGTGTTTTTGTCTCTCTTCAATGTATTTTTTAATACCAATAATAATGGTGATAGTAATACCAATAATAATAATGATTGCTCCAAATGTTACGGCCCACATCTTGATACCTTTAGCCATACTATAAATTTCTGTAGAGATTGTATTAACTTTACCACCTACTAATTTAGTAATAATAAAATCGTCAAAACTCATGGAAAAAACAATTGCTGCGGCGCTAAAAATGGCTGGGAGTAAAAATGGTATTGTTACTTTAAAAAAAGTTACAATTTGTGAATATCCTAAATCCATTGATGCTAGGATGAGGTTTTTATTCATTTTTTGCATTCTAGGATAAATAATAATAATTGCATATGGAGTACAAAAAGAAATGTGGGCTAATACAACTGTTGCAAATCCTAAATTAATACCTAGTGGAATAATTGTAATAGAGAATAGAATTGCTAATCCTATCCCTGTAATTACATCAGGGATCAGCATGTTTGCTTTAGAAGTGCTCATAACAGTATTAACATAAAACTGTTTAGAATTTCAAATCCCAAAGCATGTAATTGTAGCAATAATTGTTGATATTGGCACAGTAATAACAACAATGATAATAGTATTTAATAATGCATTAGTAAATTCATTATTTTTAAATAATGTTAATCAATTTTCTCCATTGTTAAAATTAAATCCAAGATTTAAATTTCCTTTATCACTTGGAGCTGTAAAAGACAAAATAATGACAATAATTAAAGGAATATAAGTTGCTGCTACAATGATGAAAATATAACTACTTTTCAGAAAGTGTAAAAATCTATTTTTCATAGTGTCTTTGTTCTCACTTTCTTTTAATGAATAATAATATTTTTGGTAGATAAACAATTGACATGTACAACAGTAATGTAAAACCACTAACGATCAAAACTAAGACAGATGTTCTGGCTAATGCAATTGGACTACTTAACCCTGATTCACCTTGGCCCATGATCACTCCACCAATCATACTTCCATCATTGCTATTATTTAAGAAAGCAGTTACAGTTACAGTTGTGAAGCATGGTAGCAATACTAGTGTTATGCCACTAATGATTGCAGTCTTGCACCAAGGAATTGTCACCATAAAGAATGTATAGATATTACTTCTACCTAGATCCTTCGAAGCATTAATTAAATTTTTTGGTAGTGTTTGTAATGCAGAATAAATTGGCAAAATCATCAAGGGCATGAATAAATATACTAATCCAATAATAGTAAAAATATCACCATAAGTACTATTAAGTTCATGATTCATAATGTCAAACAAACTTTTTAATCCTATTAATTTGATAAGGATATTAATTCAGATTGGTGCAGTAACAATGAGAATCGTTAAAGTCTGAAATACTTTATTTTTTGATTGCGCTAATGCATAAGCAAATGGGAATGAAATAACTAGAATAATTATTGTACTAACTAGTGAAATTCAAATTGATTTACCAATTTTATTTCAAATTGTACCTGTCATAATCCCTCAATTATCTTGTACAGTACCACTAGAAGGATTAAAGATATTGATGATAATAACAATTAATGGTGCAACAACTAAAAGAATGGTAATTAAAATAAATGGAATAATCAATGACAATCGTTTATTAATTGTTAGTTTATTAACAAAGTTATTAGCTTGACTAGTTTCAACTTTTAAAAATTTTTGTTTTTTCTTGATATCTTTTTTATTCATTGTCACTATCCTTAATGATATGGATATCATTGACATCAAAATTTAATGCTACAACTTTATCAATTTCATATTGATTAATACTTTCAACATTAATAGTATGTTCATTTCATAAACATTTGATATCATACATTAAACCTTTATAGGTTACATCAACAATTTTGACATCATTGATAAAACCAGTTTTGTTCTCTATAATTTGTAGATCTTCTGGTCTAATAACAACATTTATTGACTCATTTTTATGTAAATGATAATCATTGTTAACTGGCAAATTAATTGTCTTGCTAGCTAATGTAATTTGTTTACTTGACAAAGCAATAGTTTTAAAAATATTAGCTCGACCAATAAAATTAGCAACCCATAAATTTTTTGGTGTATCATAAATTTCATTTGGTGTGCCAATTTGCTCAATTTTGCCCTCTGACATTACCACAATTTTATTAGACAACATTAGTGCTTCTTCTTGGTCATGGGTAACTAGAATAAATGTTAATCCTAAATCATGATGAAGACGTTTGATTTCATTTTGCAATTGCTTTCTAACTTTGGCATCTAATGCCCCAAGTGGTTCATCTAGCAATAATATTTGGGGTTCAATCACAATTGAACGTGCTAATGCAACTCTTTGCTGCATTCCACCTGATAAATCACTTGGATAATTATTCTCTTTTCCAACTAATCCTACTAGTTCAATCACTTTGGTAGCACGTTCATCAATTTCTTGTTTATTAAGTTTTCTGGTTAAATTTTTTTTTTCAAAAGCTTCCTTTTTTAAATCAGGATAATTTTGTCAATAAGAAATGTCATAATCTAAATCATCATATTTTTCGTTAAGAGCAACAAACTTATTGTCAATCGGTTTTTTATAGTGATACCATTTTTTTAAATTGTGAATTTGTTTTTCAATTTCATTCATTTTAGAAATTGAAACTTTAAATTGATAATTAATTCTCAATTCATTCAACAAATTATTTAAGAATGTAAAAAACTTATCTCTAAATCTTACTTTAGAAACATAATCTTCGCCATATTGTTCATCTAATTTTTGATACAAAGAATCTAAAGTCGCTAGAAATTCTGGTTTTCTCATTTCCATAATTTCAGCTAAGTAGGGATTCTTTTGGTATTTCTTACTTAATTTATCAATTTCTTTTTTGATATTTTTTTTAGTTTTTTCAATCTCTAGGATTTTTCTTTGTGCTATTTTTTCACTAGCACTATAAATTTTATTGGCTTGTCTAGATATATCTTTATCCACACCTACTAGTGGTGTTCTCACTAGTTTTAAACCATATTCAATGTTTTGCCTAACTGTCATATTAGGAAATAGGGCATAATCTTGAAATACAGTTGATGTTGGACGTTGGGTAATATCCATGTCTTTAATATCAATGCCATTGTAAAGAATTTTGCCTTTAGTGGGATAACTAAATCCACCAATAATTTTCAAAATAGTTGTTTTCCCACAACCACTAGGACCCAGTAATGTGACAAATTCTCCCTTATTAATTTTTAAATTAAAATCTTTGATAGCAACAAAACCATCTTCATATACTTTATTAATATCTAATAATTCTAGAATCAATTTTCTCATTCTTGTTGCTACCTAAATTAAATAAAATAAGAAAAATCAATGTTTCATAAATTATAAATTATTTTTTACCTAAATAAATATATTTATTTATAGCCTTACCCACAGCATTTTTTTGCAATCCTATAATACTGTGTTTGACAATTTTATTTAAGTTGCAATTTTTATTTCCGATTGCAATTGGCAGTCCTACTAATTTCATCATTTCTATGTCATTTGCAGAATCACCAAAAGCAGCAAATTCATTAAGATCAATTTTTAATAATTCACTAATTGTTTTAATTGCAATCCCTTTATTAGAATTTTTACTTGTAATTTCATACATGTATTTCGATGTTTTTGCAATATCAATTTCACCACCAAGTTTACTTTTTATTTGTTGATAACAATTTTGCAAAGCTTTTAATTGTTTAAAAATACTGAGATTGAATTTAAAGCCACTAATATTAATTTTGTAAGAAGCTTCATTTGCGTCTTGATCTGCAATTGTCAAGCAATTAGGTAAAATTCTAATTTTGTTCAATAGCCAAACAATTTTATTATTGCCATAAATTCACATATTTTTGTTATAGATATCTTTTTCAAAATAAGCAGCAAAACAGCATTTAGTTTGCTTGCTAATTGCTAAAATTTTTGATGTGATATTTGCAGACATTATTCTTTGATAAATAAATTTATTCTCAATATTGTCATATAGGACTGCCCCTTTTAAACATGACAAAAAGTGAATTTTACATCCTGTCTTACTGTAAAACTTGTCAGCATGACTCTTAGCTGATACAAAACACCTTCCAGTGACAAAACAAACAATTCCACCATCACAAATAAAACGTTTTAGTGCTATTAAATTTTTTTTACTAATTGTAGAACGATTATGTAATAAGGTTCCATCTAAGTCGGTTGCAATAACTCTAACTTTGTTCATTTTCTAATTCATTTTTAGTTATATTAACAATCTCCTCGATTTTAACCCCTGCCTTACTAAACTTATTTTCTAAAACCTTTAAATTTTTAGCTGATACAGGTTTTGCCTTGACCGGCTTTTCTTCACTGTCATCACTTGGTAGAGTAATTTCAAGTGTAGTATTTTTCAAGCCCTTAAATTCTTGACTATTTTTATTAATATGAACCTTTTTAAATTCTATTCATTTATCAAAATAAACTAATCAATTTTGGTGCGTATTCATTAAGATTATTTCAAGATCATTTTGCAAGTCCAACAAGTTTTTTAAATGAAAAATAGCATTTTTATAAATCATATTAAATGCACTTAATTTTTTAATCAACAAACCTTGTTGGTAACTATACAAAATAGCACTATCTAATTTAGGGTCTTTTTTATTACCAACCAATTTTTTCTTATCTTTTTCATATTGAACTTCTAATAATGCTAAAAGTTCATTAAGATCATACAAAATTCCTGCTTCAACATTGATCTTTTGGAAATAATTATTTAACAACTTCTCGTCAATTGCATTTTCTTTTTGGGCCACCACTTTAATCTTGCTAGCATTTACAATTGAATCATAAAGTGATTCTCTAAACTTTTCAACATAATGATAATCTGCAAGTTTATCAGTATCTTTAATTTTTATGGTGTCATCTTTGTCAAAAATAGCATCATTAGCTAATAAATTTCTTTTTCTAGTGCCATTAAACCGATCATCAAAATTTGCCGCTGCTTTTACTTCTTTGATAAACAAATCCTTTGCAATATGTTGGGCAATTGCATATCTTCTTAAAATAATGTCAAAAAGAATGCGGTAATCATTGATTTCATCTTCTAAATCTCTTAACATTGCATCAACATTAATGTGGCTAATAATATTATTTAATAGTTCAATATCAGAAACTTTTTTAAATGCACTTCAATCCTTGTGTAGACTTTTGACAATCTTTTGAGCATTATCTGAATCTTTTTGTAAGGCACTTAGCAATTCATATAATGGTTTCTTAAGTGAAGACACTTTTTTTGTAGAAATTGCATCTCAAAGGTTTTTCAATGCATTTGTGATCCCCTTAACACTATAACCTTCATCAATGATTTGATCCAATACTTTTGCAACACTGTTATATGAAATGCTTTTTAAGTATTTTGTGTAAGTTTTAGCATCAAAGGCATCACCATTGCTTTCTTTTGCGTCCTTGATTGCTTGTGAATTCCAAACCATGTCTTTCATGTTTTTAACAGCATTAATGTCACTGTTTTGGGGTTTTTCAATAAGAATAGTCTTAGGTGATGGATCTGTATTTTCTACTTTTTCTAGTGTGGTATTATATAAGTTTAGTTTATGCTCAAAGTTATGAGCATCATTTCAGTCGACTTCAATATTATAAATTACATCATCAACTAGCTCTAAATAATCATCAAGTTCTTTCTCTAGACCTTTTTTATAC
This sequence comes from uncultured Mycoplasmataceae bacterium, assembly GCA_900544585.1. Lineage (GTDB taxonomy): Bacteria > Bacillota_I > Bacilli_A > Mycoplasmatales > Mycoplasmoidaceae > Ureaplasma. The sequence continues at coordinate 293,969 of UQVX01000001.1, read as the reverse complement.
TTTTTAAGATATTTACCAGCTTGCAAATTATAATCATCTTTATTTTGTTTTTTAAAATTACGCTTAATTTTAAAAGCATCATTAATTTGTTCATCATTATTAGAAATATTAACTAATAAAAAATCTTCATCCCATGTACCATCACTAATTTTTAGTGTTTTTAAATTATCAACTCATTCGCCTAATGTTAATGATTTATTATAGAAATCCTTCAAATTTATAAATGATTGTGAAATAAAGTTATCTGAACTACCATTATTATTTTTAACTAAAACTGCATTTTTGCCCTTTTTAGTCAATTCAAAATTTAATTTATTTTTTGAATGTTTTTTTATCATCTTAATCATTCCTTGTTTTAACTTATTTTTTGTAAAGTACTTCTACTAATGCTTGGTTGTCATGACTGGTCAACTTATTGTTAATATTCTTGAAAATACCCGGCAAATCCTCAGGTAATGTGTTTTCAAATAATTCTAAGAATTGGTCGCCAAGAACTTTATAATCGACACTCATTTTACGAATAGGATTCATGTCAAAAAGATCATTATCAAGATCATTTTCAGGTGCTTTAGCACTTGAAATTTTTGTTGTTTTTATTTGTTTGGTGGATGCCTTGTATTCATCTAAAACATCGAGGCTAATAATCCGGCGAAAATTAGCATTCTTATTACTGTTTAATCTATAGTATTTTTTAGCAGTTGGATCTGACATTGTTTTTAAAACTAAATCTCTTTTTAATGCATTGCTTGTTAAAAAATGTTTAATCTCACTTCTATCTGGCCAAAAGACTTCTACCAATGTGTCATTAATAACTACTTTCTTAGTAGAATTTTTAATAATACCCATATTGGTAGCGTCTTTTGGTTTAATCATAATCACACTTTTTTTATTTTCATTTGGTGTCATGTTGTTCTTAAAATTCCCATCTAATAAAAATAATGTTTTTTTGATATGCTTAAGATTAATTATATGATTTATTAAATAAATAAGAAATTAAGAAAATAATGAAAACAGAAAAACAAGTTTACGATTTAATTGTTGTTGGTGCAGGACCAACTGGATTATATGCCACATTTCTAGCTGGATATTTTAATATGAATACCTTGTGTTTAGAGAGAGACCATAATTTAGGCGGTCAAGCGATGAAACTCTATCCATTTAAAACTATCATTGATTTTCCTGGGCATGTGGAAATAAAAGCTAGCGATTTAATCCGTAATCTTTATAATCAAGCAACTCAATTTGATAATACTAAGATTTTAGCTAACATTCAAATTGAAAGTTATCAAGTTGCCAACAATTTAATTACTTTAATTGATAGTAATGGGAAAATGTATTTAACTAAATATGTTTTATTTACAACAGGTCCTGGGGCATTTGAACCAATCAAATTGGATGATAGCATCACTCAAGGCACAACTATAGACAATGTTTTTTATCATCATGACAACAATTATGATGCTAACAATAAACAGGTAGTTATATTTGGTGGTGGTGATTCAGCAGTTGAGTATGCACATCAAATTAAAACTAAGTTTCCTACATCAAAAGTACACTTAGTTCACCGAGGTGAAAACCTACGGGCAATTATTCATGATGAAGATGAACTAATTGAAAGTGGTGTGAATTTGTACTTAGAAAGTGAATTAGTAGCCATTGATAACAATTGCTACACAATTAAAAATAAGGAAAAGATGATGTCGTTTCCTTATGATTATGGTTTAGTGCAATTTGGTTTGAAGAGTTTGGGCTCACCAATTCATCAATGAGATAGTTTTAATAAACACAAATTAAAATTTATTGTTGATGAACACTGTCAAACATCTGTACCTAATTTTTTTGCAGCTGGCAACTGCTGTTATAATCCCAATAAAATTGACATGATTGCTAGTGGCATAAGCGAGGCAACATTAGCAATTAACTACATTTTTGCACAAATGTGTGATGGCAAACAAAGCTTTCATTACCTTAAACATAAGTAACACTCATTAAGTATAATCCGCCCCCAGGGGCTTTTCTAATTGCAGCACCCTTTTTAGGTTCTAAAAACATTTGGTTGAGATGATTTAGATCAATTTTATCTTCGTTATAGTCTAAAAATGCTCCAACGAGCATTCTCACCATATTTCTTAAAAATCCATTTCCTGTAATAGTAATTTTTAAAATTTCATCTTTTATTTCATAATTAGTGGCAAATATTTCTCTAGTCGTATTTTCTAATTCAGATGTGGAAAATGACAAAAAATTATGTTGTCCTTTAATCAAATTTAAAAAAAGATCTAGCTTTTTTAAATCAACATCTTTATTGTATTGATACACAATTTCTTGTTCAAAAATATTAAATTGTGAATTGAGATTAATTAAATATTGATAAGTTTTATGTTTTGCATTGAAGCGAGCATGAAACTTATTATCAACTTCTTCACATTCTAAAACCCGAATATCACTTGGCAGCTTTGCATTTAATGCCTTCAAAATGATTGGGGGCTCAAATGCTAAATTTTCATGTTTAATGTTGATTACTTGACCATATGCATGGACATATTTATCTGTTCTTCCAGATGCAAATAATTTCACTTTAATTTGAAACAAGTCATTTATAGCATCAATTATTGTTTGTTCAATTGTGTTAACACCAACTTGTTTTGCAAACCCTGAATAATTAGTACCTTTATAGCTAATAGTTAATTTGTAATTCATTTTTAACCAAGTAAAATTCCTAATTCAAACAACCCAAATGGCGTAAACAATAATGGTTTAATCATAATACCAATCAAAAATCCTGTAATTAGACAAAGTACTCCATAGCTGAACCAATCTAAAAATCTAAGTTTAAATGATCTATATCTTGTTCTTGCATGTCTTGTGCTATAAGCACGTGCCTCCATTGCATTTGCCAATTCTCCTGATTTAATAAATGCAATATTAAATAATGGAACAACTAAACTAGCCATTGATTTAAATTTATCTTTGATAGTTCCATTTTTAAAGTCGATTCCTCTTGACGACTGGGCATTCAAAATCCGTTGTGATTCTGATAACAATGATGGTACAAATCTTAATGCAATTGCTATCATCATTGATGCTTCAACAACAGGAAATCTAAAAATCTTCAATGGACTTAGTATGTCTTCTAATGCATATGCTAATTCAATTGATGATGTTGTAGAAGTTAAAATTGTTGCTACTAAAATCATTAACAATACTTTAATTGCTACATAAAGTGCTAATTGAAATGCACGAGGTGACAATGTATACCAGTTGCTTTGGTATATCACTGCACTATGAATATTGGCAATCCCATTATTAGTATTAGATAAAACTTGAATCACATATTTTTGATTCATATAAACAAATCCATTATTAAGAATTCAATGATAATTTTGGGCTAATCCTAAATTACCATTACAAATTGACAAAACTTGTTGTTGTGCATTTACTGATAAAGAATTAAATAGTCTCGTTGCATCATCAAGTGAGTAATTAGGTGTTGATTGCAAAACATCATTAATTGTTAAATGTTGACCATTAATACTAAAACCATCAATTGGATTTAGATATCCAATAATGTTCCCCCCAATTAATGAAGAAACATAGCTTGTCCCAATTTTATTACCATCATTAAATGTATCAACTGGATTTAATCCCTGGAAATGAAATAAATTAGTATTTCCAATACTAATTTTGAAATATCCATTAGGGGCATAAACAGCAATTGGCGCTTTGTAAATTACTCAATTAATTAACAATAAAACTAAAAATAAAAAAATAACTGATTTGAAAATATTTCAAAACTTCTTAAATGATAGTTTAGATGCAATGTAAAGAGTAATTAATAAAATACCAATAATTAATTGTGCAAAAAACCCTAATGGCAAAAAAATCATTACAATTATTACTACAAAAGCAATAAATTTTAATGAAGGATTTAGTCGGTGGATCACAGAGTTATTATGGGTAAATCCAATTTGCATAATTTCTTAAATTATATTCTCACTTTTTACAATTTTAGTTATTGCTAAACTTAATTCTTCCACTGTTCTAGGCTGATAATTTCAAAGTTTGTTAAATTTATAATTTTTCTTTATCAAACCTTGAATGATGCTAATTATTTTAGGTTTATCAATTGAAGTGAGCGCTAGTATTTTATCGTTGGTAAAAATTTCATATGGTGAACCTATTTGTATTATTTCTCCATCATTCATAACAATGACATTATCAGCTTTTTGTAAAACATGATCCATGTTATGACTAATAACGATTACTGTTTTACCATCATCTTTGGCTTTTTGAATAATTTTTAAGATTTCTTGTTCGCCAAATGGGTCTAATCCTGCTGTTGGTTCATCAAAAACAAGAACATTTGGATCAAATGCTAAAATTCCTGCAATTGCCACTCTTCTTTTTTGCCCGCCAGACATATCAAATGGACTTCTGTCTAAAAAACTATTATTGATTCCTAATTCATTAAGATAATCAATTGATTTTGTTTTTGCTTCTTGTTTATCAACTCCTAATGTTACCGGACCAAACATTACATCTTTCAATACAGTATCTTTGAACAATTGATATTCTGGAAATTGAAAAACAATACCAACTGTTTTCTTCAGATTTTTAATCTTTTTAATCTTTTTAATTTTTCGATATTTTTTTCAAAGCAACATCACTCAATTATCATTACTTGATATTTGGTCATCTTGTATATCGTCTAAATTAATACAATCTAAAACATCTATTTTATATTCATCAATATTGGGAATTAAAAAATAGTACTTAACATTAGTTTTATGTTTTGGCACTAAGGTTATAACCTTTTTAATCTTGATTTTGTAATAAGCTTCAAAAATGATTTTGATTAATGATTTTGGTAACTTTTGTCTAAATGCTGCATAGTAACCAAATTGATTACTATATAAATGTTGTTTATGAAAAAAATTTTCAAAATCATTTTGATTTTGTTTCAATACACCTATTAAATAATCATTTAAAAAAAAATCATTCCCGATTTTATGATTATTGTCAACTAAAACATTTCCATACCGACTTTTTAACAAACCATTGAAATGATTAACTAATGTTGACTTTCCACATCCTGAGCTACCAATGATGAAATGAATTTTATTTTTTTCTAATTCTAAATTGTTATCACAAAGACTCACTAATTGATTTTCATTGCCTTCATTGTAGACACAAAATAAATGCTCAATTTTAATAGCAACATGTGTATTTGTGTAAATATCTCTATCTACTTTTTTTGTTTTCATCATTTTAAAAATTCATTTTCATCTAGTGTTGGCATCACATCTACACCTTGAGTTTTTAATTCTTTAGTTAGTTTTAAAATGAAAGGGTAGTCTAGTTTCAACTTTTCTAACTGATCTTGATATAAAAATACATCTTTCGGTGTACCCATTGCGTGAACAATACCACCATTAATTATAATAACTTTGTCTGCATTAATGACTTCTTCCATATCATGAGTAATACTAATAATTGTTTTTTTAGTTTTGTTTTTTAAATCCAAAATTAGTTGCTTTAATTCTCTTTTACCCTTTGGATCTAGCATTGATATTGATTCATCAAAAATAATTACTTCAGGATTAATTGCTAAAATCCCTGCAATTGCAACTTTTTGTTTTTGACCACCTGATAAATCATTGGGTTCTTTCTTTAGCAAATCTTTAATCCCAATAGCCTGAGCAGCTAACTCAATTATTTTAGGCATCTCTTGTGGTGGTACTTTTCTATTCTCTAGACCAAATGCAATATCATCCTCCACAGTAAGGCCCACAAATTGATTATCAGGATTTTGAAAAACAATGCCAATGTTGTTTCTCAAATGTTTAACATTACTTGCTGAAATGGTTTCACCAAATAATTTAATTTCACCTTTTTGAGGTTTTAACAATCCTGCTAATATCTTAGAAATTGTGGATTTTCCAGAACCATTATGTCCAATAATGCAAACATATTCATTAGGGTAAATGTTAAATGTAACACCTTTTAAAATAGGTGTGTCTTTACTGTAACTAAAATGAATATCTTTAAACTCAATAACAGGATTATTATTTTTCATCTCTAATTTCATCAATTACAATTGATTTAACATTATATTTTTTTGCCATTTCATACCAATCTTTTAATGACTCAATACTAATGCATTGAGTTGGACAAACTAAGCAACATGCGCCACATGAAATACATTTATCATTAGCAAATGCAAAACCTTCTTCTCTAACCTCAATAGCATCCACAGGGCAAACACTTGCACATGTATTACATGCAATGCAATCTTTCGCATCAACTGTTGCTCTTGTTCCCATAATTTTTCCCAAATCACTTTAATTCAAAATATGATAATGTAATTATAATATCTTATTATGGTAGATAAATTAATTTGAATTGCAATTGATGGTCCAGCTGGCAGTGGTAAATCCACGATTGCTAAACAACTACAAAAAAATTATTTACAAGATTTTGTTTACATCAACACAGGGGCAATGTATCGAGCTCTAGCATATTTTTTTAAAATCAATAACATTAATATTGATAGTCAAGTTGCTAGACAATCTGTTTTGAATAAAATTTGTATTAATTTAATTAATGATAATGTGTATGTAGAATTTGATGATAAAAGCATTGATGCTACACCGTTTATTTACAATGAAGAGATTGCTAAACTCACTTCTAAAATTTCAACATTTGAAGATGTAAGAAAAAAATTAGTTTCTGACCAACAAAAGATTGCTAGCAATCATAATGTAATTATGGATGGCCGCGATATTGGGACAGTGGTTTTGCCAAATGCAACTCTAAAAATTTATTTGGATGCATCAATCCATGAACGGGCTAGACGGAGATATTTGCAACTAAATAAACCAGAAATTTCTTTACAAAATTTGGAACAAGAAATTCACAAGCGTGACACAATGGATAAAAGTAGAGCAATTGGAGCACTACAACAAGCACAAGATGCAATCTTGATTAGTACAGATAATTTATCAATTGATGAATGTTGTCAAAAAATATTAGATTGCTTGCATCTAAAACTAAATTAATTCGACTAATATATCATCTAATAAGTCAATATTATTAGCTTTTAAATGATTGTTATCATCAATTGTGTAATTGATTAGTTTATCTTTATAAAAATCAAATGCTTGATAGTAAATATCCTGGTTTAGATCTAATCCATCACTTAATCTTAATCCCATCATTAGAATTTGAAAATAGTAATCTGATTGTGATAATTTTTCACATTTACTAACATAAAAGTTATTGATATTACCTAAAATTTCATATCTATTTTGATTCTCAAATCCACACCCACCATAGCCAATTGCTTTCCAATCATGAGACAATCAATATGCTAAATTATGTTGACACACATCTTTTTTGTTTAAAACTCAATTGGAAACTTCATAACGTTGGTATCCATAATCCTTTAAGAGTTTTTGTAGAAATAGCATCTTATCTTCTTGATTTTCAACATCTAAAACATAATGTTGTTTATTTAAGATTGCATTAGTTTTAATTTCTAAAGCATAGAATGATGCATGAGGAATATTATGATTTTTAATAAAATTTACTGATGTGATGATGTCCTCATTTGTTACTCCCGGCAAATCATATATAAAATCACAATTAATGTTCATAATTTCAACATGTTGAAGTTTTTTTATTGCCTTGACAACATCATTTATTGTGTGCGTACGATGCATTTTTTTAAGAATAAAATCATTAGTAGTTTGCACACCTAGTGACACTCGGTTGATGCCACATTTTTTAAAAATTACTACTTGCTGATCAGTAATTAAATCAGGATTACACTCAATACTAAATTCATAATCATCATCTAAATACATTTGCAAATTTAAAAGTAATTTTTCTAAATCATCATCAGGCAAATGATTAGGGGTGCCTCCCCCTAAATAAATTGTTTTATATTGTTTATATTGGCTAGTATACTTGACATGTCTAATAATTTGGTCAACATAATTACTCATAATTTCATTTTCATTAGTTTTGATCCGCTTGAAGTCACAGAAACTACAAATCTGGTTACAAAAAGGAATATGAATATAGAGATGTTTAGTCATAAAGAAATTTTTTTACTTTAGTAAGCAATGCTTCAAAATTATCATTTTCATAGTTAAACATGATTTTATTATTGAATTTATTATTACATCAAGTTAGTTGATGTTTGGCTAGGTGGCGAGTTTTAGTTTTAATTTTTTCTAAATCTAATGAACATTTATTAATTAAATGTTGGGCAATTTCACGGTATCCAATTGCTTTAAATGCTTGACTATTAATTATATTTTCACCATATTGATTAATTAATTCCTTAACTTCATGAATTCAAGCATTATTTTTAAAGAAACTATCAAATCTATGGTTTATATCATTGTATAATTCTTCTCTAGCTTTATCGGTCATAATAACCAATGTGTTGTATTTAGGTTTATTATTTTGTTGTTCTAATTTGTATTTAGGTTGATTATTGTTTGCTTTTAAATAAGCAACAGCTCTTTTCATGCGGTGAAAATTATTGAGTGTTTTTTGTAAACTGATGGGATCATATTTTTGTAAATACTTTATTAATTGATCATCACTTCATTTATCAACTATTTCATAATACTTTTGAATCTCAGAATTAGATAAATCATATCCTTTGATGATTGCATCTAAATATAAATGACTACCACCGCACAAAATAACTGGTTTATTTTTTTTATCTATAGTTCTATAAGTTAATTCAAAATCTTTTTGATAGTTAAATATACTATAGTTTTCTAGAACATTTAGTTGATTTAGGAGATGATAATTAACTTCTTGTAATTGTTGTTCATTTGGTTTATTGACCCCTGCATTTATGTCTCTATACATTTGAAATACATCACCATTAATTATTTCACCATTGATATTTAATGCAAGCTGATGAGCAAGAGTAGTTTTTTTGCTAGCAGTAGGCCCGATAATGACAATTAATTTTTTCATTTACTTAATAACTAAATAAATTAGAACCAATATTGCAGCAACACAAAGTGCCACCAAAAGTAAAATAATCAATATTTTTTGCCAATTTTTCAAGCTTTTTCCTTGTTTTTCAACAAGACTATTTTCATTGTCTTGTTGAATTTTTTTATATCTTTTATTTTGTTCTTTAGTTGGCATTTTTAACTAGAACTCCCACCCCATCATCAATATCATACAATGTAAATTTATATCCAACTATACCTTGTTGCAATCATAATTTAAATTTGTCAATTTTTTGAATCAATTTTAGTTGGTTTTTGGATAGTTTATCAACTGCTAGTTTATCAAACTTTTTGAGGTATAAATTATCAATAACCATTATCCCATTTTCATTTAAATAGTTCAAGTATTTTTGCACCAAAATTTCTTGATGTGATTTGGGGCCATCAAGGAATATAATGTCAAACTTATACATGGGATGATATTCAAAGGCATCAATATTAATTAACTCTAATCTTTCATCATTTAAATATTTTTTTGCAATTGAATAATTATCAAAATTTTTTTCTAAACTTACAATCTTTTGCAATTGATTAATTTTAAGTCATAAGCTACAACTATAACCATATGCAGTACCAATTTCTAGCAAGCTATTGGATTTGTTTTTGTCAATTAAAGATAATATCAATTCACTTGTTTGTTTGCGAACAATAGGAATATTGTCTTCTAGACATCTTTTTAGTAACTCATTATTAGACATTGCTAGTTAATAATGGTTTCAATGAATACAAGTTTTAATCATGCTGCAAAAAGTGTATTATATGATGTTGCTGGTGTTCATCTAGCAAGCATGCTAACTGATGCACTTGATTCAGATGAACTACTATCTCCACTAGTAAATGTACCAGAATATGGTCTTGCTAAAGAGCCTTTTCTATAACCTAAAACAATTCCATTAGAACTTGAGATATCAATTACTCCTTTGAAATTATTAACTACAAAGTTGTAGATTTCATTGAATTGCAATCCTGATTGGTATGAGTCACGAAAATACTTTTTGTTACCTTGCACATCAATATAACTTTTGCCAGGCTCAAAACTAAAAGCTGGAGCTGAATTAGCCCAATCATATTTTTTCTTGTTTTCTTTTAATTGTGCATCACTCAACTTTTGTTCGTCAGGCTTTAAACCATCATTAGTGATTCGTAATTTTTTGTAACTTTTCACTAAGTTTTCATAATTATCTCTAGCTGTGAAATCATTTAGAGTTAGTGAATCAACATATGTAACAACAGCTGGTAATGTTTTGTATTTTTTATTGTATTCTTCTTTAAATTCATTGGAATTCAAATATTGTAATCCGTTGCCAAAATCACTTGTGTCTAGTGGTCTAGAAGGATCACTTTGAAAAATGTTGATATCACTTTGCTTATACAAAAAGCTACGGTTGTTACCATATGCCTCACTACCAATGTATAAAACATAGTCACCATTATTAATCTTTGTGGTTCCCAAAATTGCTTCTTTCAACCCTACATTGATTCCATTCATATAATTAGTTTTAAGGTTGAAATTATCACTATTACCAATGGCCTTTGTATAGTCAAAAGTGTAGATTGAGTATCCATTATTAGCTACAACTGCAGGAAGAAAAACAGCTGCTGCTGTTACAGCACTAACACAACTTACTGCAATGATTGAAGAAATGATTGATTTTTTCATTTAGTAAAATATTTTAGCACATTACATATTTTAAAATATTACTATTATAGAGATATGAAAAAGCGAGTAATTGATTTTAATAAGTATTTTATGCCTGATTTAAATAAGGCTAGAAAAAGATTAAATGATGCACAGATCATTAATGATTCTTTTGAGATTCCTGCTAATGTTGTAAACATTGGTAATAATAAAAATTACCACATCAGAACCTATGGATGTCAATCAAATTTGAGAGATACAGAAACAATGAAAGGGATTTGTGAGCTTTTGGGTTACAAATGAGTTGATGATATTTATCAGGCCGATTTAGTTATTTTAAATACTTGTGCGGTGAGAGAAAATGCTGAAGAAAAAGTTTTTGGTGAAATTGGTATGCTTAAAAAGATTAAATATACTAATCCAAATTTTATTTTTGGTATTGCTGGATGTATGTCTCAAGAAGAAGTTGTTGTAAAAAGAATCCTAACAAACCATGAACATATTGATTTTATTTTAGGAACACACAATATTTTTCGTTTGCCTCAAATTATTGAACAAGCAATATTGAGCAAAGAAACAATTGTGGAAATTTGAAATAAAGAAGGAGATGTAATAGAAAATTTACCATCTACTCGTGATTCCAAAATAAAAGCTTGAGTAAACATTATGTATGGTTGTGACAAATTTTGCACATACTGTATAGTCCCTTACACTAGAGGAAAAGTAAGAAGTAGATTGAAAGATGACATTATTAAAGAAATTAAGGAATTAATTCAACAAGGTTATAAAGATATAACTTTGTTAGGTCAAAATGTTAATTCATATGGTTGCGATTTTAAAAATCAAGAATATAAATTTTGAGATCTATTAAAAGATGTAGCTGAAACTGGTGTTAAAAGGTTGAGATTTACCACATCTAACCCATTTGATTGAGACAACAAAATTATTGATGTGATGAAGAAATACAAAAATATTATGCCATTCATTCATTTGCCAGTGCAATCTGGTGATGAAGAGATATTATTAAAAATGAACCGAAAGATGAAAGTCGCTGATTATTTAGAATATATAAATTACATCAAAAAACAGATTCCTTATGTCTCAATCTCCACTGATTTAATTGTTGGCTTTCCAAATGAAACTGACGAACAATTTAATAACACCTTAAATTTGTACAACAATGTACAATATGATAATGCTTATACATTTATTTACTCTAAAAGAGATGGAACTCCAGCTGCTAAACTAATTGACAACACTAGTTTAGAAACGAAAAAAGCTCGTTTAAATACTTTAAACGAATTAGTTAAAAAATATGCAAAATTAAATAATGAAAAATATATTGGACTAGATGTTGAAGTCCTAGTTGAAGGTCCATCCAAGACGAATCCCGATGTTTTAACAGGTTATAGTCCCCAACAAAAAGTTGTAAATTTTATTGGCAATGCTAAACCAGGTGATTTAGTGATGGTTCATATTGACTCTGCATCAAGGTTTAGTTTAAATGGAAAACAAGTCTAAAAAAGTAGTTATTGGCCTATCAGGTGGAATAGATAGTGCGGTTAGTGCTTATTTATTAATTCAACAAGGTTATGAAGTTATTGGTTTATTCATGCAAAATTGGGATAGTGTGGCTAATTTTGAAACCAATTATGATAATCACCAAAATAAATGTGATGCTCAATTAGACTATGAGGATGCAAAAAAAGTAGCTGATCATTTAGGCATTAAACTATACCACCAAAAATTTATTAAAGAATATTGAGATGATGTGTTTAGTTATTTTTTGAATGAATTTAAAAAAAATCGCACACCCAATCCTGATATACTATGCAACAAATACATTAAATTTGATGCTTTTTTAAATTATGCCATTAACACATTTGCTTGTGACTATATAGCTATGGGTCATTATGCTAAAGTTGAACACCATGACAATGTAAGCTATTTAAAATTGTGCAAAGATCAAAATAAGGATCAAACTTATTTTTTGTGCTCATTAAATCAACACCAATTATCTAGAGTTTTATTTCCTTTAGAAAATTTAACTAAGGATGAAGTTAGAAAAATTGGAGCACAAATTAAATTACCAAATGCAGACAAAAAAGACTCAACAGGAATTTGCTTTATTGGCGAGCGTAATTTTAGTAATTTTTTAACTAATTATTTACCTAATCAACCTGGTGATATTATTGATATTACAAACAATAATATTATTGGTAAACATATTGGGACAATGTATTACACAATTGGGCAAAGAAAAGGCTTAAATTTAGGTGGGCAAAAAGAGCGATATTTCGTTTGTAAAAAAGACCTTGAAAATAAAATTATTTATGTTGCTCCTAATTCATTAGAAGACCAATATTTATCCTCTAATTATTTAGAGGTTAATAATTTTAACTGAATTATCGAACCCAAAAGTTTAAATAACATTAAAGCTAGGTTCCGTCATCGTCAAGAATTACAAAATGTCAAAATTTATATTGATAGTAACAGTAATAAAATTCAAGTTTTTTATCCAAAACAAAAAAATATTGTTTGTGGTCAATATTGTGTACTTTATCAAAATGAAGTTTGTCTAGGTGGAGGACAAATTGATTTAGTAGAACAAAAATAGTTTTATTTAAAAATTTAATTTAAATTGTAAGAAAAATATTTTTAGCACATTGGATGCAAGAGTGCTAAAAAATGTGTTATACTCATTTATAACTATTTATTTTTTATTGTTATTGATAATTAAAAATTTAATTATGAAGAGGTAAGGAAATATGGCAAAAGAATTAATTTTAGGTATTGACCTTGGTACTACTAATTCTGCAGTTGCAATAATGGAAGACAAAAAACCAATCATTCTAGAAAATCCTGAGGGGAAGAGAACTACTCCATCAGTGGTTGCATTTAAAGGTGATGAAATTATTGTAGGTGATGCTGCTAAGCGTCAAATGATTACTAATCCCAACACAATTGTATCTATTAAACGTCACATGGGTGAAAAAGACTATACAGTTGATATAAATGGGAAGAAACTAACCCCTGAAGAAATTTCTGCAAAAATTTTGAGCTACATTAAAGATTTTGCAGAAAAGAAAACAGGAAGAAAGATTAGTAAAGCTGTTATTACAGTTCCAGCATATTTTAATGACGCGCAACGTCAAGCCACTAAAAATGCAGGTAAGATTGCTGGATTAGAAGTTGAAAGAATTATTAATGAACCAACTGCTGCAGCACTAGCTTATGGTTTAGAAAAAACAGATAAAAACCAAAAAATTCTTGTTTTTGACTTAGGTGGTGGAACATTTGATGTTTCAGTGCTAGAAATGTCTGATGGCACATTTGAAGTATTAGCAACAAGTGGTGATAATAATCTTGGTGGTGATGATTGAGATAATGCAATCATTAATTGGATAATTGATGAAACAAAAAGAGAACATGGTGTAGATTTATCAAAAGACAAAATGGCAATGCAAAGATTGAAAGATGTTGCCGAAAAAACTAAGATTGAACTTTCTGGTCAATTAACAGCCCAAATAGTTTTACCTTTTATTGCAATGAACGCTAATGGACCAATTAATATTGAAAAAGAACTAACAAGAGCAAAATTTCAAGAGTTAACTAAGCCATTATTAGAACGTTGTAGAAAACCTGTTGAAGATGCTATAAAAGAATCTGGTCTTTCAAAATCAGATATTAATGAAATTTTATTAGTTGGTGGATCAACAAGAATGCCAGCTGTACAAGAACTAGTTCAACAGTTAGCAGGCAAATCACCAAATCATAGTATTAATCCTGATGAAGTGGTTGCTATGGGGGCAGCAATCCAAGGTGGTGTTTTAAGTGGTGAAGTAGATGATATTTTATTAATTGATGTTACTCCACTAACATTATCTATTGAAACAATGGGTGGAGTTGCTACACCATTGATTAAGAGAAACACAACAATTCCAGTTTCTAAATCTCAAATTTTTAGTACTGCTGCTGACAACCAACCAAGTGTTGATGTTGTTATTGTTCAAGGTGAACGTCCAATGGCTAGGGATAATAAATTACTAGGTAATTTCCAATTAACTGATATTGAACCAGCAAGAGCGGGAACTCCTCAAATTGAAATTACTTTTAACATTGATGCAAATGGTATTATGTCTGTTAAAGCAAAAGATTTAAAGACTAATAAAGAAAACAGCATCACTATTAAAGATTCTCAAGGTTTATCTGAGGAAGAAATTAATAGAATGGTTAAAGAAGCTGAAGAGAATAAAGAAAAAGATAATGAAATCAAAAAGCAAGCTGAAGTTAAAAACAAAGCTGACCAATTAATTCACCAGTTAACTGAAGTTATTAGTAATGAACAATTCCCTCAAGATCAAAAAGATTCATTACAAAAAGAAATTGATGAGTTAAAAGATTTACAAGCAAAAAATGATTTTGCACAACTAGAAAAGAAAATCAATGATTTAGAACAAAAAATGGCACAAGTTGCACAAATGATGCAAAATATGCAACAAAATCAAGATAATGAAGCAACAGTTAAGGATGAAGAAACAAAAGAAAAATAATTTTTTCTTACTCTAATTTTTTAAAGAAACTACTAGATCGCTCTGGTAGTTTTATTTTTTTATGAAATTAGTTAATATTCAAAATTAATTTTTTAGTTATAATATCTAAGTGGTCGTTTGCATTATTTGTACTTTTTGTATAAATAGGTCATCCATGGTGCCGTAGCCAAGTGGTAAGGTCAGAAGCTGCAACCTTCTTATACATCAGTTCGAATCTGATCGGCACCTCCATTAAGCATCCTTAGCTCAATTGGATAGAGCGTCTGGCTACGGACCAGAAGGTTATGGGTTCGACTCCTATAGGGTGCGCCATTTCGGGAAGTAGCTTAGCTTGGTAGAGCACTTGGTTTGGGACCAAGGGGTCGCAGGTTCGAATCCTGTCTTCCCGACCATTATGGCTAGATAGCTCAGTTGGTTAGAGCGTTCGGTTCATACCCGGAAGGTCCAGAGTTCGAATCCCTGTCTAGCCACCATCACTGCTTCTTTAGCTCAATTGGTTAGAGCCCCCGACTCATAATCGGTTGGTTACAGGTTCGAGTCCTGTAAGAAGCACCATTATTCTGGAAGATTACCCAAGTCTGGTTGAAGGGATCGGTCTTGAAAACCGAGAGGTGGGGAAACTCACGCGGGGGTTCGAATCCCTCATCTTCCGCCATTTTAAAATTTGTCACAAGATTGGTATAATATATACTTGTGACATATACATCGCGGGATAGAGCAGCTTGGTAGCTCGTCAGGCTCATAACCTGAAGGTCGATGGTTCAAATCCGTCTCCCGCAACCATATGGTCTTGTAGTGTAGTGATTAACATGCCTCTCTGTCACAGAGGAGATCGCGAGTTTGATTCTCGTCAGGACCGCCATGGTTTCGTAGCTCAGTCGGTAGAGCATCGCACTGAAAATGCGAGTGTCGGCAGTTCAATTCTGCCCGAAACCACCATCCTAAAAATGTCATAAGATATATAGATAACTTACCTAGTTTTCTTTATGAAAAAACTAGGTATTTTTTTCATATCTTTTTTATTTTAAAGTAATATAATTTTGGGTGTGGAGCATTAACTACTCCAAACTAAAATATATGTCTGATTAAAATCTGAAGGGATTTTTCGTTATGTTCAACAAAATCAATGTATATAGTGAAATTGGAACATTAAAAAAAGTGCTTGTTCACACTCCTGGACAAGAAATCGATTACTTAACACCTCAACGTTTAGATGAATTACTATTTAGTGCTATTCTTGACCCTATTCGTGCTCGTGAAGAACACCAAAAATTCATTGAAATTTTAAAATCTGAAGGTGTAGAAGTCGTTCAATTATCTGAATTAACAGCTGAAGCTTACAATGCAGCAAGCGCTGAAGCTAAAGAAGCATTCATCAACAAATGATTAGATGAATCAATTCCAGCTTTAAGTGATGCTAACCGTAAAGTTGTTTACAACTACTTAAAAGGTATGGAAAAAGATACAGTCAAAATGATTCGTAAAATGATGGCTGGAATTCTTGCTCGTGAAGTAAATGTGGAATCAAGTGTGGAATTAATTGTGGACCCAATGCCAAACTTATACTTTACACGTGACCCATTTGCATCAGTTGGTAATGGAATTACATTACACCATATGTTCAGACCAACACGTAGACGTGAAACTATCTTTGCTGATTTAATTTTTTCTCAACACCCTGATTACAAAACAACACCTAAATACTATGATAGAAGTATGAATTACAGTATTGAAGGTGGAGATGTTTTCATTTACAACGAAAAAACTTTGGTTGTTGGCGTGTCTGAAAGAACTGAAAAAGATGCTATCCAAACTTTAGCTGAAAGCATTAAAAACAACTCAGAAGTTAAATTTGAAACAATCTATGCTATCAATGTACCTAAGATGAGCAACTTAATGCACTTAGACACATGATTAACAATGCTAGACTATGATAAATTCTTATACTCTCCAAACATGATGGGTGTATTAAAAATTTGAAAGATTGATCTAAAAGCTAGCAAAATTGAATGACACGAAATTAATGAACCATTAACTAACTTCTTATCATCTGTTATTGGTAAAGAAGCAACATTAGTTCCAGTAGCAGGAGAAGGTGCTACTCAAATTGATATTGATGTTGAAACTAATTTTGATGCAACAAACTACTTAGTAATTAAACCAGGTGTAGTTGTTGGTTATGACCGTAATAGAAAAACAAATGAAGCTTTAACTAAAGCTGGAATTAAAGTTCACAGTTGAAATGGTGACCAACTATCTTTAGGTATGGGATCTGCTCGTTGCATGTCAATGCCTTTATATAGAGAACCTGCTGACAAAAAATAATTTCATTTACAAAATTAATATAAAATTAATTTGTTATTTTCAAAATTTTAGAGGAATTTAATAATGTCTTGAAACTTAAAAAGTCCGCGTCATTTTGATACATTAATGAACTTCACAACTGAAGAAATCATGTATCTTGTTGACCAATCAATCAAAATTAAAGAAAACGATAGAAATGGTGTTTGTACAAACACATGTAAAGGTAAATCAATCGTTAGTATTTTTGAAAAAAATTCTACACGTACTGCTAATGCAACAGCCCGTGCAGCTCATTATTTAGGAATGATGAACTTTTATAATGGTCCAACAGGCTCAAATATGGGTACAAAAGAATCAGTTGCAGACACAGCTAATGTTTTTACTGAAATGTATGACATTTGTTTATTTAGAACATTTGGTCAAGAAAAGATTGACACATATGCTGCTAATAGCCGTATTCCATTAATTAATGGTTTATCTGACCAAGAACACCCAACACAAACAATTGCTGACCTTCAAACTATTAAAGAAGCATTCGGATGTTTTAAAGGTTTAAAAGTTGTTTTCTGTGGTGATTACAAAAACAATATGGGTCACTCATGAATGTATGCTGCTGCATTTGCTGGAATGGATTTAGTGTTCTATGGTCCAAAAGCATATGAAAAAGAAATTAACCCAGAAATTAGAGCATTCTGTGACAAACTACACAAACAAAATGGTGGTAGCTTCACTATTACTGAATCTAAAAAAGAAGCTGCTAAAGATGCAAATGTTATTGCAACTGATGTTTGAGTATCATTAGGTGAATCATTTGATTTATGAGGTCAACGTTTAGAAGAAATGCATGCTTTCCAAGTTGATGCAGAAATGATGAAAATGGCTGCTGAAAATGTAATTTTCATGCACTGTTTACCTGCTTTCCATGACATGAATACTGAATATGGTAAAAAAGTTGCTGAATTATACGGAAGTAAATACCCACAAGTTAAAGGTGGAGCTATTGAAGTAACTGATGAAGTGTTTAGCAATAAAAAATGAAATTGATCATTTGTTGAAGCAGGAAACCGTTGAACTTCAATCGCTGCAATTATTCAAGAATTATTAAAATAATTTAAATTTAGGATAATAAATATATGAAAATTGTTATTGCATTGGGTGGTAATGCACTAGGTGATAGCCCAGCTGAACAAAAAGAATTAGTTAAGGTTCCAGCAGAAAAAGTTGCATCATTAGCATCTAGTGGACACACTGTAGTAATTGGACATGGTAATGGTCCGCAAGTTGGGATGATTTTCAATGCTTTTGCTGATGCTAAAAAAGTAAATCCTAAAACCCCACATGTTCCATTTGCTGAAGCTGGTGGAATGAGTCAAGGTTACATTGGGTACCACATGTTAGCTGCAATTCAAACTGAATTGAATAAACTAAACGTTAAGAAAGATGTTGCATATTTTGAAACATTAACTTATGTGGATGCAAATGACCCTGCATTCCAAAAACCAACTAAACCAGTTGGTCCGTTCTATGCAACTGAACAAGAAGCAACAGCTGCTAATCCTGGTTCAACAGTTGTTGAAGATGCAGGACGTGGTTATAGAGTTGTTGTTCCAAGTCCAAAACCAATTGATTTTGTTGGTATAAATGCAATTAAAGCATCAATTGATAGTGGCGTAATTGCTATTGTTGGTGGTGGGGGTGGCATTCCTACTGTTAATAAAGATGGCATCGTTTATGGTTTAGATGGTGTTATTGATAAAGACTTTACATGTGCAAAAATTGCTGAAAAGATCGATGCTGATGTGTTTGTGATTTTAACTGCTGTTGACCATGTTTATGTTAATTGAGGTAAACCTGACCAAAAAGGGTTAGAAACAGCTACAGTTGCTGAAATGGAACAATACATTAGTGAAAATCAGTTTGCTCCAGGAAGCATGTTACCAAAAGTTCAAGCTGCAATTAATTTTGTTAAAGGTAAACCTGGTAAAAAAGCAATCATTGCTGACTTAAAAGATATTGAAAAAGCATTAAAGGGCGAAATCGGAACCGCTATTGTTGCTTAGTCAATAAAAAATTTAAAAAGAAAATAAAAAAGGTCTTGAATCGGTCAAGACCTTTTTTGTGTATAAAATACAAAATTTTATAATATAATATATAAACTTTGTATTATTATGAAAACAACAAAACAAACTAAATCTACCAAAACAAACATTATGAATAAAACTGATTCAAATTTTGCTAATGCAAGCACAAAAAAGAAGATTGGTTTCTTTTCTGCTATGCTTGTTGTTGTTGGTAGTTGTATCGGATCGGGAATCTTTTTTAAAGCTAAAAGTGTTTTAGTTGGTTCACAAAATTCAATTATTTTAGCGATGGTGTGTTGAATTTTTGTTGCATTTGCAACATTATGCATGGCTTTAGCATTAATTGAAATTGTCAGTGCTAGAAATGACAATCTTTCCTTGATTGGATGATGTAAGACATTCAATAATCGGTTGATTTATAAATTTAGTAAGAATTACATGTTTTACTTGTACACCCCAATTAAAGGATTCTTTTTACCACTATACATGGTAATGTCGATGCAAGATGCGGTTGCCGCAATTTATATTAGTAAAGGAATGCCATATTCAGGATTTGGCACTTCTGCAGATTGAACTATCATTATGGTCATTGCCATTTGTGTTTCTTTATATTTCACACTTACTTGTGGATATTCAATAAAAATTGGTAATGCACAAAACTGAGTAATTACATCAGTAAAGTTTCTTCCTTTAGCTTTAGCAGCAGTGATTGGATTTGTAATCTTTGGTATAAATAATGGTTTACCAGCAGGCTCACAATTTGCTCCTGGTTTTAGTCAGTGAAATCCAAGTACAATGAGTCCTGAACAATTTTATACTTTTAGGATTTTACCTGGTTTAGGATTCTTTATTGCAGCCTCAGGAATTTTGTACGCCTATGACGGTTTCTATGGTGCAGCTGGGATAAAAACTGAGATGAAAGAACCTCACAAAGCCCCAATGGCAATAGTTATGGGTTTGGTTGTAACAACAATTATCTATCTAATCATTGCCATTAGCATGTCATTAGGTTCAACTGCTGGTAACCCGCAAGGATTAGTACATTTCTTTGCCAAGAAAAACATTATTTGGTTATTTGCCATCTTCCAAATTTTCATTGGAATTGGAATCATGGGTGTAACGAATGGTTACAATATGTTTGCAACAAGATTTGTAGAAGATCTTGTTAGAGATGGTGAGCTACCATTTAGCAAAACTGGAGCTAAATATCTAGCTAAAGGAAGTAGATTTGTGGGAGCGATTTATTGTTTAGCTATCACTATCCCAACCATTATTCTATTTAGTATTATTGGTGCATTCTATGTTAATACAACTGATGCAGGTTATGGTGTCTTGTTTTCTAAATTAGACTCTCTACAAGGAACGCCAATTTATAGCGCGGTGCAAGGTTTAGTTTCACCAGATGGTGCAATTTATTACACGTATGGTACTGGTGTTGGTAAATTATACACATTTTGTGACATGGTGTCTAATTGAAGTGCATTGTTCATTTTCTTATTCATCACCCTTGCATTGATAGGGGGTTTAAGAAATAGAAAAACTAATCAAGTAAAGGTTAACAAGTTTAAATTTTTTATTCCAATGTCTTTAATTGCTGCAATTTGTATTTCTATACCAATTGTTGTAACAATTGTTGAACCATTTGTAAATTTAATCTTTTTAGCTAAAATACCAACTAGTACTGATGGTTATGTTGATTCGATATTAGTGCCAAGAATTATGGCTTTAGTAATGCTACTCTTCTATCTAGCGTTTGCAACATTACCAACAATCATTGAAGATAAAATTGGTATCAAAAAATATGGCTCAATTGCAAAATATGAGGAAGAAAAAATCAATCAAATTGATATTATCATGCATAAACCATTAGGTTCGACTTCAGACACTGATGCAAAATAAAATAATTAAATTTATTTAAAAAATGAAAAACAGACAAATATTTGGTTTATATTTGTCTGTTTTGTTTTACAAAACAAGTTAATTAATTATAATATGTCATGTGAAGGATTTTTTTATCTTTCATATCTAAAAAAACTTAATTTTATAGGGAGAGAATGTTATGTCTAGCGAAAATGCTTTACAAAAGCAAGCTAAACAAGCAACAGAAGGCCTAGCAAACGCTCCTTTAAAGAAGAAAATTGGTTTCTTTAGTGCCATGATGATCGTTGTGGGATCATGTATTGGTGCTGGTATCTTCTTTAAAGCTGGCGGTGTTCTAACAAACACTGGCAACTCTGTTGTTCTTGCAATGTTCGCATGAATTCTAGCAGCCTTTGCAGTAATTGCAATGGGGCTAGCTTTGATTGAAATTGCAAGTGCTAGAAATGATAACCTTTCCATTATCGGTTGATCTCAAACGTTTAATGGAAAACTTATCTATAAATCATGTAAAAACTTCATGGTTTATATTTACTTACCACTAACATACTTTTTCATGCCGTTATACGTTGTGATGAGTATTCAAGATGGTGTTGGTGCTTTAACAAATGCAGCATTTGGAACAAGCGCTGACTGAGCTATTATGATGGTCATTGCCGTTGTAATGTCAGTGTACTTTATTGTAGTATGTGGAATTTCTTCACGTGTTGGAAATATCCAAAACTGAATTATCACTTGTGTGAAATTTATTCCATTAGTGTTGGCAATTGGTTTGGGATTTGCAGCTTTTGCTCAAAACGGCGGTAAATTGCCAGAAGGTACTGACTGAGGTTTTATACCTGTAGTTCCAAACCCAGGAACTACTGCCGAACCTACTAGTCCTGCAGCAATGGCTGCTACTACTTATACCTTTGCTACAATGACTCCAGGATTTGGGTTATTTATTGCAGTGGCAGCCATCTTCTTTGCATATGATGGTTTCTATGTAACAGCTGGTATTCAATCAGAAATGAAAGAACCTAAGAAAACACCTTTAGCAATTCTATTTGGTTTAATTATTGTTACTGTAATTTACTTATTAATTGCTATTGCAATGTCTTTAGGTGCATCAGAAGGTAGTCCATTTGGTTTTGCAGATTGATTAAAAGATAAAGGTTTGAATTGATTGTATGCAACATTCCAAATCTTAATTGGTATTGGTGTACTTGGAATCATTAATGGATTTGCACTTTGATCTACTCGTTTCATGGAAGATTTAGTTTTAGCTGATGAAGTACCATTTAGTACTAAATTTGCTGGAAAAATCAATCCTAAAACTCCATGAGTAGGAATTATGTACAACTTAGTAATTAGTTTACCAATTGTAATTATCTTCTGTATAATTGGTGGTTTAGGTTATGTTGATGCAGCTGGTTATGGATCAAGTTATGGTACAGGTGTAGCTCAATTATATTCATTTGCTGATTTAATGGGTACATGAACTGCATTACTAGCCTTTGCATTTATTACATTTGCAATTGCTGGGGCTGTTAAAAATAGAAGTACAGGTCTTGTGAAAGTTCAAAAAACAAGTTACTTTATGCCAATGGCAATTTGTACAATCATTATCAATGCCATTGCTATCTTCTTTACTTTCTTTGAACCAATTGCAAACTTGTTCTTCTTATTTAGAATACCAACAGATGGTTGATCAACAGAATATGTACAAGACATATTTGTACCAAGATTAATGGTTGTGGTAGTACTATTCTTATTCATAGCTCTAATGATTGCTCCAATTTACATTGAAGAAGCATTAGATAAGAAAAAATATGGTTCTTTAGACAATGCACAAATTGAAAGAGCTAAAGTTATGGCTGATATTAAAGGTCACAGCCTAGAACAAGAAATTCTAGCTAACTTAGGTATTGAAAGAAGAACTTTATTAAAGAGTTGAGAACAAAAAGCATTAAACAGAAATGAATTAACTGTTAAAGAACTTAATGTAATTCACGGAGAATTTGCTAGTGAAGTTGATCCAGTTGAAGAATTAATCTCAACATCAACAACTAAAACTACAAAATCAAGCTCTTCTAAAAAAACTACATCAAGTTCTAAAAAATCAACTCCTGCTAAGAAAGCAAGCTCTTCTAAAAAGAAATAAGTCTAAATTATTAAAATAATATATAAAGTAGTTATTATTAGAAATAGTAATAACTACTTTTTTAATAAAATTAACTTATGCTAACAGTAATTTATGGCCAAGACACCAAACTAGTAGATAGTGAGTTAAAAAAAATCTTGCAATCATTTAATCCTGATGAAATTAAAATTGTTAAAGATCTAACAAACTTTAACGAATTTTATTTTGCTAGCTTGCAAACTAGTTTGTTTCTCTTACCTCAAGCCTATGTTTTTTATAGTAATGATATTTTTAGTTCATTGAGTGATTTTAATAATCATGAAGGGTTGTTAAATGAAACTAAAAATAATACTCAAAATATTGTGATTATTACAAATAAGAAACCATCTAATGCCAATAAAGTTACATCTTTTTTAAACCAAATTAATTATTATGAAGTTAAGCAATTAACAGATAAAAACAAGTATAGTTATTTACAAAATTTATTAATAAATCATAATTTATATTTAGATAGTGATGAATTAGATCTATTAGTTAATAAATTACCAAATGATGCATGCATCATTGAAAACGAAATTAACAAAATTGTTAATTATCATGATGTTAATTTAGACACCATTAAATCGCTAGTTTCCGACTATAGACAAGCTACTATTTTTGAACTAGTATCTTATTGTTTTCAAAAAGATTTAAATAGCGCAATGTTAATATATGAAAAATTTTTTAAAACAGATCCTGATTTAAATTACATTATTCATATGATTGCACTACAAATAAATCAAATCATTTGTGTCTATCAATTACAACAAAATAACTATCAATACGATGAAATTTGTAGTTTATTAGAAATCAATTATTATGTTTATAAAAATATTGATAATATTTTGAGAAAACAAGCAATTAAAAAAATAATTAAAATGATTGATACTTTATATGAATTAGATATCAAAATAAAACGAAATCTAATTGATAAAAATCAAGCATTTAAATATTTTCTATTAAAATTATTTAGATAGGAGTTTAGTAATCATTATGAGTAAAAAAATGACTACAGCTCAGAACGATTTATATCACCAAACTATTAAATATTTAGATATCATCGTTTTAGCTCAACCTACAATTAATTTGTTAAAGACTGATAATTTATTTAGAAAAATTTTTATTGAATGTATTGGTATTGTCAATTACTTTGAAACCAATTTTGGGATTGCAAATAGCAATGTTTCTAGGTATAGTGAAGCATACTATGCAATTTGCAACCAACCTATCAACTTTGATGATGATGTAAATTTATATAAAAATACTATTGATTTGCAAGATAAAGTTAATTATTTAAATACTTATTTAGTTAATAAAATTGGTATGAATGTTGAAGAATTGGAAAATTCTTTTAAAGCAGCTAATAGTAATGATAATTCATCTCAACCGCATGATGATGTAGTTGAAACTATTCCTATTAATGAAGCAACTACCAATAATAATTCTCATAGAATGTCTGATGAAGAAGTGTTGGAGCGTAGTGGTTATACAATGCATGATGTTGCTGACCAATTGGTGGCTACTCAAGCATCAATTTTGTTACAACGCAACATTGCTAAGGGTAAAGTTTTTATTTATAAATCTAAACCAATGATTATTCCAGTGATAAAAGTGCTAACTTTTGCATTATTTGTTATTTTGATGGGAATGGCAATTGCTAGTTATACAGTTTTGATGTTGCCACAAACCAGATTGTATTACAAACCATCAAATGCAGCCGCTACTGTTCAACCCCAAGAGATTAGCTTTGTTTCACCATTTCCCTACATTTTAATTTTGACAGTTTTGTTTTTGGCATTGATGGCAGTCTCTGTCATTAGAAATATGAAGAATGATAATGCTAAATTTTTTATGCCTTGAGGTTGATTGTCCTTCTTTGTTTTTTTCTTTTTAGTCATTACTTTAACTGCTAATGAATCACAAGTTCTTTTGTTCAATCGTTTAGGCTCATTCGACGCTGTATTTAAACCTTGAAATAGTGGAACCGATGGTAATTGAACACCTACTGCATTAGAAGCAATCAAAATGATTGATTTATGGAAAATTTTCCAATATATTACATATGCAGCCCTAGGTCTAATTGTTGTGTGTATTGTAACTGCTGTGATTTTTAATCCTAAAAAAGACGTTGAAAGAATTCAAGCATTATTAGATCAATATGTTCAACAAATTAGAAACGGGGAAATAGATACTACTGACTTTGGGCGTTCGCCATTTGGCGGCATTAGCACTAGAATGATTTAAATAAATGGAACACCAAAAAACAAATAAGTTTATCAAATTCTTATTTCCATTTTGACCAGTAAAGATTTTTAAATCTATTACTGGCATTTGTGTTTTAGCAGCCCTACTAGGATTAAGTATTCTCCTTAATCTCTTCAAAATTAATATTACAGCTGGCATCACAATTTCATTTGCCTGATTACCAGGAATTATCATTGGGTGATATTTTGGTCCAATTGTTGGATTATTGATGGGTGCATTAATTGATACTATCAATTGATTAATCTATGGTGGTGTGTGATTTTGAATGTATGCATTGCAAGAACCAATCTTAGGGCTAATTGTTGGAATAATTTCTAGTTTGTTTAATATTATTAGAAATACTAAACAACATTTTAGTATTTGCTTGATTATAAATCAAATCATGTTAATAGGTTTTATTATTAGTAGCATTTTTATTGTGTTTTATTACACTAATCCTAACAACCCATTTTTTCAATCCATTAGCAATGCAGAAAACTCCACTTCTAATATGATTAAAACAACCCAATTATATTTACGGTGAATTATTTTAGGTATTCTACTTGGATTATTTGTGATCGTTGAGGTGATTGTGGGTTATAGATATTACCTATTTAAAAAATATAGGGATGCTGATTCTATTCGTTTTGAAACATTCTTGTTTATAACAATTGTCGCTTTAACCAGTACGGTCATCTTTTCGTTTCTATTGGGGCCAATTTCAGCTATTGAATATTATAAATTTTTAAATAATACAAGCTATGTACCTAATTTAGTTAATTATGGTGTCATGTATTACTTATTACCCAGGGTTATTAAAGAATGTTTTAAAACCCCAATTTACATCATTATTTTAACAACCTTGGTTTGTGCTTTAAATCCTGCCATTGTAAGTTTTAAGAACCGCATAATTAATTCTTACCATTCTGAAAAATAAAAATATTTTAGTATAATTTTAGAGTAACATTTGGCGGCTATGGTGAAGTTGGTTAACACGCCTGACTGTGACTCAGGTATTTTCACGGGTTCGAGCCCCGTTAGTCGCCCCATCTTAAGATCAAACTGGCAATCCTTGTGATTGCTAGTTTTTTTGTTATTTTTTACATTCAAATTACGGTACATTTATTCACATTAAAAATTTGAGATGCCAATGAACACAAATGTAATTCATGCAATAAGCCATTTACAAATTTTAATGAAGTAGAGTTTGATCATATTCAACCATATTCTAAGGGTGGGAAAACCCAAGTTGAAAACACCCAAATGCTCTGCCAAAATTGTAATCGCCTCAAATCAAATAAATAATACAATAATATAAAAAACCAACTAGAGGTTTTAATTAGATTTCTAGTTGGTTTTTTAAATATTAGTTTATTGTACTTGACTTAGCTTCTTTTACTGGTTTGATGAATGGTTTGATATCTTTGAAAATAATATTAAAGATATCATCATATGTATCAACCAAATGAATTGTAATTTGTTGCAAAATTTCTTGAGGAATATCTTCTAAGAAACGTTCATCATCTCTTGGGATGAAGATTTCATTAACTCCTGCTCTAAACGCTGAGATGACTTTTTCTTTAACTCCGCCAATAATTCCCACTTTACCTCTTAAAGTAATTTCACCAGTCATGCTAATTTTAGTAGAAACTGGGATATGGTTTAATGCAGAAATAATTGATGATGTTAATGTTACACCTGCACTTGGACCATCTTTCGGAACTCCACCAGCCGGGACATGAATATGAATATCAATAGATTTAAAAATTTCTGGATCAATGCCGAATCTTTCTGCATTGGCTTTAACAAACCCTAGGGCAACTGATGCAGATTCACTCATTGTTTGTTCTAGATTACCTGTGATAATGATATCACCCTTACCTTTAAAGAAAGTTGTTTCAATTGGTAATAAATCACCACCTGCAGATGTATATGCCATACCATTAACAACACCTGGCATACTTTCTTTATCTTTTAAAGTTACATCAAATCTCTTTTGTCCTAAGTATTTTTCTACTAATTTAGGATCAACAATCTCTTTAGTGATTTTAGTTTTATCTTTAGCATTGAGTTTTTGGACAAGATGTTTTCTTACAATTTTTTCAATCATTCTTTGTAATTCTCTTACACCAGCCTCACGGGTGTAATAATTGATGATATGATTGATACCATCATCGGTAAATGTTAACTCATCACTAGAAATATTCACAGTTTCTAAAACTTTTTTAATTAGGTGCGATTTAGCAATTTCTAGTTTTTCATTAGGTGTATAACTAGATAATTCAATTACTTCTAAACGATCAATTAATGCCTCAGGAATTTGATTATAGTAGTTAGCAGTTGCTACAAACATTACTTTTGATAAATCATATTCTTCTTCAATATAGTTATCACTAAAGTGCATGTTTTGTTCTGGGTCTAACACTTCAAGCAATGCGCTTGAAGGGTCACCTTTAAAGTCACTACCCATCTTGTCAATTTCATCAAGTAAGAAGAGTGGGTTCATGACGCCAGCTTTTTTCATTCCTTTGATAATTCTACCTGGCATTGCCCCTAAATAAGTTTTTCTATGTCCTCTAATTTCTGATTCATCTTTTACACCACCTAAAGATACTTTAACGTATACCTTGTGTAGTGCTTCAGCAATCGATTTAGCTAGAGACGTCTTACCTACCCCTGGAGGTCCAACTAAACAAATAATTGGTCCCTTGGCATTTTTATTTTGAATTTTAACAGCTAAGTATTCAATAATTCTTTCCTTAACTTTGTCGATTCCATAGTGATTCTTATTTAAAATGTTAGAAACACTTACTAAATCTTCATTATCTTGACTTTCTTGTCATCATGGAATAGACATTAGTCAATCAATGTATGACTTGATAATGGAAGTTTCATTAGGATTGGCTTGCTCATATTTATTGATTTCACGAAGAATTTTTTGCTTAATGTGTTCAGGGAATGGTTCTTTATTTAATCTTGTTTTGATGGCATCAATTTCTTCATCACGTGAAGAAATCATTTTCAATTCTTCTTTGATAGCTTTTAAACGTTCTCTTAAATAGAATTCTTTTTGTTGTTTAGACAAGCTTTCATTGATTTTTTTATTAATTAAATTATCAACATTGGATTGGGCTTTTTCATCAGGCATCTTTCTTAATAATGCATCTGTAAAAACTTCTTGTTTTGTTTTTGTATCTTGACCAATTAAAGCATCTAACAATGTTTGAAAATCATCATAATTAAACGCCATTAACAGATTATTTAGCAATGCCAAATATTCATTTGGCTTTACTTCTTCAGATGATGGAATTTTTTGAGCCACATTAAAATATTTATCATTAAAAGGAATATTTTTTTCAATTGCTTGAATAATTAATGTCTGTAAATCAGCTAAATAATCTTCTTCAAATTCAATTTTTTCTTCTAATTCTTTATAATCACATGTTAAAGGTAGTTCTTCATTACCGCTTGGTAATTGTAAGATGACAGGTTTCAAACCTGTTACAACAATTGAATAATCATTGTCATCCTCATTTTTCTTAGCTTTTTTAATTTTAGCCAGTGTCCCAACTGTGCTAAGATCTTTGGATTTAGGATCATCTAAATCAGGATTCATTTGGGTAACAACAATAACTTGTGATTTATTAGCAATAGCTAATTCTAGAGCCTGAATGGATTTTTGTCTACCGATTTCAATGGCAAGATCAGTTTTAGGTAATACTACAAGCCCTCTAGTAGCAATAATTGGTAATGGTTGTTTACTCAATTTACTACACTCCTTTACTAAAAATGTTATCTATATCCTAACATAAAATATAATCTTTTAGCACTCATATTATTAGATTGCTAATAAATCAAATTAAAAAATAAAACTAACCTTTAAAAATGGTTAGTTTATGGATTTTATTTTGTAGTTTTAGTTGTTGACTTTGTTTTAGTTGCAGTCTTTGTTGTTTTTGGTTTTTCTTCTTTTCCTTCTTTGTCTTTTTTGCTAGACTTAGCAGGCAAGTTCTTGACATTGACAGCAATGATATGATCAATTACTCTATCATTTAACAAGTCTTCTTTAATTCATTCTTCATTAGCTTTCATTTTATCTAAGACATCTTCTAGTGCTAGATTGTACAACTTAGCTAATTTGCCAGCGTATGACTTATAATCTTCATCAGTGATATTTAATTTATTATCATCAGCAATTTTTTCAATTGCTAATGCATATTTAATAGAGTTAATTGCATCTTGTTCAATCACTTTGTTAACATCTTCAACTTTAAGATTGTTATCTTTCAAATATTTGTTGAAGTTTGTTTTTTGTTCTTTTAACCGATTCATGAAGATTTGTTCAATTCTTCTTTTTTCATCAAATAACAAACCTTTAGGAATGTAATCTAATTCAACTAATTCAATTAGCTTCAGTAGCAAATCTTTTTGAATGTCAGTTTTTAAAATACTATTATTTCTTTCTTGTAAATGTTTTTTGATGTAGTCTTTAAATTCTTTAACAGTTTTTACATCATCCAAATTTAATGATTTAACAAAATCATCATCTAATTTAAGGTCATATTCCTTCTTAATTGCCTTTAAGTCTACTTTAAAATCAGCTTTTTTATTTGCATACTCTTTAGCGTGGTAGTCTTTAGGGAATTTAACAGTGATAGTTTTACTATCATTAATGTTCATTCCAATTAATTGGTCTTCAAAATTATCAATGAATTGTTTAGAACCAATCTTTAAACTAAAATTTTCACCTTTTCCACCTAAAAATTCCACACCATCAATTGAACCAACAAAATCAATTATTGCAATATCATCTTTTGCTAAACTTCTATCTGTTACATCTAAAAGTTTTTTACTACTTTGTAATCATGCATTTGCTTCATGGTCAACATCTTTATCTTCAACAACCTTATGTTTATCTCAATTTAATTCAAGTTGACTATAATCTTTAATCGTAACTTTTGGCATGATATCATAGCTAAATGACAATGTTAATTCATCATCATTAACATTTTTAATATCAACACTGGGACGGTCTAGTAATTCATATTTATCATTTTTGAATTCTGGACTTTCTTCCAAATTAATTAATACTTCATTAATGGTGTTGTTAGCAGCTTTTTGGTACACATCACCACGATTAATTCTTTTTTCAACTAGATTAAGCGGAGTTTTCCCAGGTCTAAAACCTTCAATTCTAATGTTTTTAGCTGCATCTGCCATTGCTTTTTTAAAACTTTTTTGTCAAAGATTTTTGTCTACTTCTACTGTAAAAATAACAGCATTTTTTTGTTGGTCAACATTTGTTATTTTCATAATAATTTTCTCCAATAGATCAATGTTTTTAAACATTCCTAATAAATTATATCAATATATATAAATTAGATAGATTCACTAGATTGTAAATCTAGAAAAATTTTGTAAACCTTACGTTCATCTTCTGATAAATCTGCCAAATCTAGTTGCACAAAATTCATGCTATTATTAATAATTTTTAAAATAATTTTTGCTAAATTTTCAGGATCATTAAAAATAAAACTAGGAAAATAATGAGTTGTAACAGCATTTAATAAATCTTCGGCAAATTTTGTGACAATTGGGTCTTTAAATAATGTTTTTTCAATGATGTCTAGAGTGATGTTGTAATTTTTAAAATTTTCATGACCATGAAAATTTAATGTATTTAATACAACGTCATCTTGCACCAAATGATTGTAAAAAATAAAATCTTTGTCAATGTTAAAGTGTGCCAAACTATCCAAAACATAAAATTTTTGGGTGTTGTCTAAAATAGTTGATTTTAGTCATTCACCAATAACGAAATAATCTTTATCTGTAAGTTGGTTATGAAATAATTGCAAAAAATAATCTAACAAATATACATTAAATTTGTTGTTGGCAGTAATTTGCTCCATCATTTTATCTTGGGGTAATTTTTTAATTTTTTCATCAATTTGCAAGTAACGATATTCTGTTTGTAAGAGATGTAATTCGTGTTCAAAAATTTGTTGATATTCAAAAGGGATATAAGTTTGTTCTAATTCCTCTTGTAATCTTTCAATTGCTTTTTGATGTTGCCCATTAGCAAAATCTTTTTTAATATTACTTAATAATTCATCATAGTATTTAATAACTTCATCATTTAATGTGATTTTATTGTTCATTTTCAATATCGCTATCCACTTTATGATTTATTTCTTTATATTTATTCATGAGGTCATTAATTGCCTCTAAATAATTTGGTTCAATAAACTTATTAAAAAATCCTTTATTAATTAATTCTCAAATTTCTTTTTCAACGTCATGAATGATATCAATTAACTTTGCAGGATAATTAAACTTCCGGGAATTTTCATCCAAATCTTTAATATCCACTTCACTTCACACCCCATTGCTATAATATTTAAAATCTAAATCTAAATCATAATATTTTATGGCTGATTCCTCATAAATAAATGGAGTTGCAAGATTGATGTAAATTTTGTAACCAACATTTGATTTACTAATTCTGAAATTGAATCATTTTTTTTTCATAAACACTCAAAATGCTTGTTTATTGCTTCAATTAACAAAAGAACGCATTGAGTTTTTTTCTGCAGAAATAATCTTAATGTTTGTTAAATCTACAATTGTATATTTTTCATTGTCAGCAATCACTTTAGGAAAATCCCAACAACGATAAAGTCATCCATTGAATTTATAGGCATGGATCATCACAGTTTTACCTGGTGTTAATTTATAAGGATCTCGGTTAATTTGTGAATTCATAATTAATATTTTTCTGATAGGTAGTAATAATTTTATATGACATTAAAAATATTGGGGTTATGATGGCAAAATTTATTGCATTAAAAATAGCATTAAAAACAAAACTATAACTTCATGTTACACGATAGAACACCACACCTGAAATAACATTTCATAAATTTGCCAAATTAAAATTAAAAAACATTACTACTAGCAAGATGATAATTTGTTTTTTGATTACGTAGTCTTTAAATTTGATTATTAACAACATAAAGAAAGAATACATTGTTAAGACATAATCAAATATGGGATTAACGCCAATAGTAAAAACAATCAATATTAATGGTGCAAAAATGAACAACCCTAATTTATACTTATAGTCTTTTAAATAAATTAATCCTAATGAATAAGGGATGTAATGCAGTTGTAAACTATAACCTAAAATAAATGGACCCAGCATAATGCTAACTAGTCTAGTA
The DNA here is from genome assembly GCA_900544585.1 of uncultured Mycoplasmataceae bacterium. Lineage (GTDB taxonomy): Bacteria > Bacillota_I > Bacilli_A > Mycoplasmatales > Mycoplasmoidaceae > Ureaplasma. Next base: position 260,845 of record UQVX01000001.1, on the reverse strand, counting down.
ACAATAATTAGCGCTAAAAATGCACTCGCCAAACATAATTGCGTTATATTATTTGTGCCGGTAGGTGATGATTCCTTGGGTAACATCATATGGACTGACTTCAACATCTACTTTATCACCAGGAAGTACTCTAATTGAGTTAATTTTCATTTTCCCTGACAATGTGCAATTAATAGTTAATGAATTTTCTAGTTTAACCTTAAATTTTGAACCTGGAAAAATTTCCTCAATTATTCCTGATAATTTAATCTTATCGTTTGACATTTGTTTCTTTCATTGTGATTTTTTATTAATGATATTGTTATTTTTGCAAACTAATAACAATTATAAGTTTAACAATAATTATTAATTATTAGTTAAATAATTAGATAATTAATAATACAAATGCAAATCCTAGTTAAACCAACACAAAGTAGTTATATTATCAACAAATCTAAATTTTTAGGATTTAGTTATTATGTGCAAAATTTGGCACAAATTAAAGAAATTCTCATTAGTTTTAAAGATAAATATAGCGATGCTAGCCACATTTGTTATGCATATGTTTTAGGAAGTAATCAAGAAATCCAAAAATATGATGATAATGGTGAGCCTCATCATACTGCCGGATACCCAATCTTAGAATTGCTTCTAAAACAAAAAATATCTAACTGCTTAATTATAGTAGTTAGATATTTTGGTGGAACTAAATTAGGTACAGGTAACCTGATGAGAAGTTATGTTATAGCTGCACAACAGCTAATTGAAAATAACTTAGTTGAATACTTTGAAACTAAAACCATTAAGTTAGAATTCAGTTACTCATTGTATAAACAAGTTGATCATTTTGTTAATACAAATAAAATCAAAATTATCAACAAATTATTCAATGCAAATACTGTAGTACTAACTATAGAAATAGCATCAAAAGTAACAATACCTGAATGAATTAATAACCTAGTAATCTAGATCTTTAACACTTTGATCGATGGCTAGAATATCATCTGATAAACTAAACAAATTATAAATATTTTTTACTTCACCATAGTCCTTGACACCATCATTGACAAATCATGTTAAGAAATGAAAAGTTTCATGGTCATTTTCTTTTAAGGACAAGTTACTTAATTCCAAAATCTTCTCTTTAACATTTTCTTCATGATCCAAGATGTGTTTTACCATTTCAACTGGTTTTGCATATGTTTTACAAGTTGAAGTTTGGATTTTACCATCAATGGCAATGTTTTGATTAACTAAATAGTTAAACAATTTATCTTTATGAATTGTTAATTTGTCTTCTGCTAACTTCTTGATGTAATTAGCAAGGTTTTGCATACCAATGTTATAAACTTGTTGACTTAAAGATAGATACTCAATTCCTAATTGAAAATTTAGATTGTAATGTTCATTAAGTGCACTACTAATAACTGGACTTTTTTTCATACATCTCTCCTTTGTTAAATTATATACTTTTAAACCAAAAATAAAGTCAAAATAGCACTCTAGGTATTTAAATGCTAAAATATATTAATACATTTAGAAAATAAGGAATTAGAATGGCAAATAAACGTGATTATTATGATGTTTTAGGAATTAATAAATCAGCCAGTACAGATGAAATCAAAAAAGCCTTTCGAACTCTAGCAAAAAAATATCATCCAGATGTTAACAAGGCAGCAGATGCTGAAGAAAAATTTAAAGAAATAAATGAAGCATATGAAGTTTTATCTGATCCTCAGAAAAGACAAGCATACGACCAATTTGGACACCAATCTACACAAGGTTACCAAGGTGCTAGTGGTTTTTCAGGTTTTGAATTTGGGGGAATGGGTGATCTTGATGACATAATTAACCAAATGTTTGGTGGTTTTTCAGGATTTTCATCAAGCTCAAGATCATCAAGACAACAATCAAGAAATGAAATCAATCCAGACATTGAACTTATTTTAAAAATAAATTTTATTGATGCCATAAAAGGTGGAGACAAGAAAATTGTTTACACTAGAAAAAAGAATTGTAGTTCATGTAATGGGACAGGTTCAGAAGATAAAAGTGGGGCTGAAGAATGTCCAACTTGTCATGGTCATGGATATGTCACTCGTGAGGTAAGAACTGGTTTTGGCGTCATGAGTTCACAACAAATTTGTACTAACTGTGATGGAATTGGCACTGTTATTAAGAACAAATGTAAGAAATGTAAAGGTAAGAAATTAGTTGATGAAGAAGTTAAATTAACTATTTCTATTCCTGCTGGTATTGACCAAGGTGACCAATTAACAGTTTCCAATCGTGGTAATGAAATTGGTAAAAATATTGGTAACTTGTATTTGCATGTTGATATTCTACCTTCTAAATATTTCCAACGTCAAGGCAATGATATTTATGTCATTGGCTATGTTGATCCGTTATTGGCAATTGTTGGCGGAAAAACTAAAGTCGTTAGTCCATATGGGGAAGTCGAAATTGACATTCCTGCTAACACTAGAGATGAAGATAAGGTTAGAGTGCCAGGATATGGTGTAAAAAATGAGCGCAAGAAACTATTATTCAATAATAGTGCGGGCAATTTAATTGTGACTATAAAATTTGCTAAACCAAATCCACTAAGTAAATCTGAAGTTGAAGTAATTAAAAAAATTCTTGCATCCAATTCAAAAAATCAAGAGATTATTGATTGGAATAATAAATTATTAAAGGAGATTAAATAATGAGCAGTAAAAATACTAAACAAAATGATGTTCAACCAGAAGAAGAAATTCAAACTGAAAGTGATAAGCAACAAGATAACCCATTAGTTGCTGAAAATGAAACTTTAAAGCAAGAGATTATAAAATTACAAGAACAATTAGGCAACTTAGAACATGAATTAAAAAACTTGAATGTTAGCTATATTGAAAAAGTCACAGCAAAAGCTAATGAGGCTCAAGAACTTGTGAAACAAAAACAACAGGAATTAGAAACAAGGTTCAATGACGAATTGAATAGCAAAATCAATAATTATGTAGAAAAGAAGTTTGGCATGTTTTTAGATTGTATTAATCAATTGACAACCATTGTTAATTCTAATGTTACTAGCAAGGAAGTAGAAAAGTACCTTGTTGGTTTCAAAATGATTTTAGACCTTTTTAGTCGTGGCTTAGCAGAAATGGATATTGTATGTGTGGATATTAAAGTTGGTGATCCATTTGATGAAAAATATATGTCAGCATTTGAAATGGTGAATCAAGAAAATTTTGCTTCCAATACAGTAGTGGAAGTTTTGAGTCCTGCATACAAATTTAATGATAAAGTAATTAAGCACGCCTTGGTTAAAGTGCAAAATTAATATATAATCATATAGTTATAATCATTCTATAAATAGGAACAAAATAAATATGTCTAATAATGATAAACAACTTTTAACTTTAGAAGATAAGCAAAAATTAGAAACAGAATTAGATTTTCTAATTAATGTTCGTAGACCAGAAATTATTAAACAGATTCAAGATGCTAGAGAACAAGGTGACTTATCTGAAAATGCTGACTATGATGCTGCAAAAAATGAACAAGGTAGAATTGAAGAACAAATTCAAAAGATTAAACATATTTTAGAAAATTCTACAATTATTGATTCATCAACAATTGATGTTAATGTTGTTTCAATTGGTTGCACAGTGACTGTTTTTGATTATCAAGACAATAAAGAATATTCATTTACAATTGTTGGTTCAGAAGGTTCTGATCCAGAAAACTTTAAAATTTCTAATGAATCTCCACTAGCAAAAAGCATCATTGGATTAAAAAAGGGTGACACCGTTGAAGTTAAAGGTATTGAAAAACCTTATAGGGTAAAAATTGAAAAAATAAAAAAATAATCATTAATATATTATTTTGTTAAAATAATCATTGTGTTTTGTGAAAAAAGCATAACACTTTGGACAGATAGCGAAGTGGCCAAACGCAGCTGACTGTAAATCAGCCACCCCGGTTTCGTTGGTTCGAATCCAACTCTGTCCACCATTATTGGCCTGTAGCCAAGCGGTAAGGCAGAAGATTTTGATTCTTCCACGCGTAGGTTCGATCCCTACCAGGCCAGCCACATGTCTTATTAGTTTAATAGTAAAACCATATGATTGATATTGGTGCAATTCCAATATAAGACACTACAAAAATTATTGCCTCATTAGCTCAGCGGTAGAGCATTTCACTTTTAATGAAGGGGTCACAGGTTCAAGTCCTGTATGGGGCACCACTTTGCTGGAGTGGCGGAATGGTAGACGCACAGGACTTAAAATCCTGTGTCCGCGAGGACGTGAGGGTTCAAGTCCCTCTTCCAGCACCATTATTGCGGGTATAGTTCAATGGTAGAACTATAGCCTTCCAAGCTATTAATGTGAGTTCGATTCTCATTACCCGCTCCATTTTAAAAACTTAAAGCTACTAGTTTAATGACTAGTAGCTTTTTTCATTTTTCGTCTCATTTGTAATCTATAATTAATATTAATTATTGTTATTGGTAAGTATTTAATAATTAGCATTTTTGGTTATTAAAGAGTACTAATAACTACAGGAGGAGTTTCAAATATGAGTAAAAATACACCAAGATGAGATGACCCTGAAAGAACAAAGAAAATCATGGAAGAATGAAAAAAGACTGAAAATTACAAATATTGTATAGATCTTTTAACTAGATTAGCCAAAGAATAATTTAATGTCAGAGATGATGAATAAGAATATCTTCATTATGGAAGATGATTTTAGAGAGTGCCAATAGAAAGTTAGGTGTTGTTATAATGCATGAAAATAAAGATATAGTTCAATACATTAATGAAGTAAATGCTGGATTAAGTGAAGGGACAGAAGAATCTAGCATAGTAACAGAATTACAAATGCACAAAATGTTGTTTTTAATCTATGGTAGATTTTATAACCATTACAACATTGAATTGTGACAACCCAATTTTGAAGCATGAAAATATGGTCCTGTTGAAACAAATTATCGTCATAATCTAGAGTTGGTTAAACCTATTGATATTGACCAATTAAGCATTGATCAAAAAAATCAATTAAAAAAAATGATCATTAAACTTTTGGGATTTTCAGTTTGAGAATTAGTTGATTACACTCACACATTAGATTCATGAAAAAATCATTATGAAAAGAAAGATAAAGTAATTTCTGCTAAAGAAATTCAAGATGAATTTGCCAGAATCTTTTTTTAATATATGCCTGAAATAAACTTTGAGTCAGAGCTTTTAATTTTAAATATTGACCCTAGAAGCATTTCCAAAAGTTTTGAAAATAATTTTGAAATCTTAAAGTCTTTTATTGCTTTACACAAGAAATACAATGAATTAAAACATATGTGTAAAGATAATGAGTTTATTGTATTTCATAATAAATTAACAAGCAATGACAACAACAGTTGCTTGTTTTACACAGGTCTTGAACCTAAGATTAAAGAAAAATATGCCAAGCCTGGTAAAGTTCAAAAATATAAAGATGCTATACAACAAATGTATGAAAAAGTACTTATTGATTACATGATAGTTAAAACTAAAATTCCATGTGATAAAAACAAGGATCAAAAAAGATTGGCGTCATATTTATTTCATGTCAAGCCTAATAAGCACTTTAACGCGAGTCATAATGAGCATTGTAAAGATGATAATAAATCAAAACATTTATACATCTTAATCCCATTAGAATATGGTGATTTTCACGACTAATCTCAACTAATTAACATAATTATTTTCCATTGTTATTTCATTAATGTTATACTGAAACTGATTATGTCAAGAGATATTGATTCAAAATGCTTATCTATTAAAGAATTATTAAAAGAAAATAAATACATTAAAATTCCCTATTTTCAACGTCAATATGTTTGAAAATTTAAAACTCAAATTAAAACATTAATTGATGATTTAACTGAGGATATGAATGTTAATCCTGGTTCATCCTATTTTCTTGGGACGATTATTGTTAAATATGACTCTAAATATAGATTAATAATTGATGGTCAACAAAGAATAACAACAATATTTTTATTGATTGCTGCCATCTATCAGCATCCACACTTAAATGATGAAAACAAGAAAATGATAACGGATCTATTAGAATTTTTTGACTTTGATTTATTCAATGTCAAAAACAAGAACTTGCTTAAAAATCTCATATACCATGTTATTAAAAATACATCACTAGATAATACAACTTCTAATAGCAATTACTATTGCAATTTTTTAGAGATTCAAAAGTATCTTGATTCACATTTTAATGAAGATAAAATTAATCATTTTTTTAATAAATTACTTAATTTCTCAATCATCACCCAGATTGAGATAAAAAATAATTTAAATGAAAACATTATCTTTTCTAAAATCAATTCCACTGGTGAAGAATTATCAGCTTATGATATGTTCAAAAATGATATCATTTCTTCATTATCTTTTGAATATAAAGACAATAAAGATATTGATACTAAAATTGAAACATGAAATAATCAGTTGGACGAACTAACTTCTTACTTAGGTAAGGATAGTAGTCTACTGTTAAGACATTTTATTGCTTACACTACTTTCAATATTCCCAATAAAGAAAACAAGAAAATTTTTAATGCCTATCTAGAACTAAAAAACACTAATTATCTAGTTAATTTAGATGTCTTATTAAAAGAATATCTTAGCTTTGCTAGATATTACAAATATCTTAAACTAAATGAGTTTAAAAGTGATTTAAATAATAATGAACTTATCATTATTGTCTCTAGGTTCAACACTTATGCTGTACTGTTGATTCATATTATGAAGCAATACTCATATATTAATGAGTCTAACCAAATTTACATTACCCATCCTAATGAATTAAAGACTGCTTTAAGAATTTTGGAGTACTACATTATCAGCCGTGAGTTTGCTGATAAAAATGAAAAAGAAATCACTCGGGCAATCCCTAAAATCTTAGGAGACATTATTAAACAACAAGACCAATACCCTGCTTTTGTGGCTAGTTTGTATGCTAATCTAATTTATTTGCCGCAAAACAGACCTATGGGTCATGAAGTCAAATATTGTGTTCCTAATGAAATTGCCATTAAGCAAGGCTTTGCATCCACTAAAATTTATCACAAAAATAGCGAGTTTACAAGGTTATTTTTAATAAGGTTATTAACTGGGGATTCAAAAATTAAGTATGACTTTAGCAATGCCTCAGTTGAGCATATTTTGCCCCAAAAATATGAGGCTAACTGAGATGTATCTCCTGATGAAGCAGAAACTTATATGCATACCATTGGTAACTTAACCTTAACTCCATACAATTCTGTTTATTCTAATAAAAGTTTCAATGATAAAAAACAGGAAATGCAAAATGACGAATTTTGGTTTAATAATGAAATCATTGCAAAGTCTGCTTGGACAATTGATGAGATAAAAGCTCGGGCAATCCAGATATTTGACAAGTTTACTAAAATCTATGATTTTAAAGAGATTAAGGCTCAAGTCAATGAACATATCTTGTTGGAATCTATTGCAATAAAGCATGATTTGCTTGCTCAAAAATTAGAGTACATCTTTAAAAATGAAGCTAATTTTAGACGGGAAAAAATTGATGATAAGACAATCAAAAGTATCTTAGTAAAGTATTTCTCTGAAAATTATAGCTATGAGAAAATTGAAGAGACCATGTTTAATGCTAACTACAGGGGTTGAATTCCATGTGCTATCTTAGATTATTTTGATATTCATAAACCATTAAGCCAGGACATCTTTGCTTGGATTTATGACCATGATGCTGACATCAAACAACTCAGTGATATTTTAAAACACATTGACTGGTACAGAGAAAACTATCGTAAAACTACGATGTAAATCACAGATTACTTAACTATCGGCATTATATCGGATTTTTTAATATATCATCTTAATATTTAGTTATTTTAATTTTAATCGTTTATACTAAAACTTATTATTAAAGATATTAAAGCTGATTGTCTAAGTATTAAAGATTTCTTAAAAGAAAATAGGCACATCAAAGTTCTTTATTTTCAACGTCAATATGTATGAACTTTTAAAACCCAAATCAAAACCTTAATTCAAGACTTGCTTGACGATATGGATTTAAAACCAGGCAGTGTATATCTTTTGAAACAACATTAGTTCAACAAATTTATATTAATTTAGAATATATTTTTCAATTAATACATGAATATGTTAAGATAGACACAAAAAATGATAATCTAGCTAGAATTAACAAGATTCTTGATTCATCATATGAATTTATAAATAAAAAAGATTTGATTATTGCATTTATTAATTCATTAAATGATGAAAGCGATAATTCAATTTATGATAGCTTTAATAGTTTTATTAATGAGCAAAGAAACATTGAATTAGAAGTAATCATTACAAAACACAAATTAAAACCAGACGAAACCCATAATTTCATTAACAGTTGTTTTCAACAAAAATTTCTTAAAACAAATGGTACTGAAATTGACGATATTTTACCTGCTATGTCAAGATTCACAACTAATAAATCTGAGAATAGGATAGAAAAAAAGCAGCAAGTCATTATTGACTTGCTGCTTATTTTGATAAGTTCTTTAATTTTAATTAGTAACCAATTACACTTTTTTCAACTTCACTAATAACATTAGGATCAATATCACTAGCATCCATTAAATATATTCTGTTCAATCTTGGGTTGAAAAAACCAATTTTATAAACATTTTGTAATTCGGGATAATTTGAATGTTTACCCATAATGTAGTGAATTAATAATTGTAATGTATTGTTAGTGTCAATACCATCAGCTGATAATTTAATGTCTCACATTGTTCCATCAGTTAAAAAGTCACCATCCCCAGCTGTAATTTTGTCAGTGTATCCACCTTCAAATGTGATTCCTTCTTTAATGATTGGTCCAAATTCTTTGGCAAATGATGAACATCTTATAATCATTGCTTTAATGTTGCTAATGGTTTGAGCATCTGGGTTGATAGTTTCAATTGGTTTGAATAGTCTTGGGTGTTCTCTAAAGCAAATATCATAACCAACTAATTTACATGCTGCCACAATAGATTGGTCATTTAATCCATCGATAGTGTCTAACAGTTCCTTAGCTTTGTCAAATTCATTGACAGCCATCGCCCCTGCTAATGATACTCTAAAACAATTTCTTGCATCACCAATCAATAAAAATCTTGTCATATAGTCAATAACAATTCCTACAAGACTTAAAGGAATATTTTCTTCATTAGTAATTTCTAGCTCATCATTTAAAAAAATTTCTTTAAATTGACTTGGTGCTAAAAATCCATTTTTAGGTTGTTTTGTATTTTTAATTGTCTCTAGAATAGAAGCCATTTTATCCTCAATTTTTATGCTTATGTATTTAATTACATGTATAATTTTAAAACTTAATTTTAAAAAATGATTTAGTAAAATATATAAGAATTATTTTATAAGAAATCGAATAAAAAATGTCTTTTATAGATCGTTGTAAAGTTTTAATAAAAGCTGGTAATGGTGGTGACGGGATTGTTTCTTGACGAAGAGAAGCACATGTTCCATTAGGTGGTCCTGCTGGTGGCAATGGTGGCAATGGTGGCAACATTTATTTTGTTGGCAATAACAATGAGACTTCTTTAGAATATTTAAATTATAAAAAGAAGATTATTGCTAAAAATGGAGAAAATGGTGGCATTAAAAACATGTATGGCCACAACGCTGATGATGTTTACGTTCAAGTACCATTAGGCACAATTGTTAGAAATGCATTAACTAATGAAGTTATTGCAGATATTTTAATTCATAATAAAGCCTACTTAATTGCTAATGGTGGCAAAGGCGGACATGGCAATGCTTTTTTTAAATCAGGTTTTAACAAAGCCCCAACACTATATGAACGTGGTGAAAAAGGCGACTGTTTTGAGGTAATCTTAGAATTAAAACAGATTTCTGATATTGGATTGATTGGCTTACCAAATGCAGGTAAGTCATCCTTAATTTCTTGTCTAACTAATGCTCGTCCCAAAATTGCAGACTACCAATTTACCACTCTTATTCCTTCGCTTGGAACAATCGATAATAATGGTTCTAAAATAATTATTGCTGACATTCCTGGTTTAATTGCTGGTGCATCCAAAGGAATTGGACTTGGTCATGAATTTCTAAGACATATTGAAAGATGTAAGATCTTGTGTCATGTTGTATCATTATCATCATTTGACAATGAGGATATTATTGCTTCAATGCAAACAATCTTTAATGAACTACAACTTTACAACGATAAATTGTTAGATAAACAAATTATCATTGTTGCTAATAAAAGTGATGAGCCAGATGCTGAACAAAACTGACAAAAAGTTGTTCAACATTTTAGTAAATATCCAATCTTTAAAACATCATGTTTAACTGATGAGGGGTTGATGGAACTCAAAAATTACTTTTTAGAATTAATGCAGTCCAAACTCAATAATTCTCAATCAGAAGATATTGTGTTATGAACTGATACACAACCAACCAATAAAGAAGATATTTTAGATAAAACAATTAGGATAACCTGCGAGAAGGAACATATCTATGATGTGTTTTGTGACTATTTAGAATATTGAACTTACCGTATTCCTATTAACACACCAGATAACCTAATTCGTCTTAATCAAAAAATTGCTAACACAAGCATGATGAGTGATTTAGAAGCTATGGGAATCCAAGAAGGTGACACCATCAGAATTTATGGTGTCAATTTAAATTATGAAAAATAATAAATATTCAGCTGTTATGAACATCATTAAAAAGACATTTAATGATAGTAAAAAAGATTATTTTGTTATTGGTATTAGTGGCGGCATCGACAGCGCAGTTGCTTTAAAAATGTTAATCAATTGCTTTGGTAAGCAAAAGATTAAAGCTTATTATTTGCCGATTGAATCTAATCCTATTAATAAAAAAGATGTTTCATTAATTAGTAAGAATTTAGATATCAAAATAGAATGTATTGATTTAACTAAGCTTTTTAAAAAGACTGTTAAAACATTTAAAATCCATAACAAAAATAATTGTTACAACCTTAAACCCAAACTACGTTTCATTTATTTATCAAGCCTAGCCTTTGAAAACAATTCCTTGATTGTTAGTTGTTTAAACTATGATGAATATTATTTAGGGTATTTTACTAAAAATGGTGATTCACTAGGGGATGTTTACCCATTACTGAATTTTAGTAAATCCGAAATTTATGAACTAGCCCAAGAATTCAAATTACCAGCTGAAATTATTAATAAAACCCCATCTGCTGATTTGTATTGAGGCCAAACTGATGAGTCTGAATTAGGAATTAATTATCATGACCTTGATAATTATTTACAATACCAAAAAGTTCCATCTAAGGTTGAGCAAAAAATTAAAACATGACATAAAATTAATTCTCATAAACATACATTGCAGAAGTTTATTATTCCACAAAATAATTTAAGAAAGAATTAATGATGTCAAAATCTAATAAAATAAAATGGTTAATTTTTTGCTCAACAATCATAGTTTTAATTGGATTAATAGCTTGTTTGGTTGTAGGTGCTATCTTTCTTAATGAAAATTTAAAAACAACCAATGAATTTAAATGAAAATTTATCTATGCTGGAATGGTAGGAGTTAGTAGTTTTTTCATTATTCTAATTGGGCTTAACTTTAGTTCATTTTTATCAAGCAATAAAGATTGAATAAAATATAACTTTGTAAAAGTATTTAAAAAAGGTGCTAGTCATGATCAACAAACAGGAATATCTAAATAAGTTAGCAGAGCAATTAAAAAATGCTCCTAATCAAACTAAATTAATTGAGATTAAGAATATTTTTTTAAAAACTGAAATTGCACCTCTCTATCAACAACTTAAAACTGTTGATGATAAAAAAACTTTTGGTCAACAACTAAATGAATTAAAAAAAGAAATTGATGAATTATTTGAACAACATAGTAGTTCATACAATAATTCAAATGACCAAATTGTAAATTTATCTGATTATGCTATGAAGAATCATTTTTTAAAGAATGGTTCGATGCATTTACTTAATATTGTTTTAGATGATGCAATTAAATTTTTTGAGCAATTAAATTTTGAAGTAGTTAGTGGTAATGAAGTTGTAACTGACCAATTTAATTTTCATAATTTAAATATTCCCAAAAATCATCCTAGTCGCAACATGCAAGATTCATTTTTTATTAATGAGGAATTATTATTAAGAACTCATTGCACTGTGACAACAGCCCAAAAAATTTACCAAAATAAAAATGATGACATTAGAGTGCTATCATATGGCAATGTTTATCGTAAAGATGATGACGATGCGACACATAGCCACCAATTTACTCAACTAGATTTAGTATGAGTCAACAAGAACATTAATGTTGCTAACTTAAAGTGATTAATAGATTCATTTCTTAAATATTTATTTGAAAATAATGATATTCAAACTAGATACCGTTTATCTTATTTCCCTTTCACTGAACCTAGTTTTGAGGTTGATGTTAGTTGTTTTAAATGTCAACAAAAAGGCTGTAGTATTTGTAAAAAAACTGGTTGAATTGAAATTTTGGGGGCTGGTTTATTAAATATGAATGTTTTACGATTAGCTGATATCAAAAATAGTGTTGGATTGGCTGCGGGCATTGGTATTGAACGAATTGCAATGCTAAAGTATGGAATTAGTGATATTCGTGATTTTTACAATAATAATTTTGCTTTCATCAAACAATTTAAAAAATAATTAGGAGTTATAAATGTTATTATCAAGAAATTTATTAAACAAGATTAATCCTAATTTCTCACTTATTAGTGACAATGACCTAATTGCAGCTTTGAATGCAATTGGGGTAGAAGTAGAAAGTGTTGTTAAAAATAATGTAAGTAATAGTTTAAAACTTGGTCGTTTGATAAGTTTTAAAAAACATCCAGATAGCGACCATTTAAATATTTGTGATGTCGTTGTTGATGAAAAAAAAGTAGAAATTGTTTGTGGGGCAAGTAATTTAGAGAGCAATCAATGAGTTGTTGTTGCATCACCAGGTTGTGAAATCCAACCTGGTGTAACAATTGAAAATAGAGAAATTAGAGGTGTATGATCCCATGGGATGTTATGTAGTTTAAAAGAAATTTTAACTAGCATGACCCAATTTATTAGTGAAAAAGACTCCGATGGAATTATTCAAATTCCTTATCACTACAAACTTAATCCTGACACTTTTTTTGATGAGTATGGGTTTAATGATACAATCTTTGATTTAAGTTTACCAAGTAATCGTCCTGAGCTAAATGGATTATATTTTTTAGCTAATGAATTAAATCTTCAATTCAATTTCACTACCAAGTTACCTAAAGACCCTTTATTGTCAAAATTTACTAATTTATTTAAAAAACATCCTGATATTTTAACCATTAATACAGATTATAAAATTGCTTACCATCTACTAGATTTGAAATTAACTCCAAGCATTGAAAATATTTGAAAATTAAAAATGGTTTTAATTAATAGCGGAATTAAGGTACAAGATAATCATTCTGATTTCGCTAGTTTATTAACAATTTTGTTTGCTCAACCAACATTTTGTTTGGACAAACAACTAGTAGGTGATAAATTGTATGTTTGTGAACTAGATAATGAATCAGAATTTGTTGATGCTAACAACAAGCTTCATAAATTGCATAAAGGCACAATTGTGACTAAAAATGCTAATGATGAAATTGTAACTGTCACAGGCATGTATTTATCAAAGAATTTTGTTTCTAATTATGAACACAATGATGTTTATTTAGAGATTGCTAACTTACCACTTGAATACATTTCTAAAATAAATGAATTAAATGAACACAATGACAACCTATGCAGTTATTATTTAAAATCTCCAGCTGATAATGTAGCTAAAATCATTGTTAATTGAATTCAATCAAAGAAAAACTTTTCTGTACAATTGATTGATTCAAGTGAAATTATTAGCACAACTAAATTTTATGGTTATAAAATTATTTACTTTAGTTTAAATAAACTTTTAAAACTTTTAGGTACAAGAGTTAGAGTTAATCAACTAGCTTATCTTTTTCATAAAATTGATGTTATTTTTTTAGGTTACAAAGTTTTAGTTCCAGCATACCGAAAAGATTTAAGCAATGTCACAGATTTAGCAGAAGAAATTTTAAAAGCAATTGATATTAATAAATTGAATGGTGAACCAATTCAATTTAAAATTAATGATTTCAAACAAAATAAACAATATCAAGATTTAACAAAAGTAAGAAATTATTTAATAAATAAGCAATTTTTTGAAGTTAAAACCTATAACTTAACAAGTCCAAAAGTACTAGATAACTACAATTGATTTGGCATTGATACTACAATTGAGATTAAAAACCCAATCGCTCAAGACAGAAAAGTATTAAGAAAAAATTTAGTTCATGAAATGTTGAATGTTTTGTCATACAACAATCAACATAAACAAGAATCTGCTAATATTTTTGAAATCCAAAAAATTCAATTTAGCGACACAGAAGCTAATGACATTTTATGTTCGCTATTGACAACTAATATTTTCTCAAATCCAATTGACAAAAGTTTATTACATGCTGATGTATACACTAATAAAGCGTTGTATGAAGGACTAGAAGATACATTAGGGTTTAAATTAAGAAAAAAATTTAATGTTACTAATTTTAGTAATGTTTATGATGTTAATAATTTTGCTTTGTTCGATAAAGACAACAATTTAGTTGGTTTTGTAGGTCAAATCAAACAACATATTTTGAATAAAGAATATAAGTTAAATTATCCTGTTTATGTTATTTGTTTGAATTTAAGTTTGGCATTAAAACAACCAAAACCAACCCATACATTCTGGAAAGTAAGTGATCTCAACCCAATTTATAAAGATATTACTTTTAGTAATCCAGAACATGTTGATTTAAAAGATATTAATAGAAAACTATTAGAAATTCCCATGATTACTAAAATCAGTTTGACTGATGTTTTTGAGAAAGATGCAATTAAGTCATACACTATTACAATTAAGATTCAACCGCAAAATAAAAATCTTACTAATGATGAAATTAATCAGTTGTTCCAAAATGCTATTATCACATTAAGAAACCAAAAATTAGTAGTGAAGGAATAATCATGGCTCAACAAACAGATAATATTTATACATGAGATTTAGAGTCATTGCTAGATAATGAGTCATTATCTAGCTTGTATGATAAGGTGATTAACCAACAAAATAAATTGATCGAACTATATCAAAACTTTTTAGATAGTGAAGATAATTTCATAAATTTCTTATTTGAAAATGAACTTTTAATTAAATTATCTAATCGTTTAAATAATTATTTATCTAACCATTACCAAGAAGAATTATCAAATCCACAATGAATTGGTTGATTGCAAAAATTAAGTAATCAAAGCATTGAATTTAACAAAGTTTTTAGTGATTATGACAATGTGATTTTAGCTAATAAAGCCAAAGTTATGCAATACTTGCAGAACCCCAAAATTTCTGAATACCAACGTAGTTTTAATCTCATTTTCCGTTATGAACCACATGTTTTGAGCAAGGACAATGAACTACTGTTATCACAAATTAGTATCTACAATGGCGGAGTTGATGATATTTATTCATCACTTACTGATAGCGATTTAACCTTTAATGATGCCAAAGATAGCAAGGGCAACATTGTAAAAATTACTACTCAAGCCGATGTTTTTAAAAACTTACGCTCTCAAGATGAAGAATTGAGAAAAACATCATGATATAGTTTTCATCAAGCCTTTTATCAATTCAGAAATACATTAACTAAGTGTTTGTATTACAACTATTTAACTTTAAATACAAATGCAAAACTAAGACACTTTGCAGATTATATTGATAGCACTGCTTTTAGTGACGAAATTAATAAAGATTTTATTTTTAATCTTTATCAAGAAATTAAAACCTATCAGCCTTTGGTGCAAAAATACCAAAATGCTAGAAAAAAATATTTAAAGCAATTGCTGAATAAATCCACTCTAATGCCATGAGATATGAGTGTTGAATTAAATAAAATTGAAAAAACTTATTCATTAGAAGAAGTGAAAATGATTGCTAAAGATGCATTAAGTATTTTAGGCACTGAGTACCAAAATTTGGTTCAAAAAGCTTATGATGAAAAATGGATTTCATTCTTACCATCCCCTAACAAACAAACAGGGGCATATTCGATTGGGGGAACCAAAGGATTGAGTAAGTATTTCATTTCCATGAATTATGATTCAACAATTCAATCAATCTACACCCTTGTCCATGAATTAGGCCATTCCATGAATTCATATTTTTATGGTCAACACCAAAATATCTATCAAGATACAACAATTTTTTATGCAGAAATTGCTTCAATTACAAATGAAATGATTCTAAGTCATTATTTATTGAACAAGTATCAAGATAATTTGGAAATGAAATTAGTTATTTTAGACCAAATGATTTCAGGATTTTTTAATACAACCAGCCGCCAAATAGTGTTTAGTAATTTTGAATGAATTGCTAATGAATGAGTCAATAATGGTCAAGAATTTACATATGAAAAAGTGGCAGAAACCTATTATGAATTAGTTAAAGAATATTTAGGAGTTGAACATTCATATGATGAATATCAAAATGATCCTTATAAATATTCATTAATTACCCCATTAAGAATTAGTCATTTCTTTGTTGGTAATTTTTATGTTTATAAATATTGCATTGGCCAAATTGCTGCAATTATTGCAAGTGACCGGATTATTAGAAAACAACCATATGCCATTGAAAACTTATTTAAGTTTTTGAGCAGTGGCAACAGCTTAAGTCCATTAGAAACAATTCAACTTTTAGGCATTGATTTAAATGATCCGCAAGTTTATATTGAAGCTAAGAAGATTCTGAATAGTTGAATTGATGAATTTAGCGTTTTAGTTGATAAATTAATAGAACACTAAATGATTCGGCCGATATCAGGATAGTCAAGGTTTATTTCTTTATCAAATTGTAAATACAATTTACTCATTGGTGTTGGACATGATTTAATGTTGAAATGTTCAACATTTTTCATCCCAATGATTTTAGTTCTTATTGGGGTATTATATCTTGGACTAATAATTTCAATGGTGTCTTCAACACAGATTTTATTTTTATTAATCACTTCATAGTATTGATCATTAGCTTTTGTTTGCACAATAAAAGCATAGTTTTGGGTAACCTTTTTTTCTTCATCATGGTACAACATCTTATCAGTCCCAGGATGTGGGTCAAATCATGCAGTATCAGTTTCTCTGTTGGCAGCTTTAGATAATTCGCTAGCAATTTCTTGCAATTTTAAGGGGTTATGATGATAATAATTGTCCAAAGCATGACGATACGAATTAACAACTGTTGCAATATAATGCAATGATTTCATCCGCCCTTCAATTTTAAAAGAATCAATTTTTAGGGCAAGTAATTTTTCTATATTATTAATTTGCACCATGTCTTTAGCAGACATTGTGAAATATTTACTCTTGTTTGTTACATCAGGATTTTCGACAGTATACTTCCACCGACATGATTGCGCACAACCACCTGTATTTGCATCTCTCAAGCTAAAATTGTTACTCATTGTGCATCTACCACTATATGAAATACAAACTGCCCCATGAATAAAAACTTCAATTTCAATTTGATGGTTTAAATTTTCTAATAATAATTTAAGTTCATCATAAGTCACTTCTCTCGCCAAGACAACTCTTTCGGCATGATTTCGTTTTCAAAATAGAGCAGCTTTAGAATTGCACACACTTTGTTGCGTGGAAATATGAATGGATTTATGGGGAAATTCTTTAGCTAATAATTGCACAATAAATGGATCAGCGGTAATGAAACCATCTGGGTCACAAGCAACTAATTTAGCAATAAACTCTTTAGCGGATTTAATAAATGCGTTGTGACAAATAATATTTGTTACTAAATACACTTTTTTATTTTTACTATGTGCATACTTAGTTATCTTATCAATGTCATCAATCTCAAAATTAGAGGCATGAGCCCTTAGTGAATATGCTTTTGCTCCTAAGAATATGGCATCTGCCCCATAGTCTAAAGCAATATAACCTTTTTCAATGTCCCCAGCTGGTGCTAATAGTTCAGTTCTAAACTCATTAGATGTTTTCATAATGTTTAATTTCCTTAATTCCACCAACAAATCCACTTGCCACTTTATTTTCATCTTTTGCGAACTGTAAACACTCATTATATGCAGTGTCTAGTTTTGAGTCTAAATCTTGATGATTCTCATTAATGTATTGCAAGGCTTTTTGATATATTTTGACAATTTCAAGACTATAGTTCTTGTCTTGAGATTGCAAAATATTGTCGATTCTAATGTAATCTAAACCATATTCATTTAATATTTTTAAGTATTTAATCAAGCACAATTCATAACCACTAAACATGTGCGTTCCATGATTATCTTCAAAGATTAAATTACTATATTTTCTTTTTTCTTCTTTTATGAAGTAAATTTTATTTCTAATGTATTCATCATCTTTATCTTCAATATAATCTTTGAAATTAGTAACCAAGTTCCATCTAGAGTGCATAATCAAAGCAAAACCATGTACTTGCAAACATAGTTCTAAACCAGGAATTTTATTTTCTAAAATCATTTTAATTTCAGGTAAAAATAATTCATTAGATAAACTAACTGAATTAAATCCATTTTCTTTATAAAAATCTAATTGTCCATATGAAGTAACAAGTGTGTTGGGATCATAGTGAAGTTTTAAATTTAGATTTTGTTCATAATTAATTTGAGCAACAGCATAGTCATTAAAAATAACTCTGTCAATTTGTAATTGACTTAATTCAGTTAAATAATTTTCTAATTCTTTAATTTGTAGTTCATAAAAGAATGCATTCACATTAACTCAAATTTCTGAATTTTGCTTTTGGGCACACAATTTTTTGATTGTTTCTAAATCGCAATTATAAACATTTCGCACTGCGTAATTATTATTGGCTAAGACTAAAACATCAACATTATGTTTTAGTAGTAATAATGCTTCATTGTAGTTTGCAGGACTAGCAATAATTTTCATAAACACTCCTAAATACTTATATTATTTTATATAAGGAATAAATTATGAAAACAAAAGATGCAGTAATTATTAGTGAAAAAAATCTTTTTTATTTAAAAACTAATAACCCTAAAAAGAAAGGGGTCATTATTTATGTTCATGGGTTCTGTTCAACATACTATATGCACCATGAATTTGTTTTAATGAATGATTTTAAAGACTATGATTATTTTTCAATGAATTTTTCAGGTCACAAGATTGATTCTGATAAGCAAGAATTGTTATCAGAATATGACGTTAACAAATATGCCAATGAACTTATTGAACAAATCTTAAAATATGATTTTAAAAATATCATTTTAATTGGTCATAGTATGGGTGGTGGCATTAGTTTATTGGTTTATATGAAACTAGCTTCAAGAATAAAAAAAATCATTTTAGTTAATGCTGTTAATCCAGCCATTTACAAGAGTTCAATTGGATTAAAGTACTTATTCAGTGTCATTAGAAATGAACCCCTACAAATTAAAGAATTAGAAACTGAAACAAAATTTACCTCTAATGATGAACTTCGTTACACAATAGATGAATATCTGAATTATGAACTAGAAAGATTTTTAGTTAAGAAAAGAAAGTATATGTTTTTAGGAGTTAAATTAATTTCTCCTGTTTTTTATACCAAATTAAATTACATTTATAAAACCATCACTATTCCCGTGTTATTTCTATCAGGCGAAAATGACAAGGTCATTCCATCTAAAGCAACAAAAAAATATTTGGCTAATCTACATAATCCTTATATTGAATTTCAAACAATTAGCAACGCTAAACATATTCCATTTGTTGAAGCATTTAATGAATACAATGAAAAGGTTTGAGCTTTCATCAATAAGGACTAGTAAATAATTTTGACACTAATGTTTTTATCTACTTCATCTCTCAATAACTCTTGTAATCCACTTTCATATGTAACATCAATACTTGCACAACCAACACATGCCCCCTTTAGGCGCACAGTTACAATATCGTTTTCATAACTTATAAAATCAAATTCACCACCATCTTGTTGGATATAAAGTTTTAAGGTGTCAATAATTTCTAAAATCTCATTTAATTTTTGTTCATATGTCATATGAATAACTACCTTAGTAAATTTATCTTTTTAGCATGGCTAATCGTTGTAATTGTTACTATAATATTTGTTGTTTTAGTTGCTACAACATATAAATAATTTTGGTATGCTCAATTAATCCGAAAATATTGATAGTTTCTATCAATAAAATCAGGGACAGCCATTATTTCCAAAAATTCTAAAATTTTAGATTGAATCATTAAATCACTCATTTGTCCCAAAAACGGAATTCTTTGTTTTGCTCGAGCAATTGCATGATTGGTAAATTTAAAATTGCTTTTTTGATAGTAACTCATTATTTTTTATTATTGTGTAAATCAATCAAACCACGTCTAATTATTTCAACTGCTTTTCTTTGGTATTCATTTCAAGGGATGATAACATCAGCTTTTAATTTTAATGGCTCAACAAATGCATCGTACATTGGTCTAACTGTTTGTCTTCATTGATTGATAACCCCATCTAGACTACGACCTCTACTCTTAACATCACGTTCTAACCGACGGATGAATGATTCATCTTTTGGTGTATCCACAAAAATTTTTAATTCAGCTAAACTATTAATTTCATCATCATGTAGAGCATGAATTCCTTCAAAGATAATAACATCTCTTGGTTCAACAATGTCAATATCGCTCTTTCTACTATGAGTTTTATAGTCATAAATTGGTAAATTAGTGACTTGATTATTCATTAATTGTTTTAAATGTTCACGCATTAATTTTCAATCAAATGCATTGGGGTGATCATAATTAAAGTTAATAGGATCATTTTTTTTGTCACAGTTGTCATCAAGGTAATAACGATCTTGGCAAATGGAAACACCATTAATGTCACTTGGAAGGTTTTTAATAATTTCTTCAGCAACAGTTGTTTTGCCACTACCACTACCACCAGCTAATAAAATCAAAATTGGTCTTCTATCTTTTCTCATTATTAATCCTAGCAATTTGCTCATTGTGATAGATTATATAAAAATAGCTTTGTTTTAATGTAAAATTAATGTGTTTGATTTAGTATTTAAAATTTTTATCTAAAAACAATAGCAAATAACTTGGAGGAAATTTATGGCAGTACAACAAAGAAGAGTTAGCAAATCACGTAAAGGGATGCGTCGTAGCCATCACCATTTAGAAGTTGCTAATTCAGTTGCTTGCAAAAATTGTGGTGTATTAACTCAACCGCACCGTGTTTGTCATTCATGTGGGACATATAAAGGAATTAAAGTTTTAGATAAATAATGGAAAAAAACAAGAAAAATCTTGAAGTAATTAAAAAAATTCCTAATGTTGGGAAATATGAGAATACAAAAGTTGCAAAGAAGCAAAATTGGTTCAATCGTAATTTAGCTTTCTTAATTCTTGTTTTATTCATTCTTTTAGGTGTTATTATCACCTTAATTATTGCAATATAGAATTGTATATGCCCAGATGGCGGAATGGCAGACGCAGAAGACTCAAAATCTTCCGGTTTTACGACCTTAAGGGTTCAAGTCCCTTTCTGGGCACCATTTTAAAATAGTTAAAAACAAGATTTCTATCTTGTTTTTTTGTTTATATAATTAATTATGTAAAAATTATTAAGTTAAGGAATGTAATAAATGAATGCATTAAGTATTACTATGACTGTTTTTACATTGATTGGTACATGCCTGTTGGGTGTGTCTGTCATTCCGCAGGTGTTTTACACAGTAAAAACAAAGAAAACTGCTAAACTGTCCCTGATGTTGTACCTTGTGTTGACAATAGGGACTTTTTTTATGCTTATTTATGGAATAGGGTTAACTGTTATTCCAGACGCTGGAATTATTGTTGGTAATCAACCACCAATTAGTCATGATGTGTGATTATGAAGTTATCGTATTCCTGGGATACTAATTATTATTTGTGAAGTAATTTGTTGTTCTTCATCTTTTATTGTTAGTTTCATCAAAGTAAGAAACATTATTAAAGCTAAAAAACTAAATTTAACTGAAGAAGAATATGAAAACAATAATTGTCAAGGAGAAAAAGAATAATGAATTATCCAAATTATTCAACTAATTCAATGTTTGGACCCATACCATTATGGGCCTTTGTAATTGGTGTGATTGCTGCCTTTATATTGATTTTTTCTTATCTTTATGGAGCTATTAAAACTTACCAAACTAAAGATACTTCACAAATTTCTCTATGAATGTGAATCATTGTAATTTTTGGTGCAGTTTCATTGGATATTTTCTTTTTGTTGGGAATTGTTCTAACAAAAGGAAGTTTGAGTTTTTCATTAATGTTTGCATTAGAAACAATTACAATAATTTTTGCAGGTTATATTTTTGTTACCAAAATTAAAAATATTTGTTTTGCTAAAAAACTAAAGATTACTGAAAAAGAATATTGTCAAATATTAATTGATAAAATTAATGCTAAAAAGAAAAACAAATAATATATTATTTACACTGTTATGCTAGTAGAAAATTATCAATCAATTTCATCTGATGATTTTATAAAAAATAAATCAAATTTTCAATTACTATTCCTTACATCTTTACAAGTTGTACTTGCCATACTATGAATAAGTTTTTTTGCTTATGGGTTTAGTCCGCAATTTAGTGAGTATATTGCTACTAAATTAGCATGGTTACCAGAAACTGCCGCAGCTATGAGAAGTGCAGGTATTTTCTTGTTAATGTGGACCATTCTTATTCAATTTTTAATTATCTGGCAATTACCAGTTGAACGTAAAAGTTATTTCTTTTACTTTAATTGAACACTAATTGGTGGCATTGTTGGCATTGTTTATTTATTACGTGAAATAAACTTCGCTTATTTTAAACCTTGATTTAAAAATATCTTTGCTTCAGATCCAGAATTAAAACAAACATTTCATCGTAAATCATGACAATACATCATGATTGTTTGTTTAATGGTGTTCATGGTTCAAACAATATGATGTTGTTTTTATATTGATCCTAATTCTATTCAACATGTTTATTCATTTAATAAATATGACCCTAATTACATAATTGCTAATAATTACTCAGGAATTTGATTTACACAATTAAGATTTTTTACAATTCAAACTAATTTGTTATGCTTCTTTTTTGCATTACTTTTTACAATTAAACCAAGTCTTAAAATTTTTAGACATAACTCTTTTTTAATGTATTGCACTATTTATATTATTCTTGTTGGATTAATCTTCAATTGTGTTTTATTACCACCAAGAGTAGCAACTGGTGAAGTCGCTGGTTGAGCACCATGACATTGATACACAAACATTATCTTGCACATTTTAGACCCATTATTTTTTGGTGTTACAGGATTTGTTGTCATCACTAATAATCGTAAATATGCTACTACTAATCTAATCAATCACCTTATTTATGGAATGTTAATTCCATTTGTTTATTTAACATATGCAACTTTTTCAAGTTTAGTAGCCGCTGCTCCTGTATATGAAGGTATTACGAATTTAAATCCTTTTGTTTTAGTACTTAGTGAAGATTTGAATTCGTTTGGTCATGTTTGAAGAATTGTTTATTTACCAATTTTCATGTTGGTGTTTGCTGGATGTATTACTGGAATATATTTTGTTGATAAACATTGTTCTAAAAAATATGTAGCATTACCTATAAATGGTAATTTAATGAAGGTTAACTAATGAAAGATAATGTCATTTTAGATATTGTTCGAAAACATAATTTAGCTATTAATGATTTTGATAATTACACAAGTGAAATTATCAAAATTTTGGATTACAAAAAAAAATCTAAACCTGGTAATTTAATTGTTGTTACATCAATGAGTCCTACACCTGCTGGTGAAGGAAAAACTACAACTTCAATTGGCTTGGTAGATGGTTTAAATAGTATTGGTGTTAAAACGATTGGCGCTTTGCGTGAACCATCTTTAGGTCCTGTTTTTGGAATGAAAGGAACTGGAAGTGGAAGTAATAAAGCAATGTTATTACCTTTTGATAAGATTAATTTGCATTTCACAGGTGACATTCATGCAATTACATCTGCTAATAATTTAATTAGTGCAATAATTGAAAACGAAATTTATCAAAATAGTAATTTAAATATTGATCCAAATAAAATTATTTGAAAACGTTGTTTGGATATGAATGACCGTGGATTAAGACAAGTTAAGTTGTCTACTTTTGATAGTAAAAATGATATTATAAATACTTCATTTAATATTACTGCCGCAAGTGATTTAATGGCATTGTTTTGTTTATCAAAATCTAGAAAAGATTTTGAACAAAAAATCAATAATACAATTGTTGCTTACAATACAGACGATCAACCTATTAAAATCAAAGATTTAGAAATTAAAGATGCAATCATGGCAATTTTAAATGATGCATTTTATCCTAATTTAGTAAGAACCTTGGAAGATAATCCTGTTTTAGTTCATGGTGGACCATTTGCTAATATTGCTCATGGTTGCAGTAGTTTATTTTCTCTTAATGCTGCTTTAGATTTATCTGACAATGTTGTAACAGAATGTGGGTTTGGTAGTGATTTAGGGTTAGAAAAATTTATGAATATCACAGCTAGAGAAGGTAATTTAAACCCTCAATTAGTTGTGCTTGTTGTCTCATTAAAATCTATTATTTACAATGGTCAAAATGATGGTTTAAATCCAAATATGACAACTAACAAACAAAAAATTAATGAAGGATTTAAAAATGTTTTACACCATATCAACCATTGTCAACAATATGGTGTTAAATTAATTGTTGCTATTAATCATCGTAGTGAGGATAAAAGAGAAGATTTGCAAACACTTCAATTTCTTCTTGATAAAGTTAATATTCCATATGCATTAAGTGATTCTTGGTCTAAGGGCTCACTTGGAGCAAAGGAATTAGCACAAAAGGTACATGAATTATTGTTATCTCCATCAATTCAGTACAAACCTTTATATAAGATGAATGATTCAATTTTAAGTAAAATCAAAAAAATTGTAACCACAGCCTATGGTGCAGATGACATCATTTTAAGCGAGTTGGCAAAACAAAAATTAAATAGTTATAAAGAATTCAGTGATTATTATGTTTGCATTTCCAAGAATCCTTATTCATTAACTTGTGATCCCAAAATTTTAGGTAAACCCACTAATTTTGTGACAACTATTGAAGATGTCGAAATTAATCATGCAGCTAAATTAATTGTTCCTATAACTTCAGTAGTTTATAGAATGCCAGGTTTACCAAGAGTACCAAGTGCTAAAAATTTTGTTATGAAGTAGTAGAATATTATTGGGGGTGTCACGGCTTCGACGGGATATTACCTCTTAATAAAGGCAGTGGGGTCTGCCCCTTACAGCTCGAGGTCTCAATAAATGCAGACGAAAATCAACAAGAAGTAAACTCATTTGACATGAACTTACTTCAAAACAACAATTTATTAGCTCTTTCTTGCTAATTAATTAGTTATATTTTTTTAAAAAAGTACTAGTTTTTATCTGAAGCTTTTTACAACTAGCACTTTGCTAACTTTAAACAGTTTATAGATTTTCTTTAAAAAATCTCTTCTTTAAGTTAATAATTTAGCTTATATTTAGTTAACTGGTAGAAGTAAATCATAAAAAATTAAGCTAAACTGTAGATTTTATTAAGCTAGGTATATTGCGGAAAGGGGTTCGACTCCCCTCACCTCCACCACATCATGATGATAAGTTAAAAACTTAGAATTATGCCAGCCAATAATTATAAGAACTATCTATTAAGATGGTTCTTATTTTTTTACTAAAAAATAATAGGTATTTTCATTTTTTGTTATATAATTGTTGTGGTTTTTCTATTATAAAGATTGCTGATACACCAATATAAGTTGTCAAGGTTTTTCAGGTAACTTTTTAATAGTAATCCAATGATTCGTAACAAACATATCGTTACAAGGAGGCAACAAATGAATCAAGGATTAAGAATAAAGCTATACTCATATGATCACAAATTGTTAGATCAATCAGTAAAAAAGATTATTGAAACTGCAAAATCAACTGATGCACAAATCAAGGGTCCTATCCCATTACCAACTAAAACAGAAATTTTCACTATTCTTCGTTCACCACATGTTAATAAATCAAGTCGTGAACAATTTGAAAGAAGAATTCATAAACGTTTAATCATTTTGTTAAATACTAAACCTGAGACAATGGATAAATTAAAACATATCTCAATTCCTACTGGTGTTGAAATCAAAATTAAGCTGTAATTTCTTAGAGAGGAGACTTAACAATGAAATCTATTTTAGGTACTAAAGTTGGTATGACTCAAGTATTTACAACTTCGGGCAAAAAAATACCAGTCACTGTTATTTATGCTGAACCTAACCAAGTGTTAGGTGTAAAAACACTAGAAAAAGATGGATATGTAGCAACTCAAGTAGGATATTGAAACATCAAAGAACAAAATGTTAACAAACCCCTTAAAGGAATTTTTAAGAAATCAAATAGTGAAACAAAAAGATATATTCGTGAACTAAGAGATGTGTCAGGTTATGAAGTTGGTAGCAATATTGATTGTTCAGTTTTTGAACAAGGTGAATTAGTTGATGTCCAAGCATATACAAAAGGACATGGATTTACAGGTTCAATAAAACGTCATAATTTTAGTATGGGTCCAATGGGGCATGGTGCAGGATACCCTCACCGTTACGTTGGTTCAATTGCATTTGGTCGTGGTGGTAGTCAAGGTCAAAGAGTTATCAAGGGAACTAAATTACCAGGTCACTATGGTGATGAATTGGTAACAACAAAAAATCTAGTGGTTATTGATGTTAATAAAGATAAAAATATCTTGTTAATTAAAGGAAGTATTCCTGGTCCAAAAAATGGATTAGTAAAAATTAAATCATCAGTAATGAAACCAAATCACAAAGTGGAATTACAAATTGTAGATTACAAACATAATAAGCAAGACTTAACATTTGAAGTCTTAGATTCAAATCCAGAATCAGAAGTAGTTCAAGAATAGGAGAAGTAAATGTCAGTAAGTTTAAAGTTATTAAAATTTAATGAAAAATCAACAAAAAACATTAGTGTCACTGAAGAACTTTTTGTTGAAACTCCTAATAAACAAGCAATGTTTGATTGTGTGATTTGTGAAAATGCTGCTTTACGTCAAGGCACACACTCAACCTTAACAAAAGGTGAAGTTCGTGGTGGTGGTAAAAAACCATGACGTCAAAAACACACCGGAAGAGCAAGAACAGGTTCAATCCGTAATCCTCAATGAAGAGGTGGTGGTGTGGTGTTTGGTCCAAAACCAAATCGCAATTACACTTTAAAAGTGAATTCAAAAGTTAGAATTCTAGCATTCAAATCAGCCTTAACATTAAAGATGCAAGCAGATAACTTATATGCTTTAGATAAAAATACATCTTTAGAAAAGCCATCAACAAAAGCTGTTTGTGAATTTATAAAACAACAAAATTTCCAAAACCAAAAATTACTAATTATTGGTAATAATGATGCAACAAATATTATTAAATCAGCACATAATTTAACAAAGGTTGATGCTAAAGTTTGAAATCAAGTATCAGTAAAAGATATTATGAGTGCTAATGTTGTTATTGCATTTGAAGACACATTTGCTCAATATTTAGAACAATTTAATAAAAAATTGAATAAGACAATTACAGAATAGGGGAAAAGTTATTATGGAATTAGTTCAAGTTATTATCAAACCATATTTAACAGAAAAAACCTTTACTGTTAGAAATGCATCAAATAAAGAAGTAATTGCTTTTGAAGTTAATCCTAAAGCAACAAAGCATGACATCAAAAGAGCATTTGAAGCAATGTATGAAGTAAAAGTAGAATCAATCAATACTATTACTAGAAAACCATCATTATTTAGAACTGGCACAAAAGTTCCAGGAAGAACAAAATTGATGAAGATAGCTTATGTTACATTACCATCAGGTGTGAAACTAGCTGTAACAAAAGAAGAAGTAGAAGCTGCTCAAGAAGAAATAAAAGCAGCATCAAACAACAAAAAAACATCAACTTCAAAAAAAGCAACAAAAGAAGTAGAAGTTAAAGAAGTTAGTAAATAGTTTAAATTAACATGTCGAAAATCTCAAGGAGCAAATATGGCTGTTAAACGTATAAAAGCAAGAAGTAGTGGTAAACGCCAAACAGTTGTTATTGATTACAAATCAGAATTAACAACTAATAAACCTGAAAAATCGCTACTTGTTAATTTGCAAAAAAAATCAGGTCGTAACAACCAAGGTAAAATTACAATTCGCCATCATGGTGGTGGTCACAAAAGAAAATATCGTTTAATTGATTTCAAAAGAAATATTGATGATATTCCTGCAACTGTTAAATCAATTGAATATGACCCAAACAGAACATCATTTATTTCTTTGGTAGTTTATGCAAATGGTTTGAAAAAGTATATCATTGCACCAAAAGGTATTAAAGTTGGAGACAAAGTTATTTCTGGAACTAAAAATGTTGATATTGTTCCAGGGAACACAACAATCCTAGCTAATATTCCAGAAGGTACATTAGTTCATAATGTTGAATTAATTCCTGGACATGGAGGGCAATTAGCTCGTTCAGCTGGTGCATTTATCCAAATCTTAGGTTCTGATGACAGTGGTGAATATGTAGTTTGTAAATTAATGAGTGGTGAAGTTAGAAAAATTAGAAAAGATTGCCGTGCAACAATTGGCGTTGTATCTAATGAAGACCATAACTTAGTTAATTTAGGTAAAGCTGGTAGAAATCGTCATTTAGGTGTTAGACCAACAGTTCGTGGTTCTGCAATGAACCCTAACGATCACCCACATGGTGGTGGTGAAGGAAGACAACCAATTGGTAAGGATGCACCTAGATCACCATGAGGTAAGAAATTGATGGGTGTTAAAACTCGTAATTCTAAAAAATCATCAAGTAACTTAATCATTCGTCGTCGTAAATAATTAACTATTTGTTAGAAAGGTAAATTTATGTCAAGAAGCACAAAAAAAGGTGCATTTGTTGAGGCTAGTTTAATGAAAAAAGTAGAAGCAATGAATGCTAGTGATAAGAAAAAACCAATTAAAACATGATCACGCAAATCAACAATCTTTCCAGAATTTATTGGCAATACATTTGAAGTACATAATGGTAAACAATTTATCAAAGTGTTTATCACAGAAGATATGATAGGTCATAAGTTAGGTGAATTCGCACCAACAAGATCATTCAAAAATCATACAGAAGCAAAACGTTAATTCTAATTAAAGGAGATTCAATATGAAAACAACTGCAATAGTTAGAAGCGTTCATGTATCAAGTCGTAAAGCCAAATTAGTTGTTGATTTAATTCGTGGTAAAAAAGTTGCTGAAGCATTAAGAATCTTAGAAACGACGAATAAAAAATCAGCTGGAATTTTAAAAAAGTTACTTAATAGTGCGATTTCTAATGCAACAAACAATCATTCAATGAATGGTGAACTACTTTATGTTTATGAAATTTTTGCCAATGAAGGTCCAACTTTAAAAAGAGTAATGCCTAGAGCTAAAGGTTCAGCAGACACAATTTTTAAAAGAACTACTCACTTTAAAATTACTTTAAGTGATGACATTAATGAACGTCAAAAAGATCTAGCTTTAATCAAAGATAAGGTTAAAAGAAGAGCATTGGGTAATAAAAAAACTAAGGTTATGGAGGAAACTAAATAATGGGATCTAAAGTTAATCCAAATGGTTTAAGATATGGTATCAACAAAGAATGACAATCACGTTGAATTGCCAAGGATACATTGCAAACTGCAACATGGTTGGTTCAAGATGACAAGATTAGAAATCATTTCTTAAAAAAATACCCTTTTGCTAAAATCGATAGAATTGAAATTGAACGTGAACAAACAACAATTACTTTATATGTTTTCTGTGTTCAGCCTGGTGTAATTTTTGGTGTAGAAAATAGCGAATTAAAAAATGCTATTCTTGCTGTTAACAAAATTGTAGGTAGAGATATCAAAGTAAAAATTAATATTATTAACGTTAATACTCCAGAATTAAGTGCAAGAATTGTTGCTAGAGAAATTGCTGATGCAATTGAAAATAGAGTTAGTTTTAGAAATGCTCAAAAAGCAGCAATTAGAAAAGTGTTATGAGCTGGTGCTAAAGGTGTGAAAACGCATGTATCAGGTCGTTTGGGTGGAGTAGAAATGGCCCGTGAAGAAGGATATTCTGAAGGAATCATTACTCTGTCAACATTGAGAACTGATATTGATTATGCTTTAGAAGAAGCTCATACAACATATGGGATTATTGGAGTCAAGGTTTGAATTAATAGGGGAGAAATCTTTAAAAAGGTTAACCGCAATTCGAACCAAAGACCTAAAGATGGTAAGGGTCGTTTCAATAATTCAAGAAACAATAGAAATAATTCACAGAGATCTTCACAAAAATTTAACAACAATAAACCATCATCAAAAAATGCAACTAATAAAGAATAGGAGGTTTTCAAAATGTTACAACCTAAAAGAACAAAATATCGTAAACCTCACAAAGTAAGTTATGAAGGTAAGGCTAAAGGTAACACATACATTGCCTTTGGTGAATATGGAATCATGGCTAGTGAAGGTGCATGAATTGATGCAAGACAAATTGAAGCTGCTCGGATTGCAATTTCAAAAAGACTTGGTAAAACAGGAAAAATGTGAATTAGAATCTTCCCACATATGTCATTAACTAAAAAACCATTGGAAGTACGTATGGGATCAGGTAAAGGTGCACCTGATAAATGGGTAGCAGTTGTTAAACAAGGTACAATCATGTTTGAAGTTAGTGGTATTAGTGAAGAAGCAGCAAGAAGTGGTTTAAGAGCTGCTGGCAACAAGCTACCAATTAAATGAAAAATTGTAAAGAGGGAGACAGCAGTTAATGAGTAGTATAACAAAAGATCTTCGTAAAAAAACCAATGCAGAATTAACTGAAATTGTTTCTAAACTTAAAATGCAATTAGTTGAAATTAGATTTAGTGTTACAAGTGGTGAAACTGAAAAACTAGCTAATGCAGCTGAAATTAGAAAAACAATTGCTAGAGCACTAACAATTATTAATGAACGTGAATTCATTAATAATAACGAAAAGATTAAGGAAGGAGTGAATAAATAATGGAGAGAAATAGTAGAAAATTCTTAGTTGGAATAGTTACTAGTACTAAGATGCAAAAAACTATTACTGTTAAAGTAGAAACCAAATTTAAGCACCCTTTGTATCGTAAATTAGTAATTCACACTAAAAAGTATCATGTTCATGATGAAAATCAATCTGCTAATCTGGGTGATAAAGTAGAAATTATGGAAACTAGACCAATCTCTAAAACTGTTAATTGAACCATTTCTAAAGTTATTGAAAGAGCTAAATAATTATGTTACAAGCAATATCAAGATTAATAGTAGCTGATAACACAGGTGCTAAAGAAGTTGGTGTAGTAAAAGTTTTAGGTGGAACACACCGTAGATTTGCTAATGTTGGTGATATAGTTGTGGTTTCTGTGAAAAAAGCAACTCCAGGTGGAATTGTTTCTAAAGGGCAAGTTTGCAAAGCAGTTATTGTAAGAACTAAAAAGGGTGTTAAACGTGAATCTGGCAACACTATTAAGTTTGATCAAAATGCTTGTGTAATTATCAAGGAAGATAAGAGTCCTCGTGGTAGTCGTATTTTTGGTCCAGTTTGTCGTGAGTTGAGAGATAAGGGATATACAAAAATTGTCTCATTAGCTCCAGAAGTGTTATAGGAAGGATGGCTTGAAAAAATGAATCGAATTAGAAAAGGTGATTCTGTAATTGTTTTATCTGGTAAAGAAAAGAATAAAGATGGAATCGTTTTACAAGTTTTTCCAAAAGAAGGTACTGCCATTGTTGAAGGTGTTAATAAAGTTAAAAAACACCAAAAACAAGATTCCACTCATGACCAATCAGGTATCATTATTAAAGAAGCGCCTATTCGTTTATGTAAATTAGCTTTACTAGAACAAAAAGGCAAGCAAAAAGGACTAAAAACTAAAGTTAAATTTGTAATTAATAAAGAAACTAAACAAAAAACTAGAGTGTCAAAACGCTCTAACAATCCAATTGATACAAAATAATTAAAGGAGAATTAATATGTCATTTTTAAAAGAAAAGTACATTAAAGAAATTGCTCCTGAAATTAAAAAACAATTCAATTTAACTTCAGTTATGCAAATTCCAAAAATTGAAAAAGTTGTTATCAACATGGGAATTGGTGATGCTGTTCAAGAAGCTAAAAATTTAGAGTTAGCTGTCCAAGAATTAAAAGCAATTTCAGGTCAACAACCAACAATCACAAAAGCTAAAAAATCAATTGCAACTTTTAAAGTTCGTCAAGGGCAAGGGATTGGTTGTAAGGTAACTTTAAGAGGTGACAAGATGTGATCCTTTATTGAAACCTTATTCTTTGTTGCATTACCAAGAGTAAGAGACTTTAGAGGAATTTCTAATAAATCTTTTGATGCAAATGGTAATTATACATTAGGGATTAAAGAACAAATTATTTTCCCACAAATTGTATATGACAATGTAAAGAGAGTTCGTGGATTTGATATCACTTTTGTGATTAGTTCAGATAATCAACAAATGTCAAGACACTTACTAAAATCTCTAGGTGCACCTTTCCAAAAAATTAAGGAGGATAAATAATGGCTAAGAAATCACTAATTGCTAAACAACAACGTCATCCTAAATATTCAACTAGAGCATACACACGTTGTGTTAGATGTGGTCGTGTTCATGCTGTTAATCGTAAATTCGGTATTTGTAGATTATGTTTCAG
This sequence comes from uncultured Mycoplasmataceae bacterium, assembly GCA_900544585.1. Lineage (GTDB taxonomy): Bacteria > Bacillota_I > Bacilli_A > Mycoplasmatales > Mycoplasmoidaceae > Ureaplasma. Next base: position 227,852 of record UQVX01000001.1, on the reverse strand, counting down.
AGATTTAGCATACAAGGGTGCAATCCCAGGCATTAAAAAAGCTAGTTGATAAGTAGTAGAAAGTATACAAGGAGTAAACAAATATGCATGCAGATCCAATTGCAGAATTATTAACTAAAATTCGTAATGGTATTAAAGCTCACAAACCATTGATCATCATAGAAACATCAAAGATGAGAACGAGCATTCTAAAACTATTACAAAAAGAAGGTTATATTCGTGAGTTTATTATCAATCAACTAGATAACAACAAATCTGAAACAGTTGTAAAACTAAGATACAACAAAAAAACAAAAGAATGTGCCATCCATGGTTTACGTCAAATTTCAAAACCTGGATTAAGAGTTTATGAATCAGCCCAAAATCTACCTAGAGTAATGAATGGTTTAGGTGTTGCCATTGTTTCCACATCAAAGGGAGTTATTTCTGATAAACAAGCAAGAATTGAAAATGTTGGCGGCGAAGTTATCGCCTTCATTTGATAGAAAGGTTCAGGTAAATTAAAATGTCAAGAATTGGTAACCGAATCTTAAATGTCCCTAATAGTGTAACAGTTGAAGTTAATGTTGATCATATCTTAGTTAAAAATTCCTCTGAATCACTAAAAGTGAATTATCCAAGTCAATTATTAAAAATTGAAGTTAATGGTAGTGAAGCTAGAGTTTTAAAATTAAATGAAAGTGTTGAGGCTAACATATTTCAAGGAACAGTTAATGCTTGTTTAAGTAATGCACTAATTGGTTTATCAGATGGTTTTAGTAAAACATTGGAATTAAAGGGCGTTGGATATAAAGCTAAATTAGAAGGAAATAATTTAAACCTAGCATTAGGTTTTAGTCATCCAATTAATTTAGCAATTCCTAAAGGGTTAAAAGTAGAAGTTCCTAGTGCTACTGAAATTAAGATTTCAGGAGCAAATAAAGAACAAGTTGGTCAATTTGCTGCTGTATTAAGAAGTTATCGTAAACCAGAACCTTATAAAGGTAAAGGTGTACTATACAAGGGTGAAGTGATTGTGCGTAAAGTTGGTAAAACAGCTGATAAGAAAAAGTAGTTTGTTAATTAGGAGTTTATTAATATGAAAAGAATTAATTTTGATAAAAAACAACAACGTGATTATAGACATAAGAGAACTACTAACAAAATTAAAGCAATTGCTAATGACAAACCAAGATTAGTTATTACTAAAACTAATGCACATATCATTGCACAACTAATAGATGACAACCAACAAAAAACCCTTACTAGCAGCTCTTCAATTCAATTAAAATTACCAAATGGTAATGTTAAAAATTCTGAATTAGTCGGAAAAGATATTGCTAAGAAAATCTTAGCATTAGGTATTACAGAAATTTGTTTTGATCGTGGTGGGTCAAAGTACCATGGAAAAATTTCTAAATTAGCAGATGCAGCTAGAGCTGAAGGTCTTAAATTCTAAGGAAGGTTATTAAAATATGTCAATGATTGAAAATAATGAAAATATTGTAGTTGAAGAAGTTAATAATGAACAAGAATCTAATGCATTAGATTCAAATAATGAACAAGACCAAGCAAAAACTGTTGATAAAAATACAACTCAACCAGCTGCAACTACTCCAACAATTGAATTTGAAGAAAAAATTGTTGAAATCAAAAGAATTTCTAAAACAACTAAAGGTGGTAGAGTAATGCGTTTTAGCGCCTTAGCTATCATTGGTGACAAAAAAGGCATTGTAGGATTTGGAATGGGTAAATCTAACGAAGTTCCAGATGCAATTAAAAAGGCAATTAAAAATGCTAATAACAATTTATTTACAATTAAAATGAATAAACGTGGAACAGTTTTTCATGAAGTTGTAGGTAAACATGGAGCTTCAAAAGTTTTATTAAAACCAGCTCCAATGGGTAAAGGAATTGTTGCTGGTGGTGCAGCACGTGCTGTTGTAGAACTAGCAGGCTTCCAAGATATTTATACTAAATCATTGGGATCTAATACTCCAATTAACTTAATTAGAGCAACAATTAATGGTTTAACAAAGCAATTCACACCAAATGAAATTGCTAGAGCACGTGACAAACGTATCACAGACTTATAATTTCTAGGTAGGTAAATTAATATGGAATTACACAATCTTGAATATACAACAGGTGCACGTGGTCAAAAGGTTAAAAGAGTTGGTAGAGGTCATGGTTCTGGCATGGGTAAGACTTCTACAAGAGGTTCTAACGGTCAAAAATCTCGTAAATCTGGACACACACGTTTAGGTTTTGAAGGTGGTCAAACGCCATTATATAGACGTGTACCAAAAGTTGGATTTAATAATGTCAACTTTGCAAATGATTATGCAGTTGTTTCATTAGAAATGATTAATGCAAAACAATTAACTGGTAAATTAGATTTTGATGCATTAAAAAAAGCTGGATTAATTTCTGGTAATAAAAAAATTCAACTAAAAATTATTGGTAACGCCCAAGTGAAAAATGGCACTACTATTGTTGCCAATAAGTTTAGCAGTGGCGCAATTAAGGCTTTAGAAGCTAGTGGTGCTAAATACGAAATTATTAAATAATTTATAATTAATTAAATTATGACTAATGCACAACCAAGAAACACTTTAAAATCAGGCTGAGAAGAATTTATAATGACTTTCCGCAATAAGAAAGTCATTATTGCTATTCTTACAACCTTAGGAATTTTGATTTTATTTAGAATTGGTAGTGTTGTACCAATGCCATTTATTAAAATTACAAAAAATGAATTTAGTGATAACTCATTTTTGCAAATTATGAACTTATTAGGTGGTGGTGGTCTAAGTCAATTCTCTATTTTTGCAATTGGGATCTCGCCATATATTACAGCCCAAATTATTGTTCAATTATTATCATCTGATTTAATCCCACCATTAGCACGGATGACTAAATCAGGTGAAAAAGGTCGAAAAAAACTAGAAGTCATTACTCGGGTTTTAACTTTACCGTTTGCAATTGTTCAAGCATATGCAATTATGTCAATGATGTTGAATCAAACTGGAATTATCACTATTTCAGAAAATCTACCTCTTGTGAGAGGAAGTGCAGGTTTTTATGTTTTCTATATTGTTGTGATGATTGCTGGAACATATATTAGTATTTTGCTTGGTGATTTAATATCTAAGCGTGGTGTTGGTAATGGAATGACTTTAATTATTATTACAGGGATAATTGCCTCATTATTTAATTCATTTCAAACTGTGTTTAATTCACTACAAAATATTAGTGCTCAAAATACACAGTTAGTAACAATGATTGCTTTCATTGTTTATATTTTCTTTTACCTTCTTGTTTTAGTTGGTGTTATTTTTATTGATGGTTCGGTAAGAAAAATTCCTATTCAGCAAGTTGGACAATCATTTAGTCGTGATTCAAAAGAATTATCTTATTTACCAATTAAAATCAACTCGGCTAGTGTAATTCCTGTCATCTTTGCCTCATCAATCATGACCATCCCGACGACAATTGCTCAACTACTTCCTCAGTCTAGTGCCTCAGTTAATTTTATTAATCAGTATATAGCTTTAGATTCAATTTCTGGATTAATTATTTATTTTTTCTTAATCATTTTATTCACTTTCTTTTACAGTTATGTCCAATTAAATCCAAATAAAATCTCTGAAGATTTCAAAAAATCAGGAAGATTTATTCCTGGGGTTAAAGTTGGTGAAGATACAGAAAAACATATTTCTAAAATTTTGTACCGGGTGAATTGAATTGGTGGTCCATTCTTAGCAATTGTGGCTGCTTTACCTTATATTGTCTCAATTGCTACTAGAACAGCATCTGGTGGATTAATTGAAATTCCAAGTTATGCAAGTCTTGGTGGTACAGGTATTGTTATTATGGTGGCTGGAACAATTGAATTATGAGAATCAATTAGATCAACTTCAAAAACAGCTACTTACTCATACCAAAAGAAAGAATTGACTGAATCATTAACCAACATTATCACTAATCAAGAAAACATAACATCTGATAAAGATGATGAATCACAATTATGATAGGAGAGAAGCAATGAGAATAATATTATTAGGTGCTCCTGGGTCTGGCAAAGGTACTGTTTCTAATTTTCTTTGTAAAGCACATAATTTAATGCATATTTCAACAGGTGACCTTTTTAGAGCAGCTTTAAAAAAAGAAGATGATTTTGCTAATCAAATTAAACAATTTATTGTTTCTGGTGCATATGTGCCAGATTGAATAACTAACAAAATTGCAGATGATGCAATAATGACTGCTAACAATGAATATGCAGGTTTTATCTTGGATGGTTATCCAAGAACAATTAATCAAGCTGATCACCTTAAAGATGAATCTAAGATTGATGCAGTTATTTTATTAGATGTTGATGAAGACACATTATTTAAAAGAATTAGTGGTAGACGGGTTTGTCCAAATTGTAATAGTATCTACAATATTTACTTTGAAGGCAAACCAAAAGTAGAAAATCATTGTGATAAATGTGGTCATGAATTAATTCAAAGAAGTGATGATAATCCAGATGTTGCAAAACAAAGAATTACTGTTTATTTGAATCAAACTAAACCGTTAATTGACTACTACAAACAAATGAACTTATTAAGTGTAGTTGATGCAACTCAACCAATTGATAAAATTATGTCAGAAGTTAAGAATATTTTAAATATAAAATAGCTTTTTATATTGTTAGAATAGATAATTGGCAATTGTGATGAATATTATTATTAAAAACCAAGATGATGTTAACAAAATCAAAGAAGCTGTCTTAATTTGAAAAAAAGTTAAACAAGCTTTGATAAATAAATGTCAAGCAGGGATTACATTGCTTGAGTTAAATAATCTTGCTAGAGAAGTAATTTTAGCCTACAATGCCAAACCAACATTTTACAAAATGTATGGTTTTAGTAAAGATATTTGTATTTCAGTGAATGATTGTGTCATTCATGGAGTCCCAGATAACTATGTTTTAAAAGATCAAGACTTAGTAAGTTTTGATGTTGGTGTTACATATTTAGAACATGTTTGTGATGCTGCATTTAGTGTTGTAATTGGGGATAACAAAGAAGCACAAGCTATTAAAGATGTTTGTGAAACAGTTTTAGTAGAAGTGAAAAAGATGGTTAAGCCTGGTGTGACTAACATGCAGATTGCTAAGTTCATCCAAGATTATGTTCAAGAACGTGGATATTTTTTATTAGAAGACTTTACAGGTCATGGTTGTGGTAATCAACTTCATGAGGACCCACCATTTCCTAATTATGTTGATAAAAGATTTCCAATTGTTGAACTTAAAGAAAATATGGTATTTTGTTTAGAACCAATGGTTATGACTGGTTCTAACGATTACTATATTGCAGATAATGATTGAAACGTCATGGCTGTTAATAAAAGATTAACTTGTCATTGTGAAGATATGTTCTTAGTAACAAAAGATGGTTGCATTGTCTTGACTCAAGATGATGATTAATCTTTTAAACATAACCAATAAAATGGATTTTAATGCTTCATTAAAATAATTTTATTTGGCTGATAATTGTTAAATTTGAGTAGTAATAAACTACATGTTTGAAAGCAATTTTTATAAAGGAAGATAGTTATAAATGAAAGTAAGAGCATCGGTAAAACCGATTTGTAAAGACTGCAAAATCGTTAAACGTGAAGGTGTAGTCAGAGTGATTTGCAAAATTAAAAAACATAAACAACGTCAAGGATAAGGAAATTTAATACATGGCACGTATATTTGGTGTTGATATTCCAAATGATAAAAGAGTAGTAATTTCTCTAACTTACATTTATGGAATTGGTAAAACTACTGCGCAACAAATCTTAAGCGAAGCTAAAGTTAGTGAAGATAAAAGAGTAAAAGATTTAAATGAAGATGAATTAGCTGCAATTAGAAAGGCTGCTAGTAAGTATGTCATTGAAGGTGATTTGAGACGTGAAGTAGCAATGGACATCAAGAGATTGATGGAAATTGGTTCATATCGTGGTATTCGTCACCGTCGTAGTTTACCGGTTAGAGGACAAAGAACTAAAACAAATGCAAGAACCCGTAAAGGTCCAAGAAAAACAGTTGCTAATAAAAAAATTGAGTCTAAATAGTTAATAGTAAAGGATAAAGGCGTAATTTATAATGGCAAAAAAGAAAAAATTGACATTTACAAGTGGTTGCGCACATATTCATGCCACTCGTAATAATACAATCGTGACAATTGCAGATGAAAATGGAAATGTTATTTCTTGAGCATCATCTGGATCAATTGGTTACAAAGGTTCAAAAAAGAAAACTCCATACTCAGCAGGTTTAGCAGCTGAAGCATGCGGCAAGCAAGCATTAGAAATGGGGCTAAGAAGTGTTGCTGTTAATGTGAATGGTACGGGCTCAGGTCGTGACACAGCAATTAGAAGTTTGCAAGCTGTCGGTTTGATGGTAACTCAAATTAATGATGTGACACCAATTCCACACAATGGATGTCGTCCACCTAAAAAACCAAGATAATTTCAATTACTAAAGGGTATAAAATGGAAAAATTTTCTCAGTTTAAAATTAGTCCTGTGTTAGTAGATGAAACTGAAAACAAAGCAAAATTTGTTATTCAACCACTACAAAAAGGATTTGGTACCACTCTTGGTAACAGTTTACGTCGTGTATGTTTATCAAGCATTCCAGGTGTAAGTATTTTTGCAGTTAAAATTCCTGGAGTTACTCATGAATTTCAGGCAATTGATGGAATTTATGAAGATGTTGTGCAAATTGTTCTAAATTTAAAGCGTTTAGTAATCAAAGGTAATGAGGATATCATTTCTAGTGATGAACTAGACGGTAAAACAATTGAAGATTGGCCTGTAATGAAAGTTGAATTTAAAGGTCAAGGTGAAATTACTGCTGCTGATATTCAAGCTCCAGCAGGTTTTGAAATTGTCAATAAAGATTTGCATATTGCAACAGTAACAAAAAATATTAAATTTAGCATGGAATTATTTGCCAAGTGAGGACGTGGGTTCAAAACTAGTGATGAAAACAAGGAAAATGTTAATTTAATTTCAATCATTACCACTGATTCTAATTTTAGTCCTGTTCTATCAGTGAATTGAAATGTAAGAGAAACAAAAACATCAAAACTTGTAACTAGCGATATTTTAGAAATTGAAATTGCTACAAATGGTGCAATCAAAGCTTCAGAAGCTTTGATTATGGGAGCAAAAATTTTATCTGATCACTTGCAACCATTGATTGATATGGATCCAAATATTAAATTGTTACAAACTTTAAATGATGAATATGTTAGCAATCAAGTAAAAAATAATTTATATATTCCAATTGAAGATTTAGATTTAACTGTTAGAGCTTATAATGCTTTAAAATCTTCAGGAATTTTAAGTACTCAAGAATTATTAGAAAAAGATAAACACGAAATTGAAAAAATTAAAAACCTTGGTCGTAAATCAGTAAATGAAATTATTGAGAAAATTCATGAACGTGGTTTAAAACTACGTGACGAATAAGAATTAAATTTATAAGAAAGGATAAACCATGAGTTTTATTAATAAAAAAGGTAAAACTAGATCATGAAGAAAAATGGTTACTCGTCAACAAGTAACTGATGTAATTGCTTATGGACAAATTATTACAACTTTGACTAAAGCAAAAGAATCCCAACGTCATGTTGATAGAATTATTACTCTTGCTAAGAAAAATACCCTAGCATCAAGACGTCAAGCTGTAGCAATTTTATTAGACAATAAGAAATTCGCTAAAGATGAATTATTAAAGAAATTATTTAATGAAATTGGCCCTAAATATAAAGATAGAAATGGTGGATACACTAGAGTTTTAAAACTAGGAACAAGAGTTGGCGACAACACTGAACAAGCCATTCTCCAATTAGTTTAAAAAAAATATCTAAAATTCTTTTAATTACAGACACAAGAATGTCTGTAATTTTTTATAATTTAATATGTTATGAGTAAGCGAAGACATATTTTTGTTGATTATAGTCAAATGGTCATTGGGACAATTGTGGGTGTTGGTAAAAAACATCTTGAAGTAAAAATCCCCAATGAGCATAAATTAGGTTATTGCCGACTTTCTGATACTACAGATTTTATTAAGGGTAATTTTAATTATTATTTTTATGTTGGTCAAGAATTACCATTTGTTTTAAAGAAAAAAAATAGTATTAGTAACCGAATTTTTCTAAATTACATGTATTTACATCCTGAGGAAATGAAATTTAAAGGTCGGCCAATTAGTACTGTGAGCTACCATCTCAATTTGCAAAAAAATTTAAAAGTTTGGATGCAAAATTACAAATTCAAATATATAAAACCACAAGCTTAAGAATGAGGAAGGAATAAAAAATGAAAAAAATAGGCATTATTTTAGCAAATGAAATGCGAGATGTAGATTTATTTATTCCTCTATCTATTTGAAGAAAAGCCAAAATTGTTGTTGATTTGATTTCAATTGAGAAAAAAAATTCAGTAACAATGGAATCCGGTGTAAAAGTGGGGTGTAATTCTACTTTTGACATTGTTAACACTAGTCAATATAATGCCTTGTATTTCCCTGGCGGTCCAGGTGTAGAAAGACTATTTAGTGTTAATTGGCCAGTTAAAAATAGTGGTGGACCAAATAAACTTTTTAAATCACTAGAAACATTTAGATTAGAGCTGAACAAATTTTTGTTGGTCACATCTAATAGTTCGAGAGTAATTCACCACAACCAATTGCTAGGTAAATCAAGAGTTGCTGGTTTTACTAAAGAATATTTAAGAGATGAAAATGTTCAGGAAGAAATAGTCATTAATCATAATTTAATATCCGTCTTAGGATATTATCAACTAACTGAATTTGCTCTCCAAGTTGTTGAACTATTGCAAGGTAAGGTTATTAGAGATAAGGTAGAAGATAATTTAGAATTAGGATTCTAGTTGTTAATGAAAACTTTTAATAGCTATTTAATATATTTGACGAAAAGTTTATTAAGAAGTTTTTATTTCTATGTTTCAACATTTTTATATTTCATAGTATTGATTTTTATGATGTACATCTTGCCAATTATTCTGGATGCAGAATTAATTGTGGTAACAAGATACATCTATTTCTTTACTATGATTATTTTCTTTGCTATTTTTAATGTGGCATCAATTGTGGCAATTATTTTTCGTCAATCCATTGATGATGGTTCAGAATTGATTTTACAATCTAAACCAATTAGTAGAAGTATTTTGGCCTACACTAAAATTACTCTATTTTTTCTAGTATCTGTTATTATTGCCTGCATTAGTAGTTTGGCATGCATTTTTACAAGTTTTAGTTTTTATGGTGGTAAGGAAATTGCTAAAATTCTTTCCACAAATGTATTAATCGGCACAGTCTTAATCTATTGTTTTTTTGGTGGTGTTAGTATCTTAGCATGCATGTTTTTTAAACAACTAACTACTATTGTGGTAACAGTTAGTTTGTTTTTGGTTATGATGTTTTACTCCATGGTAGCTAGCCAAATTTTTATGTCTATTACTAAGTATTTAAGAGTTAATGAACATTTATACTTAAATCCAGTCTCACTAGTTATAAGAGATGAAAATAGTAATAGTTTAAGTTACAAAGGTGGTGTTGCAGGGGCCATCAACAACTCCTCAGGCTATATTACTAACCAAATTTATAATGACATTAAACCAGAAGAAAATGTATCAGCTAATAAGTTTTTACAATACAAATGGAATGATGTTGTTAGAAAAACTAATTTTATAGACTACATAAATACTAATTTAGCTTATCAATTAGCATCTATTTATACAGATCCTCCACAATCATACCTACTTCAACCAATTGCAAGTTTAAGTTATTTATTAAGATCATCTAATTCATTTAATATAAAAGTTAATTTTGATACTCAACAAGATACTAGTACAATTAATAAATTAATTAATTTTAAATATAACCAAATTGATTATGTTGTAACAAATACAACAGGTGTTTATTTTTCTCATCTTGACGCCCAAAAATTAATTAAAACCAATATTTTGAATACAACAAATGAAGGCACAATGAATTATTTTGATGATGAAACACTTTTACCATCATCATATAACTTAATTACTCAAGAGATTCAATGAACAAAATTTACATCTGATTTAACATCATTGCAAAGTTTTGTTGATAATTATTTGTCGACTACATATCTAACCCTAATTCAACGATTTAATAAAATCTTTAGTGATTTATTGCAAATGAACATCAATCCGTTAAGTTGTTACACTAGTTTATTTAATGTTTTAAATATTCAAGATTTTATTAAACAAAACATTATGACACCCCAAAACTATAATGTTGATAAAAATATTGAACGAGTTTTAAATAAAACAGCAAGCCAATTAAGTAAATTTCAATATTTAGCAAGTTTGTGCTTACAAAATCAAAGCCAATTAAATATTAGCAATGAGCAATTAACTATTTTGGCTAATACATTAATGATTAAAACAAGTGATGATATAGATACAACTGGAATCATAACATTAGCACTACCGGTTAATCAAATTATTAGTATTATTCCAGAATTAATTAAGGACCCAAGTAAAATTAGCAACTACTTAAATTATTTATATATTAGTTCACCAGTTTTTTCTAGTATTGAAACTGATAATTTAACAACATTTAATTTTGTAACAATTTCATCTTATTACAATATGACTGCTCTTATACTTTCATGATTTAGTGTGTCAGCAGTTTTATTAATTATTGCAATTGCTTGCTATTTTAAACATGATTTTCATTAGTTAAAATAGTATTTCAAATTAAAATTAAATAATTGTATATTTCACGCCTTTTAGAAAAGGAAAAAATAATATGGTAATTAATGTAAAAATTGAAATCCCCAAACATAGTAATGTAAAGTATGAATATGATAGAGTAACTAAAGCAATTAAAGTGGATAGAATTTTGTATGGAGCTGAAGTTTATCCTCAAAATTATGGTTTTTTACCTGATGCATTAGATTGAGATGGTGATGAACTAGATATTTTTGTTTTAGCTGACCAAACATTCATGCCTGGTGTAGAAGTACCAACAAGAATTATTGGTGCCATGGAAATGATTGATAGTGGTGAAACTGACACTAAATTAATTGGTGTAATTGATTGTGATCCCCGTTATAAACATATAAAATCATTAAATGATATTAGTGAACATCTTTTGAAAGAAATGAGCAATTTCTTTCAAAACTACAAATTACTTCAAAATAAAAAGGTTGTAGTTAAAGGTTTTAAAGATGTTGATTGAGCAATTAAAGAATATGAAGAATGCAAACATTTAATGCAAGAATATGGAAACTTACCTAAAGAAGAATTCATTAGCTTAATGCAAAAACAACATCCTGAAAAATATGAATCCTAAATTGAAACAATGGTGAAATAAAATTTGCTGAGAAGAAAAAATCTCACATTTAAAAAGCCAGGATTTACAACAATACTTACATTCTTGACTTCTAGTCAAAAATTTAGTTATTAAACTGGTTGCTTTTATTATTGTTGGTTTAATAGTAATGGGCTCATGTTTTATAACTAGACAAGTGTTTATTGACTATTTTCCTAATAGTATTGTGCCAAATAGAGGTATTTCATTTAGTGCTTTTGCTGGTGCTAACCCCAATATTATCTATCTAATCCAATCTATTCCCTGTATCCTAACATTTTTATTTTTTATCTTTTTAAATGACAAGTTAGTTTATATTAGTTTATTAGTAGTTTGTTTTGGCGGATTAAGTAATATTATTGATCGTGCTTTGCCATTAGAATTGGTTGTTCAAGGTGGAGTTGTTTTTCCAAGTAATGCAGTTGTAGATTACATTCCTTTTTTTGGTACAACTTGTAATTTACCTGACATTTATATTAGTGTGGGTGCATGTTTTGTTGTTTTATTCTTAATTATTTACATTGTTAAAACATATAAAAGTGAAAATAAGAATAAACCACAAAATGAACAACATGAATAAATATAGAAAATTAATTGTCAGTGTTAATGAATCTAACCAACGTCTAGATAATTTTTTAGTTGATAAATGGCAAATTAGTAAAAGTCAAGTCAATAAATTAATTGCTAGTCATCAAATCCAACTTAATGGCCAAATAATTAACAAAAATGGTTATTTTGTTAATTATTATGATGAAATATCATATTTACCACTCAAAGTTGATTTGGTTGAAAAACAATTAAATCCAATTAACACTGATTTAGTGATTGAAATTATCTATGAAGATGAATATTGTTTGGTGATTAATAAACCTAATCATTTACTTGTATATCCCACCCAATTTAATGAATCATTAACCCTAGCTAGTTGAATAAAACAATATTTTACTAATCATAAAATTACTGATTTCCATGATGATTTAAGACAAGGGATTATTCATCGATTAGATAGAGACACAACAGGTTTATTGTTAATAGCAAAGTCAAGTGAAATTTATACACTACTTAGCAAACAATTAGAGGAACACAAAATTGTAAGAAAATATCAATGTTTGGTTAATCACTGTTTTGCACAAAATTTAACAAAATTTAAATTAAGTACAACAATCGGTCGTAGTTACCAAAACAAGTATAAAATGCAAGTTAATGCAAAAAAGGATGCTAAACCTGCTGAAACAATTGTAAGTGTCATTCAAAATATTAATAATAACTATGCTTGGGTAGAGTGTGAACTCATCACTGGTCGTACTCATCAAGTAAGAGTTCATATGCGTTATATTAATCACCCCATTATCAATGATCCATTATATGGAATTGAAAAAAAATGCACTGAATATGGTCAATATTTGTACTGTTCACATTTAAGTTTTATCCACCCTATTTATAAAACATTAATTGATTTAACTTTGAAATTACCACAAGAATTTTCTGACAAAATAGAAGAATTAAAAAAATATGCATAAATTTTATTTATTCATTGATACTACTCAATCAACCAAATGTTGCTTGAGTATTTATAATGACAAATTCGAAGTTTTAGAAACTAAAATTTTTGAAACACAAAATAATTTAATTGATTTAATTAATCCTGCTTTAAATGAAATTTTCAATAAAACAAAACTTAGTTTTAGTGATATTAATCACATTTATGTCAATATTGGCCCAGGTGTGTTTACAGGAATTAGAGTTGGTGTTAGTGTTACAAAAACATTTCATTTAGTTTATCCTAACATTGAGATCTATACCATCAATAGTTTAAAATTGAAAACCAATGGCCACGGGATTGGAGTTATAGATGCAAAATCTAACAAGTTTTTTGTTGGTGTTTATGAACATGGTTTGGAATTACTACCTCCCCAGCTAATTGAACAAAACGAACTAGATGAAATCATTAAAAAATATCATCATTTACCATTTATTGATATTAATCAATCGCTTGAATTTACATTGAATGCTTCAACAATAAAATTATTTGAACAATGCCAAGATGTTTTAAATTTAGAACCACTATATATTAAACCAGCTATTTAAATGCTAATATAATTTAACTTAGGATGTTTATAATTAACTTCAATTTTGATGTTCATAAAATTAAATTATTTTTTTACAAAAAGAATTTTTTGCAGTTAGCTAATCTTGTTTATAAAAAATTAAAATTAACAAGAGACATTAGTTTAGATTGTAGTTTTGTTAATAAACAAACTATCCAAACAATTAATAAAAACTATCGTCATAAAGATAGTGTTACAGATGTAATTTCATTTGCCTTGTGAGACCAAGGTTATAAAAGTGATCTTTTGGGTGAGATTTATATTTGTTATGACAAGATTATTGAACAAAAAAAACTTTATCATCATTCATTTAAACGTGAAGCATGCTTTTTATTTTTGCATGGATTGTTACATCTATTAGGTTATGACCATATCAAGAAAACTGATGAAGTTGTTATGTTTAAACTTCAAGATGAGATTTTAAATGAATTAGGAATTATGCGCTAATGACTGAAAAGAAACACCACTCTAAAGCTATAATTAGAAAATTTTCTTATGCATTAAAGGGATTTTTTATTTCTTTAAAGGAAGAAAAAAGTTTAGTTATCCATCTAACAGTAGCAATTTTAACTTTAATTTTGGCAGCAATTTTACAACTTAGTCCATTAGGTTGAGCAATTTTGGTGTTAACAATTGGATTAGTGATTAGTAGCGAACTGATGAATACTGCCATAGAAAATGTTGTGGATATGGTAGCATTTAAGTATAATTTCAATGCAAAAAAAATTAAGGATATTGCAGCTGCTGCAACATTAGTGTTAGCAATTATAGCGATTGCTGTGGGATTATTATTATTTGTTCCTAGAATTGTAACATTTGCAAAATTTGGTTATGGTTATCAAGGATGGATGTAATGAAAAAATATCAAGGTACAATTACAATTATTGGTAAGCCCAATGTTGGTAAATCTAGTCTTTTAAACACAATTTTTGAAGACAAAATCTCAATTGTAAATCAAAAACCACAAACAACACGAAATAAAATTGCTTCTATTTTTGTTGATAATTTATACCATCTAGAATTTGTTGATACTCCAGGTTTTCATAATGAAAAAAATAAACTGGATACTTTTCTTAATGATGAAGTTAAATTAGCTATTAAAAATTCTGATTTAATCTATTTCTTATGCGATGGTTCAAGACCATTGAATAATGAAGATTTTGAATTACTTAATTTGGTTAAACATACTAAAGTTCCAGTTTTTTTAGTAATAACTAAATCTGATATCAGCAATCAAGGTGACATCAATAACATTAGTAGTGAATTAAAAAATGAATTTAATTTTGTCAATACAGTTTTAGTTAGTACTCATGATTTAAAGTCAATTGATAATCTTCTTTATCAAAGTCAAAAATATTTAACATTTGCTGAAGAAGTTGTTGAGGATGAAATACAGACAATTCAAAAAGATTTATTTTTAGTCAAAGAAATCATTCGCGAACAATGTTTGTTGTTGTTGAGACAGGAAATTCCTTATGGGGTTGCTATTTTAATTGAAGACTTTAAGTATGACAAAAATAAAAACGAGTTTTATATTAATGCTAGTTTAAATGTTGAAAAAGAAAGTCAAAAGAAAATTTTAATTGGTACAAAAGGTACAATGATTAAGCAAATTAGCATGAATGCTAGAAAAGAATTATTAAAGATTTATGATGCTAAGATTTACCTAAAACTTTTTGTTAAAGTTGAAAAAAATTGAAGAGATAATGATCTAAAACTAAAGGAATTTGGTTATAGTCATTAATGAGTTTAGTTGTTACTAAAGGTTATTTACTAGCTAGGTATGATTATGCGATTTTTGATGAAGTTTTAGTTTTTCTTAATCAATTTGGTAATCGCTTCACATGCCTAGCATTAGGTACAAGAAAAATAACTTCTAAAAATGCTAGAGCATTACTTTATGGTAACTATTTGGAGATTGAACTTTTTTATACTCATAGTAATGAAAAGATGAGTAAATTAAAAAAAGTTGTTGCTATTAATCAAATTGGATTTAATTATGCTAGTAACTTGGCATTGATTACAGTTGGTGATGTAATTAGTAAACTACCAAATACAAATAAAATGTGATTTGATTTTTATCAAGACATTTTAGTTAAAGTTTTAATGGATTATGACAAATACCAAATTAGTGTATATGTTTATTTAGTATTTATAAAAGTTGTTTTTAGGAATGTAAAATTCCAACAATGTTCTAAACATTTGTGCCAAAATTGACAAGAACTTAAACTTGGTTTTAGTTTTTATAATTCAACATTAGTTTGTACAGAATGTAGCCCTCAAATTAAGCAACTAACTAGTTTTGAAATCCAATTATTATTAACTTTGAATAAGTTTAGTCTTCAAGATTTGGATTTTTTTAATAAAACATATAATATTAATTGAAAAAGTTTTTATTTGAAACTTCATTATTCATTTAATGAATATAGAAAAAAGATTAATCAACTATATAAAAAATAAAAGAGCAATCAATATGTCAAAAAAATACAATCAAGAAACAATTGTTAACCATTTAAAAAATTATGGTTTTGTTTATGCCAATAGTGAAATTTATAATGGATTATCTAATACATGGGATTATGGTCCACTAGGTGTTAATTTAAAGAATAATTTAAAAAAGTTATGATGAAAAGAATTTATTACTAAAGATAAAAATTTAGTTGGATTAGATTCAATGATTTTATTAAATCCAATGGTTTGACAAGCATCTGGTCACTTAAGTAATTTTAGTGACCCATTGATTGATTGCAAAAATTGTAAAAATAGATTTAGAGCTGATAAATTAATTGAAGAAGTAGATCCTACAATTCAAGTTAGTGAAAAAACAACTAATGATGAAATTCAAAGAATTTTACAATCTCTCCATTTAGTTTGTCCAAACTGTCACACATTTGCATGAACTGAAGTGAGAAATTTTAATTTGATGTTTAAAACATTTCAAGGAACTGTTGAAAATAATTCAACAGAAGTTTATCTACGTCCAGAAACTGCTCAAGGTATTTTTATCAATTTTAAAAATGTCCTAAGAACTACACGTGCTAAATTACCACTAGGGATTGGTCAAATTGGTAAATCATTTCGGAATGAGATTACACCTGGCAATTTTATTTTTAGGACTCGTGAATTTGAACAAATGGAAATTGAATTCTTTTGTCATGAAGAACAAGCACTAAGTTGATTTGATTTTTATTTAAATAAAATTCATGACTTTTTAACAACAACATGCAATCTAAGAGTTGACAACTTTAAGCTTAAAGAACATAGCAAAGAAGAACTAAGTCATTATTCTAAAAGAACTGTAGATTATATCTATAATTTTCCCCATGGTTGAGGCGAATTATGAGGATTAGCATATCGAACTGATTTTGATTTAAAAACTCACATGGAATATTCTAAAAAAGATTTGGAATATTTAGATCCAATAACAAATCAGAAATACATTCCCCATGTTGTTGAACCTTCTGTTGGTGTAGAAAGACTAATGTATGCAATTTGTTGTGATGCATATGATGAAGAAATATTAGCTGACAATGATACAAGAATTGTCATGCATTTGAATTATTGTCTTGCTCCATACAAAGTTTGTGTTCTGCCACTAACTAATAAACTAAAAGATTTAGCATTAGAAATTTTTGACACATTATTAGCTAATGGAATTGAATGTTGCTATGATGCAGCCGGCTCCATTGGTAAACGTTATCGTAGACAAGATGCTATTGGGACACCTTATTGTTTAACTGTTGACTTTGACTCATTGGAAAATCAAACTGTGAGCATACGCGATCGTGATTCAATGCAACAAGTTATTTTAAAAATCGTAGATTTACCCCAATTCTTTTTAAAATTAAATTAATTGGATTTATTAATGTCAACTAATCTTTTTCAAAAAATAAAAAATTCTAATCTTGCAGAAATTATTAGAATTTATTTACCTTTAACAAAACGTGGCGCAAATTATTTAGCAATTTGCCCATTTCATAATGATAGTAAACCATCACTAACAATTAATGAAAATAAAAATATTTGAAAGTGTTTTGCTTGTGGTGAAAGTGGTGATGCAATCACATTTGTTGCTAAGTATAAACATTTATCTAGTTATCAAGCCGCAATTAGAATTGCTAGAGATTTAAATTGAGACTCTAAACTTATTGATGATTTTAATCAAGATCACCAATATGATGAAAAGCTAGAAAAACTTGTAAATTTAAACCAAGTTTATCTTGAGTTTTGTCAAAATTTTTTGCTGGACAAAAAGAATAAATTAGCACAAGAATACTTAGAAAAAAGGCAAATAGATTCTAACTTGGTTGCTCATTTTGGAATTGGTTATAATCCCAATCAAGATAGAACATTGTATGAATTGTTAACAAATGAAAATGCCCAGTTTGTTAATTTAGATAAAAATCGAATTTTTAGTAGACAAGATGTTTTGGATTGTAACTTAATTCAAATTTCTAGTAACGGTAATATTTATGATACATTTAGAAACCGGGTTATTTTTAGTATTAAAAATGATGTTGGTCAAATTGTTGGATTTAGTGGTCGTAGTATAGACAATACAGAACCCAAATATTTAAATACCAAAGAAACAAATTTATTTAAAAAAAATCAAATTCTTTATAATTGAAACATTGCTAAAGATAATTTAACTAATGGCGCTTTATTCATTACTGAAGGTTTCATGGACGTTATTGCATTGTATAAAACAGGAATTAAGAATGCAGTTGCAACAATGGGAACCGCATTTAGTGACTATCATTTGCAAATGTTGAAAAAAACTTCAGCCTTAAAAAGTGTTATATTAGCTTTTGATAATGATGATGCAGGACTACAGGCAACTATTAAAACAGGTATTAAAATTGGTAAAAATTTTAATGTTTATGTTGTAAAGCAATATGATAAACAATTTAAAGATTTGGATGAATTGTTAAATGGTACAAATCCAGACATGGTTAGTTCAATTGTTAATAATCAAATTCATTTTTCATTGTTTTATTTGCAAACATTACTAAAAAAATATAATTTAGACAATCTTGCAAACAAACAAGACTTTTTAATAGTTGCTTTAGAAACAATTAAAAAATATGGCAATATTTTATACAAGAATGACTACCTTGATTTTTTAATTAATGTTTGTGGATACGAAAAAGATATTTTAAGTAATCAAATTGACAATTCATTAATTACTAATGTTAACTTTGTTCAAAATAAAACAAATAAATCATCTACTAGTAGCTTAGAACAAAAGTGTCAAAAATATTTAAGTGCATTTATTCATAATTGACAACGATTAATTATGGCTTGCTTAATTAATAGTGATGCAGTTAATAAAATTAAAAAACATTATCCTTTTTACCCTAAGACCAGGTTGTATAAAAAATTTGATGAACAATATGATCTATTTAATAACATGTTGAATATTCTTTGCGATTATTATTTGGAGCACCCTCAAATTCAAGGTTTAACACTAAGTAATTATGATGAACTTAAATCATTTATCATTGAGAATGCTTATTCAATTGATATACATAAATATTTAGACTTATTCCATAAGTTTTTAAGTGATAATACAGTAGTTTATAAACAATACATTTATAGTGAAAATAATTTGTTAGAATCATTTAAAGATTGTGCTATCAATGATTTATCGATTAGACAATGTCTTGTCATTCTAACTTATGATAAAAAAATTAATCATAAATTCGACACAAAAACATATGATGATTTAATGAAAAAAATTGATGAATTAAAACAATGAAATCTGAAGGAGAATGTTAATGGTAAAACTATATGATTCTAGGACAAAACAATTAGTGGAAATAAATGAACATGATGTATCAATTTATAATTGTGGACCTACAGTTTACAATCACATCCACATTGGCAATGCTCGTCCATTAATTACATTTGATGTTTTAAATCGTTTATTTTTATATCTTCAAAAAGAAGTTAAATATGTTTTAAATATTACAGATATTGATGACAAGATTATTCAAGCTGCCAAAAATGAACATATTTCAGAATTAGAATTGTCTAACTACTACACCGAACAATATTTTTTAATTAAGCAAAAACTAAATGTACTACCAATGATTAATCCCAAAGTTAGTGATAACATTCAAGGAATAATTGAATATATTAATCAATTAGTAGATAAAAAAGTTGGATATTTTGCTGCAGATGGCGATGTATATTTTGATGTTGCACAAATTAAAAATTATGGTTGTGTTTCACATCAAAATCCTGATGAACTAATTGTTGGAGCAAGAGTTCAGAAAGATGAAAATAAACGACACCCTCAAGATTTTGTTTTATGAAAAAAAACTCAAGATGGAATTCAATGAGACTCGCCATGATTTAGAGGCCGTCCCGGTTGGCACACAGAATGTGCATATTTAATTAATAATTTAATTGGGCCACAGGTAACAATTCATGGTGGTGGCATGGATTTAAAATTTCCGCACCATGAAAATGAAAACGCACAAAATGAAGCACTATTTGGTTGTAGTTTAGCAAAAGTGTGAATGCATGTTGGTATGATTAACATTGACAATGAAAAAATGTCAAAATCATTAAATAATTTCATTTTAGTTAAAGACATTTTAGAAAAATATTCTTATCAAGCACTAAGATGGTTCTTTTATCAATCAGGATATGCTAATCCATTAAATTATAGTGATATGATGATGAATCAAATGGAAGAAGAAATTAATAAGTTTAAGCAAAGTATTAATCAAGCTAAAAGTTTATTAGTTTTAGCTAATCAGCAAATTGAATTTAATCACAAAATCATTAACCATAATGTGATTGAGCATTTAAGTGATAATTTAAATTTAATTAATGCCATTACAGAAATGTATGCATTAAACAAGAAATTAAATGTTGCAATTAGACAAAAAAATATTCAAGATGTTAGTTTGTTACTAAATGAACTTACTAGTACATTAGATTTGCTGGGAATTAATTTTGTTAATTTACATAATGAAAAAGTAATTTCATTGCTACATGAATGAAATAATTACCAACAAAACAAGGAATATGACGAAGCGGACAAGATTCGTCAATTGTTAGTTGACAAAGGAGTTTTATAGTTTTTGAAACCAGTCTATCTTTTTGGCAAAAAAGCTTTAGAAGATGCCATTAATAACCATTTGGAATTTGAAATGGTTTATTTAACTGCCAATCAACAACAATTAGTTAATCTTTTAAAGAGTAATAATATTTTGTATCAAATTGTAAATGCAAATTTTTTTAACAATTTAACTAATGTTAAAAAAACGCAAGATGTTGCATTTGTTTTAAAACAAACTAATCATCCAATTGATTTAAAAGTTTTATTAGAACAATTATCTAAAAAAGATAAATCATTAATATTGATGCTAGACGAAATTCAAGATTTAGGTAACTTAGGTGCAATTTTAAGAACCGCTGATGCATTTAATGTTGATGCAGTAATTTACAAAAGTAACAATCAAGCAAATCCATTTAATGAAATAGTTATTAAAACGAGCACTAATGCTGTTAGTTATTTAACTTTGTGCGAAGTTACTAATTTAAACCAAGCAATTGAAAAACTAAAAAATAATGGTTTTTGAATATATGCAAGTTGTCTAGATAATGATTCAACCAACTATCATAATCAAAGCTATGCTAACAAAACAGTTTTAGTTGTTGGTAATGAACACAAAGGAGTAAGTCAATTAGTGCTAAAAAACTCTGATGTTAAAATTCATATTCCACAATTTGGCAATGTGCAATCATTGAATGTTTCAGTTGCAACAGGAATTTTGTTAGCTGACTACCGCACAAAACATAGTCTCTAATCAATGGTATAATATAGATATATGTATAAGATGTTTGCATCTATACATATGGAGGTAGATATTATGAAAAAATCAGTGAGAAACTTACTTATCTTAGGGGGTATCTTTGGTACAACTTTAGCAATTGGTGGTAGTGTAGCCCTTGCTTCATGTGCAACTAGTGGTTCTACAACGACTCAGCAAGCTAATATGGGAAGTATCAATAATGGCGACCTTAATGGTTTAAAACCAGGGGCACCAAATAAGGATAATGTAGAACAAAATAAAAATCCATCAGCTTCAGAAAATAAACAAGAAACAGGAAAGAATGATAATAAAGAAGATGTGCCAAGTACACCATCTTCTCAACCTACGCAAACAACACCAGTAGTTAGTCCTATTCAAAAACCAACTACTTCAAGTTCATCTGGTTCGTCAACTAGTAATAACATAGTTAACAAACCAAATGGAGTTGGTATTGTGAACCCTACAATTTCATCTGATCAATCAATTAGAAATTATATTTCTGGCATCAAGACAGATGTAGAAGATTCATCTACTCTATTTTCAATTAAAAAATCAACAGAGACAAGTAGAGAAGCAGGTCAAACTCAAAAGTATGAATTAACAATTAAAACAAGTGATAAATTCAATGAATTAGGTAAGATTGAATTTTATGATGAAAAAACTGGTCAAACATCTACTGATACAACAATTACAGTAACACCAGGACAACAAATTAGTGTTAAGGTTACAGTTAATGATCCTGAAACATACACACTTGGTGATTTAAAAGTGTTTGATAGTGCAAATCCTAGTGTAATGTTAGAAACTGAACAATTACTAAAGACAGATGTTTATAGATTTACTTTACCTAATGAAAAATTAGATAATGGTAAGCCTAATCCATTCTATGAAACAGGTAAATTAACTGTTAGAGCCAAGTTTGTGCGTACTCAACTTAATGCATGAAAATATGACTTTGCATCTAAAACTTACAACATTGAAATCAATGAAGATGGATATGTGTTTGATGATGTAGCTAACACTAATTTAAAATTAACAAGTGGTAAATTAGACCATGATGCATCACAAGATGAAATTCCAGGTGAAAATGTAATTCAATATAGAATTTATTTAAATGGACATGACTTAGAAATTAAAAACATTACTATTCCAAGTGGCGCTCAACTAATGTTTATCAACAACTTCTACAACACAGTTGATGAAGGTAAACCAACTCCTAAAATTTCATTAAGTGACAACACATGAATGTACCCACCTGAAGGCTCTCAATATGGTAAGATAACAGTTCAAGGTGCAGTTGGTAGATGAGGTTCAGTAGAATACAACGGTAGATTACAACAATACTTAGAACCAAGATAATAGTTTACTAGTATAACTAAAAACCTATTCTTAATAAAAGAATAGGTTTTTTAATTGTTAATAATATCTTGTATATTATAAGAATAATAGTTGTTAGAGGAGAATTTAGATATGCAAAAAATTGCATTAGTAACAGGTGCATCTAGTGGCATTGGAGCAGCAATAACTAAAATTTTAGCTCAACATAATATTATTGTTTATGCTGCCACTAGAAATACTAAAAATATTTGTAGTGGCAAAAATATTATTCCTATTAAATTAGATTTAACTAATAATGATTCCATTAAAAATTGTATTAATGAAATCATGCATAACCATCATCAAATTGATTTTTTAATTAATAATGCAGGTTATGGTTCATATGGTGCAATTGAAAATGTTGATTTAGATGAAGCTTATCAGCAATTTGAAATAAATTTATTTAGTATTGCCAAACTTATCAAATTAGTTACTCCAATTATGAGAGATCAAATGAGTGGTAGAATCATTAATATTTCATCAATTGCTGGCAAGATTCCTAGTAAATTTGGCGGTTGATATTGTGCATCTAAATTTGCTTTAGAGGGATTTAGTGATTGTTTAAGAATGGAATTAAAACAATTTAATATCCAGGTAGTTTTAGTTGAACCAGGAATTATTAAAACTAATTGAGGACCAATTGCAGCTGATCATTTAAAAAATAGTTCAATCAACACTATTTATAGTACAGAAGCTAATAAAGTTGCTGATGTTTTAGTTAAGAATTATGCTAGCAATTTTATTTCATCACCTGATGTTATAGCTAAAGTTGTTTACAAAGCAATTAGTAGTAAACATCCAAAAACCCGTTATTGCAAAGGATATATGGCAAGACCAATGATATTTTTACGCAAGATATTAACTGATAGAACGTATGATAAATTTTATGATTGGTTAATGAAAATATATAATTAATCAACAAAAAAACTCTTCTTTACTAGAAGAGTTTTTTTACTAAATTAATATCCTTAATTATAACATTGAAGTGATTATATATCAAATGAAAGGAAAGTACACAATGTTTATCAAAAAATAAAGATTATTAGTTATTAGAAAGGAGATTATATATCTAATGATTAAATATTTTTAAAAAAGGAATAAAAATATCACAACTAAAAAAGAAACAATTAAGAAAAGATAATTATGAACTCAGATAAACTATCAAATAAATAAATGGGAGGTTACAAAAAACTAAAGAAAGTTTATATGAATATTTAAGGATATTAATTAATTTACAAATTATAAATTTGAAAAATAAAAGAGATAAAATTAATTTGAGAAATTGGTATATATCACTATATACCACAAATAATTATACATAACTAAAATCAAACTTTATTACTAAATGTACTATTAATGATAATTATTAATTTATTAATTATTTTTCAATTTATTTTCTAATAATTAATTTATTATAAACATAATTATTCACAATTAATTATTGAATTATTTTAAATAATTAGTAGCTATTTGATTTAGAAAATAATTGAAAAATATTATTTCTAGATGTCAAACTATGTCCCACAAAAACAACTGTTCTAACTATTGGTTTTTAAGCAAATTTTAGACTACATAAGAATGATACCAAACCAAAACTATATGTTAAACATTGTGGTCATTGAGATGGTTTTAGACTACATAAGAATGATACCAAACCAAAACTAATTACATAATCATAATTTTGTTTTAATTGTTTTAGACTACATAAGAATGATACCAAGCCAAAACGGTTGTTTTCTTTCTATTAAAAGTTTAATTGTTTTAGACTACATAAGAATGATACCAAGCCAAAACCACTACGTCTATTTTTAAACCACACCATTAGTTTTAGACTACATAAGAATGATACCAAGCCAAAACCCCATTAAAATACCACCCTAATTAATTTATGTTTTAGACTACATAAGAATGATACCAAGCCAAAACAAAGCATTATCTGTTTTCTCTTTGTGAAATGTTTTAGACTACATAAGAATGATACCAAGCCAAAACTACGGTTGATATTTTTTGGGTCGATTTCTAGTTTTAGACTACATAAGAATGATACCAAGCCAAAACTATATTTATCATCCATATCCTCACTTTTTAGTTTTAGACTACATAAGAATGATACCAAGCCAAAACGGTATAAATCAACATTTCAATATCTTGGTTGTTTTAGACTACATAAGAATGATACCAAGCCAAAACGAGCCTAAAACGTTTCAACGTGCTCTAATAGTTTTAGACTACATAAGAATGATACCAAGCCAAAACCATTCTAATTTTTTAAAATCTATAATTATTGTTTTAGACTACATAAGAATGATACCAAGCCAAAACAACGACAAATCATATTTACCAGTAATAGCAGTTTTAGACTACATAAGAATGATACCAAGCCAAAACATTTAAAGTTTGCCAGTTATTATCAAAATTGTTTTAGACTACATAAGAATGATACCAAGCCAAAACTAAAACTATCCCAACTGATGAACAACTAAGGTTTTAGACTACATAAGAATGATACCAAGCCAAAACTATTTCAAAATCTATTTCTTTTATGAATGAGTTTTAGACTACATAAGAATGATACCAAGCCAAAACTCTATAAAAGATACTATAATGCAGCATAATGTTTTAGACTACATAAGAATGATACCAAGCCAAAACCATCTATTTTATGAAATGCATATGCTTTCAGTTTTAGACTACATAAGAATGATACCAAGCCAAAACTTGTTTCATAATCTTTGGTATATAAGATAAGTTTTAGACTACATAAGAATGATACCAAGCCAAAACATATGTATTCCTTTAAGTTTTAATCACTTAGTTTTAGACTACATAAGAATGATACCAAGCCAAAACAATAATACCAATAAATGTTATTTTCCATAAGTTTTAGACTACATAAGAATGATACCAAGCCAAAACTATTTGCCACTGGATTTGGAACATTGATTAGTTTTAGACTACATAAGAATGATACCAAGCCAAAACCTTTGTAGGTGTTATCCCATTCTAATAAAGGTTTTAGACTACATAAGAATGATACCAAGCCAAAACTTTTACAATTTGTTGATACATTTGGAGGTGGTTTTAGACTACATAAGAATGATACCAAGCCAAAACAATTCTAATACATAAACCCCGCTTAATCCAGTTTTAGACTACATAAGAATGATACCAAGCCAAAACGCGTGTTATAAGTATTGTTAATTAATTAACGTTTTAGACTACATAAGAATGATACCAAGCCAAAACTTAACGAAGAATCTAAACTAATTTATAATTGTTTTAGACTACATAAGAATGATACCAAGCCAAAACGGTTGTTTTTTCCTTAAATAAAAAAGTTAAGTTTTAGACTACATAAGAATGATACCAAGCCAAAACATACCATATTCGGTTAGTCAGCCAGTCAGTGTTTTAGACTACATAAGAATGATACCAAGCCAAAACCCTAATTGCTGATTAGTCATAATTTTTAATGTTTTAGACTACATAAGAATGATACCAAGCCAAAACAATATGAGTTTCCTTTAAATATCTAAATATTGTTTTAGACTACATAAGAATGATACCAAGCCAAAACTAAATAAACATTCTCTATATTGTCTAATCAGTTTTAGACTACATAAGAATGATACCAAGCCAAAACGCAAAATAGTGCCTTTTTGATTTTCTAATCGTTTTAGACTACATAAGAATGATACCAAGCCAAAACCTCTTTAACTTTTTATTAATCATTCTTAATGTTTTAGACTACATAAGAATGATACCAAGCCAAAACGCATATAAATATGAAAAAAGATTTATTGAAGTTTTAGACTACATAAGAATGATACCAAGCCAAAACGTAGTTGTAGTCGTTGATAATTGTTTTCTTGTTTTAGACTACATAAGAATGATACCAAGCCAAAACAATTGGTTTTGATAACTATATTAACCAAATGTTTTAGACTACATAAGAATGATACCAAGCCAAAACTGACGGCATCTAGTATTACGAATAATTGATGTTTTAGACTACATAAGAATGATACCAAGCCAAAACACCAATGGGTTGTGAGATGAAGCTACATTAGTTTTAGACTACATAAGAATGATACCAAGCCAAAACCTCAAATTATTAAAAAATTAACTAAAAATGCTAAATTTTTAGGATATTTGACAAAAAACTTAAGGATTCTAGGTTATTTTTATCGTTTAATCAGGTATTAATTTTTTCTTTATTTACTTCAATATTCATATGTTTTTCTAAATAAACAATTAATTTATTACTATCTAACATCTCAACATAATCATAATTTTGTTTAAATGTTACTAACAATTCTAGTTCACTAGCATTTTTAATATATTCTCTAAAATCATAAGTTATGATAATGAACTTATGTTCATTTAACCAACCATATAAATCATTTAATTCAATTCATGATACATTATCTAAAATTATTAGTTTTGAATCTTCAAAACAATAATCTAAGATAAGTTTAAATAAACTTTTATTTAAATATTCTTGATTAATAAATTCTATGAATAAGTTAATAAGCTTATTATTATCTCCTTCATTAGTATCTATTAATTCTTCTTGATATTTATTATTTATATAATCTTTAATATTATTAATATTACTTATATTAATAATTGGATATTGTTCCAACAGGTTGATGATTTCTTTTATTAAGAAAGACTTTTTATTTAAGTTAACAAAGTCAGTTAGTTTTGTAAGTTCGTTGATATAGATAACATTATCTAATTTAATGTTTTTGTTATCAATGTTAATTACACTATCTAGAATTAGATCTTTGTATAATTTGGTTGGATTTTGAGTTTGAAAAATTTTTATTCCGTCAAACTCTAATTCACATTCGATGTTATTTTTATTAATTGATAACATTAGATTTTGACATATCTGTCACTATTGTTGTAAATTTCATTAATTTTCTTCTTTCCTAAAATGATTGCCATATTCACATATTGGTGCTCAGTTATGGCAATAATCCTAATATTTCCATTTGTGGGAATATCTTTGTTAAGTTTATTTAATTCTTGTTCAACTTTAGTTTGTGCATTAACACATTTTGTATAAACTGAAAATTGCATCATGACATAACCATTTCTAATGAGAGTTTTTCTAAATTTGGTGTATTCTTTCTTTTCATAATCTTCTACTGATGGAAGATCGAATAGTAGTAATAAACGCATGTTTCTAAAATCACTCATAATCTAATTCAACACTTGGTAATTGTTCATCTTGATTAACAATTGCATCTACATAAATATCAATTGCATTGTTAATAAAGTTTTTCTTGTTATTAATAAAGATTTTCTTATTAAAACATTCAATTAATGTCTGTTTGTGATTATAGAAATTTTTTTCATTTAATTGGTTTAATTTATACACCTCATAATCAATTAAAATCCTAAATGGTTCCATCAAATCACTTGCTAATGCAAAGTAGTTGTGGTATGACTTATGATTTAATGATATTCTGGGATCTAACCCTTTCTTAATAATTGATCTTGTGAAATATGATCGCAATATTGTATAACCATAGTTTAATAAACTATTGCAATAGTCATCATCATGACGCTTGAAGTTTAATCCAAATAAACTATGTCAATACATCTTAGCAGCATGACCTTCACGATTAGAAACATCAAATTCTTTGATTTCATTAGTTAATTCCAGAATTTTAGCAGCCAAATCACTATCATTCTTTAGCACACTAATTAGTTGTGCCTGATTAATGATTTTTTGTTTAATGATTTGTTTTCATTTATCTGATTTATATATTGCTGTTCAATTGATTTGTTTGTCCAATACTTTAATTGTGTTGAAATTGCCAATGATGGGTAAGATGTTAGTTGTTGGTAAATATTTATTGTCACAGATAATGGTTAATACATTATTTTCGGCTAATTCATTAATAAGATTGATAGTAATTTTAAGTTTGTAATTATTAATTAATAACACATCAATATCATTGATTGGAATAATGATTTTATCATTACTATGTTTAATAACTAAATTATTGAGAAATAAATTTAAACTATCCCCTGATTCCACTTCAATAATTTTTCAACCCATAATAAAAATTAATCTTGCTTTAACTTTATTTACAGATGATAAAGACAATAAAAAAACTGACCTTGCGGCCAGCGATCTCGACATAAAGTCTTATCTTGACTTTAGTATCATTCTTATGTAGTCTAGTTACATTTAAGTAACAATAGTATTATAGCATAGATTTATTTCAATAATTCATCAAATGTTTTCTTATTGTAAATTTTACCTAGTTCGTCAACTTGGGCAATACAGAATTTTTCAGCTAATGATGATATTGGAATTAGGTATCGATTTTTTCTTGAACCAACTAATTCATTTTTAGCCGTTAATGATTTTATTTCAAGTATGTTTTTATTTAAAGTTCCACCACCATTTGAGTAGTACATTAAATTATCATCTTTATTAATGAAAATGGTTCCTTCATTGATCAACACATAATTTTTATTAGTAATACCTTTAGAAATTAATAAATCATTTAATTTATTTTCATCAATTTTTAATTTTTTACTAACCTTATCAAAAGTTAGGACCTTTTGATTAATTGGTATTGTGATTAATTTGTTTTTACCATCCTTATAAACTCTAATTTCCAAAGCATTTAATGATTCCATAACAGCATTATTATGGTGCGCTTTTAAAACAATTAGTCCAGAAACTTCTTTTGGTTTATCTTTAATTTTTAATTTTTTAACTCTCTTGTTGTTTGATAATTCAACTCATTTTGGGGTTCATTTTTCAGGCAACTGCTTGTTATATAGTTGTTCATAATTTGCTTGCATATATTTGATAAATGGATTAGATTTACCATCACTGTAATGATTGTAAATTTTAAATAATTCATCATATAGTTTTTTATCACCATGAAAGCAAAATAATTTGCTTGCATCTTGTGGTGCATTACCATTATTATCTTTGAAATATTTATCTAAATCTGCAACTTTATCGCCTATTAAATCTAGTTTAGTTACCAAATAGCCATTTTCTAAGCTAGCTTTATTTTCTCATTTGATACTATAAATAGTTTCATTTGATAATGGCAAATTCTTCTTAGTGGTATACATTCTAGAAAATTTAATATTATTTGCACACTCACCATATTCCAAAGTCTTTTCATTAGTTTCAAAATCTTTTTTAACTTCAGTGTTATATTTTTTTAGTTCATAACCAAATTTAATAACATTCTCATCTTTTTTAGCAAAAGATTTGCTAATGTCAACGATTTCCCCTGTTTTTGAATCAACAATTTTGTGATCTTTAATTTCTAAATTATTATCATCGTCTTTAATTTTCTTTTGATATCAATTTAATAATCCTTGAATTTGATGATTCATTCCTAATCAACAAATGATGGATGCATCAATGGCATGGTGACAATAAACATCTCTATCCTTTGGTAGCAACGACTTTTTATTTTCACTGTCTGTAAAAATGTAATATCTTGCAAAGTTAGTCATTGTACCACGAACAACTTTAACTTTAGCATTCTGGTGATTAGCATGGTTTTTAAAGAAATTTTGAAAAGTATTTAAAACTAATTTAGATGCATATCTAGTATCAGCTAAATTACGACCAATAAAATCAAATAATTCTTCTGTTGGGTCGCCTTCAAATTTTAGAAGATCAGCTTTTGATTTTGGAATACCCATTCAAGCATCTTCTTTTTTAGAGATTAGCATTTTATTAATTCGATCAACAAATTCCTTAAACTTACCTTGGCTAGATAATCATTGGTAAGGTGTAAAATTATCTTTCTCACGATTATTGGCTTGCTTAGTGAGAACTTTATTATTAATTGAATCATCCTGAGAGATGGAAAATGGAATAATATGGTCAATATCTAATCCATTACCACTTATCACATCATTAATATCAATTAGTTTACCATCATAAATATCACGTTTATTTTGTTGCGACCAAAGTTTTAGTCTTAATTTTGCTTTGGAATTTAGTTTATCACTATCTGTATTGATATTATTCTCTTTAAGAATATTATCAATAACATTCTTGTTTTCTTTTTGAGATTTTTCAATATTTTTTCTTTCATCAGCAGTATTTTTATCTCTTGGCAATTCAAAAGTAATATTATCTATTTCATAATCATCCAATATTTTACTTTTGATTAATTTATTCATAATTCTTACTGTTTGAATAAATGCACGTTTTGTAGTTGGTGAAATTACCTCATTATCAAAAATATTTTTTGAAATGTACTTATTGGTATTACTACTAGAATTTTCACGTTCAACACGGTTAAGATTATTTTCAAAATATACCATTTGGTTGATATTTTGACCAAGATTATTTGCGCAATATTGAATGTACTCTAACATTGCTTTGTAAGACAAACTATGAGTCTGGGTTAAACCTTTAAGTTTTTTGATTAAGGTTTCATTTTTATCTTGATCACTACACTTGTAGACATCTTTTAGAATTTCAATTCTTTTCTTAACATCTTGATAAGGAGCTAGTGATTCAAAAACATCATTTGCTTTTTGCAAAAGTTCAATATCCAGAATATTTACTGGTTTAGTTCATTGTTCGGTTTTAATTAACCAATCAACAATTGCATTGTATGACTTTAATTCTGTGATAATTTTCTTATCTTTAGAATCAATCCTGTAACCATAACAACTACTTTCATCTTTTAATTCATCAATATTGAGAAGTTTAACCAATTCTTTAGGTTTGCAATTAAATGCTTTAAACTCATTTTTAACACTAAAAGCATCATTATATTTTTTGAAAATTTTGTCTTTTTGCTCTAATGTTAATTCTGTGCCAGATTTTCTAAATAATCTAATGTTGTTAATATCATTTAATAGGTTAAAAATTTCAGCGATTGGTGAATTTTTGCCACCACGTTTTTCATCAGGATAATATGTACACTTACCTTTTAAGGCTTCTCAAAGAGTTTCACCATCTCTTTTTTCTAATTCATTTTTACTATTTATAAACCACATTCCATATGGTGTGGGTGATTTTTCACTACCTGGTCCTATTTCAAACGATCTAACCATATTAAATATTTCTAAATAGCTCTTGATGAAATTGTCATCAACATTTTGCTGTTTAAGCATATGTTGAATTTCGTTTTCATATTGACGGGCAGAATATTTATCAGCTTCTTTTGAATCCTTGTAGTAATGATTTTGTTTATAGAAGTTATAAATTTCTTCAGTTGGGTAGACGTTTTGTTCATTCATAGTTTGTTCTTTATCTAACTGTTCTTCAGTTACATAAAAGAACCCTCTATGATGTAGATAATGAAATAAAATGTAAATTAATGCTTCTTTGGAAACTTTATTACTTAAAGCATGATATTTTAATTCAATTGGATTATTAAATCCAAATTTTGTAATATCAATGTTAATTAATGCTTTAGCATCATCAATTGAGTTGACTCAATTATTAGCAACTAAAAAATTGAGATAAGCGTCTTTTCTATTTCTAGTTCTTCTTATTCTTCTACGCAAACCCCTCATACTTCTACGTTTTTGATTTTTTAATGAACCATCTTTATTATCTGCCACATCATTAAATAATCTCACGCCCATGTCAATGATGTTGTGATCTTCATCAATTAAACTTCACCCCACCGAAGCCACACCAACATCAAAGCCAATATTAATTTTTTTCTTATTTTCTGACATATTATTTCCTATGAAAATTAAAAGATTTTATCAACACCATTCTAACAAAAAAATAATAGAGCATTCCTTATTCTCTATTATTTTTTTGTTATGCTTTAATTGCTGTAAAACGTTTTTGGATATAGTTTTTATTTACAATTTCATCTAAAATGATTTTTGCACCATCAATGTAACTTAAGTATGATTCATTATCTTTGTTAAATAATAAGATGTCATCACCAAAGATGAATTTATCAGCCTCTTTACCATCTGGATCAAACATGTATGCAGGACTAAAAAATGTTCATAGCACATCATTTCTTGATGAGACAGTATTGTAGGCATCAAGATTACCACTAGCTACCGTAATTCATTCTTTTGGGAAGTCGACACTATCAATTACTTTAGTTGTTTTTGCTGGATTAGTATACAAACTTCCAACTCCACCTACAACAATATATCTTGTTTTTGTTTTGGCAAGTAAGTTTAAAAAGTGTTCATGTTGAATTTTCATGAATCCAACTTCTTCAATTGTTCAAATCCCAATTGCATTAATTACAACATCAAATCCATTTAAATCATCTTTATTTATTTCTAGAAAAGGTTTTTCAATGACTTGAATATCTTTATTTTCTAATTTACTAGCATTTCTAACAATTGCAGTAACTTTGTAATTTCTTTTTAGTGCTTCATTGATAAGAAGTTTACCAACTCTACCAGTTGCTCCAATGATGGCAATTTTCATAGTCTTCCTCTATTTTTGGAAATTAAAACATTCAAATTATAGAGCATGTTGCTTTAGTTTTTTAATAATTTTGTCTTAGCAATTTATTGATTAATATTCGTATTAATTAGTCGATGATATCAAATTGAGAATTAAATAATTTCGCATAGAATCCATCATGTTTTAACAGTTGCTCATGATTACCAGATTCAATTAATTTTCCTTGGTTTATTACCAAAATCTTATCTGCATTTCTAATTGTTGATAGCCGATGAGCAATTAAAATTGCTGTTTTATTTTTTAGTAATTCTTCCATTGCTTCCTGAACTTGAATTTCAGTTTTTACATCCACTGAACTAGTTGCTTCATCAAAAATTACTAAATTAGCATCACTGATAATTGCTCGTGCAATTGCAATTAATTGTCTTTGGCCTTTAGATAATTCATTTGAACTACTATTGATAATTGTTTCATAACCATTTTCTAGACTTAGAATCAAATCATGACACTTAGCTTTTTTGCATGCTTCAATAATTTCATCATCACTTGCACTTGGATTTGCTAACTTAATGTTTTCCTTAATATTTAAACTAAAAAAGAATGTATCTTGTAAAACTGTTGAAATGTTTTTTCTTAAACTATTACGATTAATTTTTTTAATAGAAACATTATCAATTAGAATATCACCTTTTGTAGGGTTATAAAGTTTATTTAATAAATTGATAATTGTGGTTTTTCCACTACCAGTTGGCCCAACAATGCCAATAAAATCACCGGAATTAATTTTAAAAGAAACATCTTTTAAAACTTTGTGATTTGAATCATAACCAAAATCAACATGTTTAAACTCAATTTGAGGTTTTAATATTTTAGTATTTAAATAGTTTTCCTCATTTTTTATTTTTAGATTGTTTTTATCCATACTTAAGCTAATTGACAATTTTTCAATTGGATTAAATTCTTCATTTTCTCTTAGCACTTCTTGCACTCTTTGGACACCAACATTAGTGCCTAATCCAATTGTTACAATTGATGGTAACTGACCAAGTGGGGAAAGAAAGTTTCTTGCTAATAATATGTAAATAGTGATTGTGGCTAAACCATCAACTTGATTATTTGCTTGTCCAATAGATATGTTGATTGTTGCAAATGGAACATTAAAAATGACAAATAATGCCCCGATAGCAGATATTATGATTGTAATCCCATTAATTAATAAATCTGTTAATGGATAAGAATAAAAACTATATAATTGAGCTTCTTCTCACAAATTCATTAATTTATGATGCATGTCATCAAATTCTTTTCTAACTGCTTGTTGTTGTTCATATAAATCAACAACAAATTGACCTGCAATTTTTTCTTCTAATAAACTTGTAAATTCACCAATAGTAGATTGTAATTTTTCAAAATATGGGATTGACTTTTTAGTTTTAAATCAAACTCAAATAATTGCAATTGCAAACAATACTACTGTAATAAGAGCTAGCATTCATGAAATTAAAAAGATTGCGATTCCAATTCCTGTTAACCATAAAAATAATCCAATTAAGTCAGCAAAATTATCTGATAAAAAGACTGAAATATTATTAACATCATTAATCAATCTTGACATAATATCCCCAGCAGGGTTTTTGTCAAAATATCCAATTGGTAATTTATTTAACTTAATGAATAAATCACTTCTAATTTTCTTGCTTACACGTTGGGAGATGCGAGAATTAACATAGAATTGGGAATATAAAATAAATCAATTAACCAAATAAAACGCTAAAACCGTCCCACACACAATAGCAGTTAATTTTCAATCACCAGACTCAATACTAGTCATTGCAACTTGCAAACCCATAATGGCTATTATGGCTCCGCCACCACTAATGAATGCGCAAAGCATTTGGTATAACAATTGCCATTTATAGTATTTTAGGTATTTCCATAGAAAGGTAATACTATTTTTGATTGATTTCACTGTTCACTTCCTTTTCGCCCATTTGAATTACTGCAACATCATGATAATATGGACATGTTTTTAATAATTGCAAGTGTGTTCCTATTGCAATAATTTTACCTTCATCCATCACCACAATTTTATTTGCATTACGAATAGCATTAATCCGTTGGGATGAAATAACAATTGTTTGTTTATATGGATTGTTTAATAATTCTTGACAAATATTTTTTTCAGTAATCATATCAAGTGCAGATGTTGCATCATCTAGCAATAAAAATGGTGCTTGTTTAATTAATGTTCTAGCAATTGCCAATCTTTGTTTTTGGCCACCACTTAAATTTGTCCCTCTTTGAGCAATTTTATAATCATACTTATCAATCTGCTCATTAACAAATTTCTCCAAGTTAGCAATTTTTAAAACTGCATCCATTTCATTTTCAGTAGCATCATCCTTGCCAAACTGTAAATTTGATCTAATTGTTCCACTAAATAAAATTACATTTTGAGGACAATAAGAAACAGTAGATTTTAATTGATGTTTTGTTAATTTTTTAATATCAACATTAGCTAGTTTGATTTGTCCTTTAGTTGGATCATACATTCGAGCTATTAAATTAATTAGTGTTGATTTACCAGATCCTGTTGGACCAATAATACCAACTACCTCTTGAGGCTTAATTTCTAAATTGATATTTTTTAAGCTTTTAGCTTTACTATCAGGATAGCTAAAAGTCAAATTAGTAATTTTTATACTATTTTTTGCATTAAATTTGGCTGGTTTTTCACAATATTGAATACTAGGAGTTGAATTAATCACTTCAAATGCACGTTTAAAACTTGGCACTGCTCTTCCAATTTGGACCACTCCAACAATTGTTAATATTAGTGCCACAACCATTAGAGTAACCAACAAATAAATTTGTTGCAAACCACCAATTAAACTTTTGTTACTCAATCAAGTAGCAACAATTAATGCACCATCCATAAATAAATAGATTGAAGGCAGAACCATTGCAGTTATGTATCCTGACTTAGTAGTTGTTTTTCTTAATTCCTCATTTGCAATATCGAACTTTTGAAATTGACTATCTTGTAAATTAAATGCTTTAATTGTTCTTTGTCCTAAAACATTTTCTTGTGTTAAACCATTTACAATATCCAACTTTTCTTGAGTTTTTTTGAATGGTTTCAATGCAAATGCAAAAATAATCATAATCACTAAAATTAAGCCAATTGATAATAAAACAATTGACCCCACAATTCAATTGCTTTTTACTGATGTTACACTATCAAAAGCATTATTAGAATTGGCATTAGCAATAACAACTATTAATCCTATTAATCCACCAATATAAAGAAGAATAGATTTAACTAGAACTCTTGCAGAAAATTCAGTTGCCGTTGCAATATTAGTAGCATCTATGGTTAATCTATTAATAAGTGATGATTGACTAAAATTCTCAATATCAACCATTGAAAAATCTTGAATCTTAGTATAGATTAAGTTTCTTGTGTTAATTGCAATATTTTTAGCAAATTTGATAGAAAATCTGTTACCAATTAAACCTAACCCAAAAGAAATAATACATATTCCTAATAGCATTGGCACTAACACTGCAATTTGCAATTGTTGGGTACCTAAGCTTGGGAATAACCATTTACTAGAGTCATTAACCATTGCAGCTGAAATATATTCCAAAAGCAAAATTACTGCAACATATGCAACAACTTGCAATGTAGATAATAATGAACTAATTAAAAAGTATTTTCAACACTTTTTAGTAAAAATTTTTTTTATTGCTTGATGTTTAGGAACACTATTCTTTTTTTGTTGTTTCACTGTTAGTATTTTTGTATATTTTATCATAATCTATTGTATTATATTGTTTAGACAATCAATAATTATGAAGTGAAAATTTAGAAAATCAGTCCTGTTTTCATGTATTGCAATTACAACTGTTTCATTTGTTACGGCAACTTCATTGTTTTTAGTTGCATGTGCTAATAATAAGATTATAATTCCTGCAAGAGAAAACATATCTAATGGTTTAACTGCCATTGACAATGATCAAGAAAAATATATTAATCAAAATTCAGCATCAATTCTTTTTTATTCCACACCCAATATTCAATATTTAACGACATATTTAAGTAAGTATCTTGAAGATAATGCAGAATATAAACCAGGTGAACCAGATGCACCTAGTGAAAATTCTAGAGTTACTACTAATGAACAAGATACAAAACAAACTAATGCTTACATAGTTACTCAGACATTAAATGAAATTTTGACAAATGGCACTAATGGCAAGGATTATAAAGTTACTAATATACTATTAGGTACAACTTGATTACTAGATTATTCATTAGCTCAAAACCCTAATATTGATAATACAGAGGCAACTAAAAACTTAGCAACATACTATTTTGCTACAAATATGCATGTTTTGAATGTTGCATATAATGTTGTTGTTTCAAAAAAATCAAATGATGGCAAAACATATGATTTAGAACTAAATGTACCAGTTTCCAGTGTATCAACTACCAATTTAGATGTTTTTTTAAGCCAACCACAAGGTGACAAGAAAGTTGATGATTTAGGGCAAACAATTCCTGATAACCTAACTATTCCTGCTAATAATTCTGGTCTTTTTTCAACTGCTTGGTATAAGACGCCCCTTACAAAGGATACATTTGAAAGTAGTATCATTCCTGGTGGGACTACTTTATCTAAAAACAAAAGTTATGATTTAACAGCCAGTTTAACAATTACTGATTCTAATGGCGATAAACAAATGCAATCATATTATTACTATAGTGATGGAAGAAACAACCTTTCTTCTGTTGATACATATGATAAAACAGTAGAAATGGTTAGTGATTTTTCAATTATCAAAATTACAGATAGTGCCGACAATATTAAATTACCTGATAAAAGCTCTAGATACTACAATAGTTTTTTAGGTTTGAAAACAATGCTAACAATTGATACATCTAAAACAGATGTTGCAAAGAATTCATCATACCTGACAAAATTAAATTACTTAAATAGCTTAGCAACAAACAAAAACTCAAATCGTTCAACAATTGATGAATTATTTTTGTTTAGAGATTATAGTTCATTAAATGTTGATACAACGGTTTTGTCGATTGCTGGTTATCCATCAACAACTGATCAAACAACTAGATTGGTATCAGCAAATTTTAATTCAAATACGATTAGTTATTCTTTATCTACCTATACAGGTGACAAGGATTCTACTACAGGTTATGCGCGTCCTAGTATTCAATATAGTTTAAATGGTAAATTTTATTATTCATCATACAATTGACAAGACAACATTTTAATGCCCAATGTTAATCTAATGCCAGGATCATCAGGCTCAATGGTTATAGATAATGATTATAAGTTAGTTGGGATCTATTGAGGAATTGTTCAAGGTGGAGAAAATATATCTGGTGTTGCTAACACATTATTTTCAAAAAATAATTCCAAGAGTTTGGTTGCAAAATATTTAAATTACATTAAAAATATTGACAAGAACTCAGAATTATTAAAGTTATTTAGAAATTTACATAACAATTTTAATTATTTTAATTAAACAACAATTTCATCATCTGATGAATAACGTTTAATTGTATAAACAGGATAATATGATAGTTTAGATTTTCTAAGTTGTTCGCTATCAGCATCATCTTGACGATCCATATACATTTGATTAATATTATTAAAAAGTAAATTTTGACTAATCAAATATTGGTATAAGCCCCTAATAGTTTGGCTGGCTTTTTCAATAATAATTTCACAGACACTTGTTCTTGTATAACATAGTGTCAGAGCTTCAATTTTATTATTAATATAAATAACAATACCTTTGAATTTATTAGAAACTTTTCTTTGGTTTCTAATAAATTCTTCATATGTTTTCATCTCATTTAAATTTTCTTGATTTTGATATTCTAAAATGTGTTCTTTACAATAATTTAAAATATCATCATCACTAACATCTTGAATATTTTTAATTTCAACATTACCACTATAATTAGTTAGAAAATAATTTAAATGATTTCGTTTCTTTTGTAATTTTTTACCACCAAAAGTTTTAAAGTTATCTAAATAGTAGACATAATTAGTGGTGAAAATTTGCTTATTTTCAATTGAAAAATTTATTTTTCAATCTTGAATCATATTTTCAGAGATTAAACTATATCTAATTACATTGCTATGATCATGATTTAAGAAATTTAGATCATTTTTAATCATTGGTATAACATCAAAAAATGTTACATTATCTTGATAAAAACATGAAGTTAATTTTCATGTTGGTGATGAATTGTTTTCATTATAAATATAAAATAAAACACCCTTTTTATTTTCTAAAATATTGAATGCAAATTTAATTCCATAACAAGATCAAGATGCTAATGCAATCGGTGACCAAAATTCTTGTTTAAATTGGTTATTATCAATATAATCAACAAGTTTTAAATAATTGTCTCAATCTAAAATTTGTACTTGCATATTCACATGAAATTTTATATAATTTAATTTAAAATTAACATATATTTAATTGAAATTAATGAAGAAAGTTTTAATTTTGTGATTAATTATCATAAATCACTAACTGATAAAACTAATTTAGAAGGATGATTTCAAGTTGTGAGAGTTAACTTTGATGATTCTAAAATCATTTCAAAGTTAGAAAATATTGGAATTTATCCTGGAGAAATAATTTATTTAATTAAAAAAATTAATAATTCTAGCGTCATGCTCATCAAGATTAATGACGTCATTTATGGAATTAGAACAAAAGATGCAAACAATATTATTGTGAAGAAAGTTATCAAATAATGTTTTGCGGTTGTAGTGCAAATGAATCATTAGATAAACAAGGAAAAAAACATTTAAAACAATTATTTAAACCTATTTCTAAAACAAAGAATTTTACACCTGACAATGCATATCTTTTAGTAGGCACTCCTAATGTGGGAAAATCAACATTTTTTAATAAAGTTACCTGACAAAACTCACCAGTTGGTAATGCAGATAGAATTACTGTGACAACTAAAATTGGTTCATTACGTAGTGATTCTAAAATCAAAATTTTAGATACTCCAGGGATCTATAATTTAAATCCAACTAGTTATGATGAAAATGTTGCAATAAAAACAATTTTTAACCAAAAATATTTTGGTTGCATTAACATTATTTCTGCTAAATCATTAAAACGTGATTTACTTCTAACAACTCAGTTATTAGAAGCTGGTATTGTTAAAGAAATTGTTGTCAATATGATTGATGAATTTTATGAAGGTCAAATCAATGCTTTTAAGTTAAGTCAAAAACTAAAAACTAAAGTGCAATTAGTTGCAGCAACAAAAAATATTGGTGTTAAGCAAACAATCAAAAGTTTAATTGTTGATCAAGCAAAATTAAAATCTCATTTTAAATTAAATTATCCACAAGAAATTGAAAACATTATTGTGGAGATTAAACAACATATTCCTGACCAATTAAAATTAGATAAAAGATTTATTGCTGTCCAATATTTAGAAGCTAATACATATGTTCATGAATTATTCAATGAATGAGGAATTAACAAAATTGCTCATAATATTTTAAAGTCTCATCATCTAACTTTAAATAAAACAAAACAATTAATTAAAGAAACAAGAACAAACTTTATTAATAATTTGCTAACAATTACAATCCAAAAAAACTCGGATGAAACAGTTATTGCAAAAAACCAAAAAAAGATTTTAATCCAACAAAAACTAGATAAAGTTTTTTTGAATAAATGGTTTGGTGCAATTTGCTTTATTTTGGTAATAATTGGAATTTATTATCTCACCTTTGGTAATTATGCTGGCGGCTATATTAATGAACAATGAACAGGATTATTAGAACAAGGACAAGATGCAATTAAAAATGCCATTGCTAAATCAATGGGTGAAAATGCTAGTCATGGGCTATGAGTTCAAAATTTTGTAGCTGACGGATTATTAGGTGGAATATTTACTGTTGTTGGTTTTGCTCCATACATCATTATTATGTTTTTCTTAATTAATCTAATTGAGCAAACTGGATACCTATCTAGAGTTTCACTTTTGGTGGATAAACAATTTGAAAGATTTGGTTTAAGTGGGAAAAGTGTTATTACTCTAATTACAGGAATTGGTTGTAATATTCCTGCAGTTATGATGGCACGAAATTGCCACTCATTAAAAGAGCGAACAATCGTTTTAATGATTACACCATTCATGTCATGTAGTGCAAGACTACTAGTTTTTGTTTGGATTGCAAATGCATTTGTTAGTGCAAAATATGCTTGATTAGTTGGTGTAGGGTTTACTTTTTTTAGTGGTTTTATTACTTTATTAGCTGGATTATTATTTAGCCAAACAATGTTTAGAGATTCTAATACATTTTTGCTTACAGAGTTACCAACTTGAAAATTACCTGATTTACAAATTGTGTTAAAAAAAGTTGCATTAGAATTTATTGACTTTCTTAAAAGAGTGATGACGATTATTTTCTTAGTTAATCTAGTCATGTTCTTTTTAATGTATATTTCACCAACGTCCGGATTAATTGATGATTGAGAAATTTTATCTAAACCATATATCAATTGAAATCAAGCATCGCTTTTACAATATATTGGCATACCATTTCAATATTTGTTCTATCCAATTGGATTAGGACAAGATTGGAGATTTGCAACATCATTATTATCAGCAGCACCGGCAAAAGAAATTGCAGCATCTAACATTTCTTTATTATTTGGTGGTGGAGGTGAAGTGGATGGCACGACAGCACAAGGTTTTGTTAATGCATTATTTAAAGATGGTAATGTAACCTTGCCATATGCAACACTAATGTCATATTTAGTAATGTTTACTTTCTATACACCATGCTTATCGACAACTGTAGTGATGAAAAAAGAAGGTGGAATTAAAAACACATTTATTCATTTAGGTGCAGCCATTGGGTTATCATACTTATTGTGTTTAATCTTTTATTCATCAATTGGTAGCATAGAAAAAATCATTCAATTTAATAATAATGGGAATTATATTGCTAATAATCCACTAGCAATTATTGCTTGAATTCTTCTTGCCGTTGGCACATTGACGCTTTTAATTAGTTTTATTATTAAGCAACACCTTAATAATAGTAATAAACCAGTCTTACTATCAACAACAAAAAAATATTATTTGGTATACATAATT
Source organism: uncultured Mycoplasmataceae bacterium (assembly GCA_900544585.1). Taxonomy (GTDB): domain Bacteria; phylum Bacillota_I; class Bacilli_A; order Mycoplasmatales; family Mycoplasmoidaceae; genus Ureaplasma. Next base: position 185,542 of record UQVX01000001.1, on the reverse strand, counting down.
AGTAGTTCAGTAATAATTTTAGGAATGTTTTTCATGTTGTGTTTTATATTTATTATTTAAAAACTAACTAAAATATTATCAAATGTTCTATCTATATCTTGTTCATTGATTTTAGAATCATTTAAATTGTAGTTAGCATATCAAGCATATGATGCATGAGATAATTCTACCAATGTCCATGGCGATTGTTTAGCTAGAATATCAATAATTTTTATAATATAGTTGTATTCATCAATTGTTAATGTGCAATTAAAATTGTTTATTAATTCTTTGTCTATACCTTTATAGGCTTTACGGTAATTTAGTTCGACAACACCATATTTTCAAGCTCTAAAATCCACTTTTTCTAATAGTGGTTTTTTAAATTCTTTTTTAAAAAGGCCATAACAGAAAAAAATTATTTTTTGACAATGTAATTCACTAGGACTTGTCCCATTTTTTATTAAATATTCATTAATGACTTTTATTAAATTGATTTTTTGTTTCATTGTATTAATTTTCCTTATTCATTAACAATTAATGAAATTAATAAATTATTTACTATATAAAAATAAAAACCAATCCATTTTATTGGATTGGTAAAATAATTTACTTATTTTTTAATAATTAATTATATAGATGATTCTAGTTTGTACCTGATGAGCTAGTCTTGTTAGTCATGACTTGTTCTACACCACTAGCATCTAAGTAAGCAACTTTTAATGTTGGTTTTTGAGCTTCTTTAAGTTCAGCATATTTAGCACCTAACATATCAAGAACTTTCTTAGCTAAACCTTTTTGTGTTTCTGACTTCATTAATTTCACATTTGTAACATCAACAGTCACAATGTTTGGATACTTTTTAACTAGTGCGCTAAATTCAACCATTACTTGGTCAACAAACATGTCACCATCAGAATTTAAAACTAATTTAGTTGCTTTTTCAGCTCATCCTGATGCATCAAATCATTCATTTACATTTGCATCATTATCAGGATACTTGTTTTGTCCACCAATTGTAATAGAGACTGAACCTTTATTATTTCCATTAGCTCCAGCACTTCATTGAACATATGCGATGTTGAATCTACCATCTGATTGTGAAGGAATATAAACATTGTTTAATGATGTAATTGGGGTGTTGCTAATGTCTAATTGATAAATGTATCCTTTCACCATATCACCTTGGAAGTTACGTTCGTATTGACGTTTACCATAAACATTGTCAATTGCTAATTGCAATTTTGCATTGTCTAAGTCAGCTCTATTTGACAAATCAATCATTGTAAATGGATTAAATCTTAATTGACCTAATCTTGGATTGAAACCATCAATGTGGTCATATAGCATGTGAGTTGTGTCAGGTAGAATTGTTGGATCAATTCTATTAGCTGTAGTTGAGTAGAATTCTAATTCTTGGACACTTTTATTGATTGTGATACCTTTTAATGATTTCAAATTACCATTAAAGTCTTTAATTGTTAATTTTTTAATTCCTTCAGGAATAACAATTTTTTCTAATCCTTCTTGACTTGGGTTTTCTAAAATCACAAATTCAATACCATGACTTGCACATCTTGTTAAATAATCATTAATTTCTGTAATGTTTTTATTTTTAAGAAATTCTGATCCTAAGTTAATTCTAGCTGCTTTAATAACTGTGTCTGCTTTAACTTCATGATGTACTTCTCTTAATTCATCTAATGGTCTATATTCAAGTGTTTCAAAGTTCCCTGCAAAGTTAGTTGTTTTTACTGTTGAGTATCATCCTAAATAAGCATTACTTTCTACAGCGCCTTGAGTACGTTCATTAGGGTAATTATACATTTCACTTGTACTTAGAATTGGCATTAAATCACGTTGGTTATAGTAGTATGGTGATTGATATAATTCTGCATCTACTAATTTACCAGTTCTATTATCCCAAATCTTTTGATTTATATTACCACTTTTAAATTCTTTAGTAATGCTTTTCACTGGAGTGTGTTCAGTTGAGCCATTAGTTGTGTCATTTGAAACTTCAGCTTTTGCTAAAGCACGTGATAATAATGTTGGCTTCTTACTTACAGTTGGAGTTGTTACTTCCTGCTTGTTGGCTGTATTATTACCAGTTGTTGTTGAACCAGATGAACCTGAAGTAGTTGGTTTTTGAATAGGACTAACTGGTTGTGCTTGTGTAGGTTGAGAAGGTGTACTTGGCACATCTTCATTCTTTCCTGTTTCTTGTTTATTATCTGAAGCACCTGGATTTTTGTTTTGTTCTACATTATCCTTATTTGATGACCCTGGTTTTAAACCATCAAGGTCACCATTATTGATACTTCCCATGTTAGCTTGTTGAGACGTTGTAGAACCACTTGTTGCACATGAAGCAAGGGCTACACTACCACCAATTGCTAAGGTTGTACCAAAGATACCCCCTAAGATAAGTAAATTTCTCACTGATTTTTTCATAATTATTCTATCCTTTCTAAAGAATAAGAATGGTACACTTACTAATACCATCTACCTACATTATAATACAAAACAATTATTGAGATGCAAATTACAAATTGTATCAAAAAAATGTTTTTTTTTTTTTTTTTTTTGTCAAAAAACTTTATTTCATAATAAAAACTTTTTTGAACCCCATCATTTTTATTTGCCTGTAATAGCTTCTAGCAATTTGCTTATCTGCATTTAAAACTAGTAAATCATTTTTTGTAACATAAGTTCTTAAAGCTTCTAAATTAAACTTATAAATTGGAATTGCATGCACAAAATGCCTTGTTTGTAACGATTCATCTGGCAGAAGTTCAATTACAAAATAAGGCTTTGTTAACTTCAAAAGCTTTACAAGACTAATTTCTTTGTATTGTTTTCAAAAAATAGTTTTGATCATTTATTTTGCATGACATTAGCAACATTGGCAATTGTCATTACAATTGCAATCGTCACCACATTCACAGTTTTTGCAATTACATTGTTTATTTTTATCCATTTTTAATCCTTAATTAACTTTAAATTATTTAGTAGTTTTGTTATATCACTAACTTTTAAATTAATAATATTTTTTAATGCATCTTTTTTAATAACAAATTCCACATCAAAGATTTTTTGTTCCAAAAAACTTTTAAGCAAAAAATTATGAGGATATGGCGCATCACATTTAGAACAAATTATTGTTGCAACTAACTCCTGATTTTCATTAGGAAACAAATTTATAGCCCGGCAAAATTTCATGATGAAATTATCTAGTTTTATTGATTCGCCCAACAGAATTGGTTCAAATAAGCATAATTCTTCAGTTCCAAATGTTTGGTTCAGGCAATATGAAATACATGGATTGTAGTTATTACAATTAGGACACAATGAATCCCAACTATATAACTTAATACCAAGCTCAACGCTTTTAAATCAATTTAGATTAATGTACCGTTTTTGGTACTCAATAAAATTCATAGTCAAACCACACTTTTTACATTCATAGTACATTTTTTCAGAATTTTTCTTGAAAACAAATGCACCACCACATTTGGGACACTTAATCGGTGTGTAAAAATCTTTATTATTTGTTCAACTGAAGTTATGTTTTGCTTCTTGAATAAGTTTTGAATGTTTTTTATTATCATAATAATAACCCTTATGATAACTTAGGTTAATTTGTGGATGATTATCAATTTTCAATCTTTTTACGGCCATAAATATAATAGCTTTCTTTGGTAATAAATAAAATGTAACTCCAATAGTGAGTTACATTTTTTATTGATAATGTAAATTATTTTGTTTTATTTATCATTTTTTGTATTTTCACATTTACCATTTTGGCAATTGCAATCTTCATCTTTGTTTCTTGTGAAGAAACCTTTTACTTTATCTCAAAAACCCATATTATGAAGGTCTCCTATTTACATAAAAAACTTATTATAGTTTCAAGGTAAAATTATATAACTTTTTTAGTAAAATATTAAATTTCCTTGTTCAAACAACTCTAAATAATAAACTATTATTTTAATAATTTCATCTTCATTAAAATTTTGCAATGAAAAAATCAAAACACTTGTATTTAAATATGTTGATTGTTTGAAACAATTTTCTTTTGTCACAACAACACTTTTAATATTGTTCTTAATTGCAAATTGTAAATTTTGTCCATAATTACAAAATAAAAAACCCACATTTGTACCACTATTAATTTTAACTGTGTTGCATAATCCCATTGCATCTAGAACATAATTACCATATGGTTGAAAATCAACAACATCATAATATTTATTTTCTAAATATTTTTGAATATTTGCTCTAGTTAATTTAGATTCATAATTGCCTGATAAGAAGATTTTTAATTTTAAAATCATGGTGATTGCACTACTTATAGTTAAAAACAATTTTATAAATATTTTTATTTAAATTATGAAATTTTTTCTCATATTCTGTGGCGATATTATTACCATTATTAAATTCATTCAATGCCTCATACAAATTTGTTGTTTGATATAAGATGTTGTATTTATCATTATTGTTTAACAACACTTCATTATAAGTATAATCATATAAACTATCATTATCTGTTTTGAACTCTATTCAACCATCTAATGTTAATAATTTTTGATATTTATTTAAAAAAGTGGGGTGAGTTAAGCGTCTTTTAGCATGGCGCATTTTAGGTCAAGGATCACTAAAATTAAGAAAAATTTTTGTGAAACAATGATCAATAAATAATTCGTTTAGATTATTTGCATCATAGCTAATAAATTTTAAATTGTTTAAATCATAATTACTGGCTTTATTAATCGCTTTTGCTAAAATGGTTTCATTTTTTTCTAATGCAATGAAATTAATTTCAGGATATTTTAAAGCACTATTAATAATAAAATCACCTTTACCACAACCAATTTCTAGCATTACTGGATTATTGGGAGGATAAAACAATTTTTGAGGATTACATTTGTGTAATTGGCTAGTATCAAAAAAATATTTTGTGTTAGAGTGCAAAATTTTATTTGCATTTTTATTGAATCGTAATCGCATTATTTACCTTCTTTATATAGTCCAATATATTTTAATTGTCTTAACACTTCATAGCATGCAATGCTAACACTATTTGCAATATTCAAACAAATTAAATTTTGGTTCATTGGTATCCGAATGATTTGATTGGGATATTGATTTAAAATTTCAAATGGAATTCCAGTTTGTTCATTACCAAAAACTAAGTATAGGTTTATGTCAGGATTTTCATTAACTAAAGTTTTAATGTTGATGTCATCAGGTGCCAAATTACCCCAACGACTATAGAAAAAATATTTTGCATTTTCGCTATTTAATTTAATAAATTCATTTCAATTATCATATTGATTTAATTGAATTAAGTCAATATGATTAGTTGAACTTCTTTTTAGTTTTGCTCTGTCTAAAATAAACCCATATGGTCTAATTAAGTGCAACATAGCATTGAACGCTAAACAAGTTCTAGCAATATTGCCAACATTCAAGATAATAGCTGGTTCAAATAAAACAATATGAAGTTGCATAATTTATAATTCCTGAAGGTATTTAATGATTGTATTTGTAAGACTAGTTGGCGTAGATGCACCTGATGTTATTCCTACAACATATTTAGGATTTAAATTTAAACTTTGTACTTCTTGCAAGCTGTTAACAAGAAAGCATAAAGGAATTTTTTTATATTTACCAATTTTTAATAGTTGTTGACTATTGTTGGATTTATTATCTCCAACAACAATTAAAACATCTAGTTTAGTCTTTAAATTAATGAGTGCTTCTTGACGTTGTTGAGTTGCAAGACATAAGTCATTTTTTATTTCATAATCAGTAAAATGCTGTTCAATAAATTGATAACAAGATTTTAAGTCATAAATTGATAATGTAGTTTGATTGGTAATAATTGTTGGTAAATTAAAATTAATATCCATTAATTGTTGGGGATTAGTAACCAAAATAACCTTATCACTAATACTCAGAGCTGCTAAACTTTCAGGATGATTTTCTTTACCTAAATAAACTACCTGTTTATTATTTATTAATCCATTCTTTATTACATCATGCGTCTTATAAACATATTCACATGTTGTGTCAATAATTTTCAGTCCTTTTGATTTTGCTAATTTGATTGTTTTTTCATCTGTTCCATGAGCACTCAAAATCAAAATGTCATTAGGTTTAACTTTTAAATTTTTGACAAGCTCATAGCGGGTTAAATTTGTATCATCTAAAATGAATAAATTATCACTTCTTACTTCATCTAACATTTTCTGATTATGGACAAATCAACCTAACATAAACACCCGACATTCAGGATTTTGTTTAATGGTATCTTTTACTATTTTTCAAGCATTAACCACACCAGAACAGAATCCTCGCGGACTAATTTTAATAATTTGCATTTTTTAATTTTTTAACAACAATTTCATATTGTTGTTTATAGTTATTGAGCTTATTTTGTTCTTCAGCTACTTTTGCTTGTGGGGCTTTATTAACAAAATTTTGATTACTTAAAATATTTTGACTACGATTAATTTCAAATTCTAAACTTTCTTTTTGTTGGATTAATTCTTGGATTAATGCTTGGTCATTTTGTTTTAGATTTTGAATTCTAATTTCAAAATTATCAATTAATACAATCGTTGGATTGTTAATTATTTCACTAGTTAAAATTACATTTTGATGTTTTAAATAGTGATTAAACACATCAAATGATGTTTCAAAAGTGTTATCTTTTGTTAAACAAACTAAATTTACCTTAATTTCTTGTTTAAAACTTAAGTTATAATCACTTTTATATTTTTTTATATTATCAATGATAGATATCAGTTGTTCTGCAATTGTTAACATCACATTATCAAAGTGATAATCAATAATGCAAGGATATTTTTCATTTATAATTGTCGAATCTTGATTAAATGCTTGATAGATTGTTTCAGTAATAAATGGACATTGTGGATGCAACATAATTAAAACTTGTTTTAAAACATAACCCAAAATACTTTGAGTTACAATGTTGTTATTTTTAGCATCAAATTTAGTATATTCTAGATATTTATTAAAAAAATCATCCCAAACAAAATCAATAATTTTTTTTGTACCAACAACAAAATTAAAAACTTCAAAATGTTTATTGACATCAATAATTAATTTATTTAATTTATTTAAAATTCATTGGTCCAAACAAGACAAATTACTCAAATCAATGTTTTCTAATGTAAATGAACTTGTAACATCTAGGATATACTTGCTACCATTTCACAATTTATTTAAAAAATTTCAATTGGCTTTTAATTTTTCATCATTAAACTTTAAATCTTCACCAAGAGCAGCAGTGGAAGTTAAAAATAATCTTAATGTATCACAACCATATTCATCAATTACATCCATTGGATCAATTCCATTACCCAATGATTTAGACATTTTTTTACCATTTTTATCTCTAATTAAACCGTGAATCAAAACATTTTTAAATGGTTTTTGGTGAGTAAAATGTTGACTAGTCATCATCATTCTACTAACTCAAAAGAAAATAATGTCATACCCTGTAACCAGCACATCTGTAGGGAAGAATCTCTGCATTAATTTAGTTTCATTTGGCCATCCTAAAGTAACAAATGGTCACAATCCAGATGAAAATCATGTATCTAATACATCATTATCTCTTATTCAGTTTTCTTTATCACTAGGACCATTGATAGAACAATGAATTTCGTTTGTGTCTTTATGATATCAAACTGGGATTTGGTGTCCTCATCACAATTGTCTACTAATACATCAATCCTCAATGTTATCTAATCAATTTAAAAGAGTGTTATTAAATCTACTTGGATAGAAATTAACTTTATTATCATTATTTTGTAATTCAATAATTTCTTTTGCTAATGGTTTCATTTTGACAAATCATTGTCAAGATAAAAAAGGTTCAACAATACAATTTGTTCGTTCTGAATACCCAACTTGATTTTTGATAGTTTCAATTTTTTCAACTAGATTTAAATTTGTTAATTTTTCAATTAATAAATCTCGACAAATCAAACGATCTAAACCAATAAATTCATTTGCTAATTCATTCATTGTGCCATCATCATTCATAATATTGATAATTGGCAAATTATGTTTTTTACCTAATTCATAATCATTAAAATCATGTCCAGGCGTACATTTCATCACTCCTGTTCCAAATTCTAAATCCACATAATCATCAAAAATAACAGGCAACAATTGGTTATTAGCTGGATTAATAAATTTGTGATTTTTGATAGTTTCTACTCTAGTATCATTAGGATTCATTACTAGACAAACATCACCAAACATTGTTTCTGGTCTAGTTGTCGCAACAATCAAAGTAATACTTTTATCTTCACTAAAGTACTTTAAATAATACATTTTGGATTCAGTTTCTCTATGAATTACTTCAATATTACTAATGGCTGTTTTTAGAATTGGATCTCAATTAACTAATTTTTTATTTTTATAAATTAAACCTTCATGATATAGATCAACAAATACTTTGTTAACAGCATAGTTGATATCCTCATCCATTGTGAATTTTTCATAATCGTATGATAAAGCCAAACCCATTTTTTTTCATTGAGCATGAATAAAATCAGCTTGGGTATTTTTTCAATCTCATAAATTAGCTAAAAATTTTTCTCTACCTAATGAATAACGATTTTCACCAGTTTGTTCTTGTAAAATCTTTTCAAATTTAGTTTGTGTTGCAATGCCAGCATGATCAGTGCCTGGTAACCACAAAACATCAAAACCGTTTAATTTTTTATAACGAACAATTGTATCTTGTAAACTAACATCTCATGCATGTCCTAAGTGCAGCTTACCTGTTACATTTGGTGGCGGTAAAATAATGCAATATGGCTGAAGATGATTTATTTTAGGATTAAAAAGATTTTGTTTCAATCAAAAATTATAAATTTTTTCTTCATACTGTTGGTGTTCAAACTTTTTAGCTAATTTGTTCATAGTTTAATAATTTTAGTTTTTACTTTTTGTGTTAATAGCATTGATAATTGCTTGTAATTTTTGAATATTAAATTTACTTTTATTTGAAATGGGAATAATATTATCAATTTTAACATTCAAAAATTTACTAACTTTTTCAATTTGTTGGTTAATTTGACTTAGTTTTAATTTGTCAGCTTTAGTTAAAATTACTAGATGTTCAATATGATATTTTTGTTTTAGTAATCTTAAATCATCTGCCATTTTTAAATCACTATTAGTGATGACATCAATACTACATAATTGACAAACACAGATTAATTTTTTAGCTCATCTCAAGTACTCATAAATCATTTTATTAATGATTTCAACTTCATTTTTACTAGTTTTAGCATAGCCATAACCTGGTAAATCAACTAGTACATAATTATTGAAATCAAAAAAATTTACTAGTTTAGTTTTACCAGGTGTACCAGATGTTTTAGCAATACTTGTATTAGCTAATGAATTAATCAAACTAGATTTACCAGCATTTGAACGACCAACAAAACAAATTTGGTTGCGTGAATCATCAAAATATTGTTCAATCAAGTTAGCAGATTTGATAAATTTAACCATTATTTTATTTTGGTTGCTTTGTAATAGATTTCATTAATTTGTTGTTCAGTTGGTTTACGACCTACTTGGTTGTAAATCATTCTAATTGTTTCTTTAGAAATCGGTGGATTTTTCTTTAATTGACCTTTGATAATTTTTCTTGCTAAGAATCATCCAGCCAAAAAGCCTAAAATCAAACAAAGAATTCCAATTCCAACTGTTAATCCTGCAATTGCACCTGCATCCATAAATTATTACTACATATCCTTAAAAATTAAAATATTTCTTAATAAACATTATTAATTATATAAAACTTGCTTTTTATTCATAAATTAAGATTCGCTCAATACTTTTAACTTTTTTATTTTGCGAATCAAATTCAATTACAACTGCACAAAATTGGTATAAACCCCCTTGTTCTTCTACAATGAGCTTAGTTGTTAAATGTTTATGTTTGTCAGTAATATTTTTACCTTTGGCACCAATTACACCATCAACAGGACCTGTGGAACCAACATCGGTAATATATGCAGTATTATTGCGAATTCGATTATCTGCAGTTTGCACATGTGTATGTGTACCAACAATTGCTTGTAATTGGCCTTGGAATTCAAAAAATAAAGCATTTTTTTCACCAGTGCTTTCAGCATGAAAATCCACAAGATGAAAATCAACAGCATCTAAATCACTAATTATTTTGTGTAATTCAAAAAAGGGATTAGTTTGTAAATTATTAGGAAATTTTATCGATTCACCCATTAAACTTGTAATTCTAATTTTTAGATCTTTCAAACAAATTATTTTTGTTCCAACACCAACTTTTGCAAATTGATGATTACTATTAATGTTGGCTGGTCGAATGATATTATTTTTTGTAGATAACAATTGAAAAATATCAGAATGATTTCAAGTGTGGTTACCCATTGTAAAAAAATCTACACCACTATTCATTAGTTCATGATAATCTTTTTCACATAACCCTCTGCAATCTGTTGCATTTTCTGCATTGGCAATCACAAAATCAATTTGATGATCAAATCTAATTTTTGGCAGCAATGCTTTAATAGCTCTTAAACCTGTTTGTGCAAAAATGTCACCAATAAATAATAATTTCATAATTTTAAATGAGTATTATTTTATCTAATTTTATTATTTGTAGGTCAAGGTTTCTAAATTCTGGTTTTAGTTCATAATTTTTATTCACATAACCAATTTTTTTTCCCGAAAAATTCTTTAAATATTTAAAAAATTTTTCTTCATAAATCAAACCCTTATCTTCATAGTATCCTTGTAAGGCGACAACAATAACATTTAAATTATTGGTTAAATATTGTTTATTAACAAATTGTAAATATCCATGTTTCATTACACTATCAGCATATAAATTGGTAATTTTATTGAAAATAATTTTATTGTTTTTAAACTCTGAATAGTAAACACACGATTTAGTTTTTAGCATTTCATCAATTACAGCATACACTTCTAGATCATCTTTATATGTGTGCAAAAAACCAATTGCTTGGTAGTTATTAGCAACTAATAATTTAGTTAATTTTTTAAAGAGCAAGTGTTCAAGATGATATTTTTGACTAGGTAACAAATTGTATTGTTGTTGATAATAAACTTGGTAACAAGCATATTTTCTAAGATTCATAATTATTCGTGAGAAATTTTCCTCTTAATTGATTTGTGGTTAAAGATTAAATGTTTAGTATTGTATGGAGGTTTAAATGAAATTTCTAAAATATCATTTTTAACATCCATTACTATTCCAGTACCAAACACAGTGTGGACAATTTGGTCCCCAACCTTATAATCGTTTAATTGTGCATCATTATAAACTTCTTCTTTTTCAATATTTTTAGATTGCTGTGAATCAAATCACTGCAAATCTCAATTACTCTTAACACTAAACTTAGGTTCAGATTTATTTAATAATTCAGGTTTTATATCTTTAAGAAATCTTGAAGGTAATGATGAGGACCTATCTGTGTAGTTATAACCTGAATTCCAACAAAGATACAACTCCTTTTTAGCACGTGTAATTGCAACATAAGCTAATCTTCGTTCTTCAATTAAACCATTTACTTCCACAACACTATGTTTGGAAGGAAATGTACCATCATTGAAACTAACTAAAAAAACATACTCAAATTCTAACCCTTTAGCAGCATGAATTGTCATTAATGAAACAGCATTCTCATGCTTTTTACGATCATCAGCATTAGTAAATAAAGCAATTTCATGCAAATATTCTGTTAGCGATCAATTGTTTCCTCGACGATTTTTAAAACTACTGATGGAATTTTTTAATTCTTCAAGATTTTTCTCTACTGTTTCTACTTTAGTAGCATTAATACTTTTGACATAATCAAAGTAATTAATGTTAGCAATTAAGTATTGAAAGAAATTTTCAATATCATTAAGATTTTTACTTTTAAAATCCTCAATCAAATCAATAAAGCCTTTAATTGCATTTTTTTGGCTATTATTTAATTCGTTAATTTCATCATGCTTTAAAAGCGCATCTCATGTCGAACAATGTTGTTGATTAGCATAATTTAAAACAACTCTTACAGTTGCATCACTGATTTTTCTTCTCGGAATATTAATAATTCTTAACAAACTAATTTCATCAAAATTATTAATAACTTGCAAGTATGCTAGAATATCCTTGATTTCTGACCGTTGATAGAACTTATATCCACCATATAAGTTGTATCTAATATCATGAAAAATCAAACTTTGTTCATATGTTCGTGACAAATGATTATTTCGATACAAAATTGCAATCTCACTTGGCCTAACACCTTCTAAAATTAGCCTATTAATTTTACTTGCAACATAGTTAGCTTCCTCTTCAGCAGTGTTGGAACTATGTACAATTGGTTTAATGTGATCTGGTTTTTGGCTAAACAAATTCTTCTTGATTCGACCAATATTTTTATCAATCAATGAATTGGCAACACCTAAAATTTGATTAGTAGAACGATAGTTTTCTTCTAATTTTAGAACTTCAACATCATCATTAGGAAAATGATGAATAAATTTATCAATTACTGCACTATCTGCACCCCTAAATGTGTAAATGATTTGGTCTTCATCACCAACAGCAAACACATTGAATTTTTTGCCACCTAGGTGCTCAATTAATTCATATTGTGCAATATTTGTATCTTGAAATTCATCAACCAACAAATATTTAAATTTATTACTTCAATAATTTGTCACTTCTGGATGTTGTTCAAAAATAAGGTTAGTAAAATTTAAAATATCATTGAAGTCCAAGTAATTGTAATCTAGAAATTTTTGTACATACTTTTGATAAACAACTTTTACCATATGCAAAATATCTTGATTGTCAATTTTTAATTTTCATTGAATTTTAAAGTCATTTAAATCATCTAAATCATATTGATTATTTTTTATTACATCAATGGTGTGTAACATATTTTTAAAACTATATTTAGTTTTATCAAAATTTAGTTCTTCATAAATTCCCTTGATAATATTTTGACTATCCTCATCATCAACAATCTTAAAATTATTACTTCTGTTTAAGTGATGGATTTCTTGTCTTAAAATTCGAATACAAATACTATGGAATGTACCAATTCATTCTAGCGGGTAGCCAACTTGTGCTTTAATTCGCAAGTTCATTTCTTCAGCAGCTTTATTTGTAAAAGTGATTGCCAGAATTTCATCAGGATGGAGCCCTAATTCATTAATTAAATATCAAATTCGATTTGTTAAAATTGTAGTTTTACCAGTTCCAGCACCTGCCATTATTAATACAGGTTTTAATGGATAGGTAACAGCTTTACATTGTTGTTCATTTAGATTATTTATCATGTTGTAGATTTAGAATAAGTGTCAATAATTTTTTTAAAGTTTTTATAATATGGATTTTTGTTTAAATTTTTACAAAACAATTTTAAATTTTTAAGCACATTTTTACTAGCTAATTTACGAATTTCTTTATTCTTTAAAGAAATTAATTTACTAGAATTTTTCTCTAGTGGATATTTTTCATCAATTTTACTTAAGAACTTATATTTAGCAATATAAACAAATCAATATTCTAATTCAAAACCAAATTCTGGCAACAATGTACTATTGTTAATTAAATTGTCCATTTTCTTTAATTGAAAAAGTAAGTCATATAAGTTAAAATCAACATCTTTATGTTTTTTAAATGTAATTAACGGTGTATTTAAAATGTTCTTTCACATTTTAAATGTTAATAGAACCTGCAGATTAAAGTAGTCAGGATATCATTTATTATCATTGAAAATAATTTCATTATTTTTTAAGAATTCTACATTGTAGATCTTGTTATAAATTTCTTTGTTACTAATACCTAAAATTAATTCTTGATTAACTTCAGTATATTCAGAACTTAGTAAATTATAGAAAATACTTGGATTAGTAGATTCAATACTAACAACATCATAGTTGTTATTTAATGAATCTTCAATAGAAACTAAAAAGTTATCAGCTAAAATGCTATTGAAATTCATGAACATAATGTAATTAGTTTTTGCTAAATCAATTGCATTGTTATAACAAAAAGCTTGACCTAGCTGAGTATAGTTTTTAATTAAGGTAAAATTAGAATATTTATTGCTAAAAAAGTTTTCAATTGTGGCACAAAGTTCTGGTGATTTAGAATCCAAATAAATTAGCACATGAGATTTAGAACTATCTAATTTTGCTAATTGACTTAAACATAAATCCAAACTAGATGAATTTTGATTTAAATATAGTACTAGTGTAATCATTTTATGCATTATTAAATTAATATCTTATTAATTTTAATATTTTATTTTGTAGTTGTATAAACAAATAAAAAACCTTCTTTTAGAAGGTTTATAAATAAGCTATAAGCCGCGTTTTGTACTTTTTTAAAAAAGCGTTGATTATTTATCTACATTATTATTCAACATAACAATGTTTGCTTTTATTTTCAGTTTAATAAAAAGCAATTCCTCGACCAAAATTTGAGTTTCTAGCTTGCAGGGTTTACCAACGTTTCACTCCAATAATCACTTATTGGCATCGTCACTGTGGCACTTTTATAGTTTGTTGTTATCACAATATGACCAAAACAAACAGCCATTAATCATTATATTAATGATTATTTAATGTTCATTAGCATTAATGCAAACACTACAATCATCACAGATTGTGCTAGCGCGGACTTTCCTCTACCTAACATAAATTAAGCAGCAATCAACCACTTATTTTTTATTAAAAACTAGAAAGTTTTGTGTTTTCTAGCAGCTTTTTGTTTTTCTTTTAGTCTAAGTCCTGGTCTTAAATAGTACTCATGACGTTTTGTGTCTCTTTTAGTTTCATTAGCAATTCTTTTAAATCTTTTGATTGCTTTTTCAACATCATTATTTTCCACAACAATTGTTCTAGACACTATCTCTCACCACCTTTACTACTAAAATTAATCAAAATTATTATATTAAACTTTTTTAATTTCATTCAACTTTGTGTAAAAGATAAGCATTGGCTAATAATTTACGACCAAATTTTGCTTCATGTTGATTATTAATTTCAACCAAATCAGCACTTACATGTACTGATGTTATCAAAAAAAATGATCCAACACCGTAATAATCAACAACATCTGTATGCATATTGATTTCATGAATTTTTTGCGGAGTTACTTTACTAGTTACTACAATTTTTTTATTTTCTAATTTGTGATTAATAAGTCATTCTTTGACTAGATTAATCAACTCAAAATTTACACCAAATAAATTTTGATTTTTTAATGATTGATCAACAAGATTGCTACTTGTGTCCAATCTTATTCCTGCTAACAAATTAAAAGAGGGCAGAAGTTGATCTAGCGTTTTTAAAGCATAATTTTCATAATCAATTAAACACATAATTTCTTTAGTTTTATTTACTTCACTAAAATCACTAATCATTAAACCTAAGTTATTTCTATATTGTTGAATTAATGAATGTGGTACTGTCCCAATTACTTTTGTGTTATGATCACTCTTAATAAAATCAATTTGTGCAGCAGTTACAAATAAATCAATTCCCGCCAAATATGCAGGATAAGCATCATAACTCTGATTAAAATAATCACAATTTCTATCAGCCATATAAATAATATTTTGATGCGGTAATAATGTTTGGATTGCTTGCATACAATTAGTTGCCACTGAGCATCTTCTTGTAAGTATTCCGTCAATAATATTTTCTAGACACATGAAGTCAAGATAATATCCTTTAATGATGACTAAAGGCGTTTGTTGATCGTCAACAATTGTACCTTCTTCTAAAAGATATAATTCAGTTCGATTTAATTGTTCTTGGGTTAAATAAAACTCTAACAATGCTTTAATTTCATATCCACCACACATCATGAATGGTGTTGAATTGAAACAAATAAATTGCATTGTTGTAACTTCGTTTGTATTCTTATTATTTAGAACATTTTTAGCTTTTAAAAAATAATCTGTAGTATAAAAATTAGTTTTTATTTTTTCGTCAAAAGTAAAATTAATCTTACTAACAATTTGTTGTCTTTTGGAAAAATTAATTACTTTCATTATTATCTTCTAAAGAATCTTTTTCTGTTTCTTCGCTACTTATTACATATGTTGAATCATTTAGATTAATTTTATAGATTCCTAAGAAATTGGCTACACCCAAGGCTAAGTCTATAAATCCAAAAATTAAAACAGATCACAACATTCCAGCATTAATTGTTGTTCTTGTTATTAAATTTAAAGGAATTGGTAATATAACAACTTCTATAAAAATACTAATCAATGGCAAATAGAAGTACCAAATTTTTCAACTTCTATTATGATGTTGTTTTCATGTACTTAACGAAACAATACAACTAAACACAATGCTTGCTAATGCAGCGGGTATGTATGCGCCATAAACTAATCCAATAATAATTGACCTATTTGTATTTGTTTGTCCAGAGGCAATGATACATCCAATACAAATTATGAGCACTAACAAATTAAAAACAAAGTTTAATAATCCTCATTTAACTTCTCCATCTAAGAAGCTAGATTTGTTAATTGCATTATTAAATTTTTCTTTAATATTATTATTTTTCATAATCTAAAATTAACTTCCAAATTCTAAATTAATTAATATTTTATCTTACTTATTAATTTCTTTACTAATTTCCAAATATTGTTGATACCTTAGCAAATTAATTTCATTATTTTCAACAGCTTTTTTAATTGCACAATATGGTTCATTAATATGTAAGCAATTTGAATATTTACATTGCAAACTAATTTGCTTAAAATCATGATAACTTTTTGCTAATTCTTGCTTGGTTAACAAATTAATATCAATACTAGAAAATCCAGGGGTATCAATTAATTTATAGTTTTGTTCTTTAATTAATGTTGCTGTTGTTGTTGTATGTTTACCACGGTTCAATGCATGAGAAATTTCTTGAGTTTTAAGATTTAAGTGGGGAAAAAGTTGATTTGTGATTGTGGTTTTGCCAACGCCACTATTCCCAGCTAAACAAAAAGTTTTATTTTCTAATAATCCTTGCAATCTACTAAATTCATTTTTATTAGGTAAGCAAAAAATGTCATATCCATTATTTTTAAAAATTTCTAAATATTTTTCAAATTCATTACTTTGCGCTTGTGTAATTAAATCTTGCTTTGTAAAAACTATTAATACTTCACCAATAAAACTTTCATAATAAGCTAAGTATTTCATCATGAGATGAAAATTAAATTTTGGTTCAATGATTGATTGAACCAAAACAACAACATCAATGTTAGCAACATTTGGTCTAATAATATGACTTTTACGTTCCAAAATATTTCTAATGACAAGTTCATTATTCACACTAATAATTTCAACAAAATCACCAACAATTGGTTTGGAATCTTGATTATATTTTAAGAGCCCTCTAATTTTACAAGTTAACTGTTTATCATTAATATCAACAAT
This sequence comes from uncultured Mycoplasmataceae bacterium, assembly GCA_900544585.1. Taxonomy (GTDB): domain Bacteria; phylum Bacillota_I; class Bacilli_A; order Mycoplasmatales; family Mycoplasmoidaceae; genus Ureaplasma. Next base: position 168,052 of record UQVX01000001.1, on the reverse strand, counting down.
TGCTAAATTGCTATTAATTTGAATAATCTGCCCTATAGATTTAGATGAATTTTGGTTCATTTTTTGCTCGTAATTGCCCACATGCGGCATCAATATTTGTACCTTTTTCTTGTCTTATTGTCACTTGAATTCCAAAACTTGATAATTTATTAGCAAAATTAATTACATTATTACTTCGTTTGTAAGAATGTTCATTTACAGGATTATATGGAATTAAATTTACATAACATAAAACATCCTTTAAAAGATTGGCTAATTCAGTTGCACACTCAATTGAATCGTTGACATCTTTTAGCATGATGTATTCAAAAGTAATTCTTCTATTTGTTGATTTAATGTAATCCTTGGCAGCAGCAATTAAAGTGTCAATATTAAACGCTTTATTAATTGGCATAATTTTGTTTCTAATATCATTATTGGGTGCATGCAATGAAATTGCTAATCCAACTTGAGGCATTAATTTTGCTCATTCATCAAATTTATTTACTAATCCACATGTAGAAACAGTAATTTTTCTAGCTCCAATTTGCAAACCAAAGTCATTATTAACAATTTTGATAAATTTAATAAGGTTCTCAAAATTATCAAATGGTTCACCAATTCCCATCACAACAATATTACTTACTCTTTGGTTTAAATTATTGCTATCTAAATATTTTTGAACTGTATAAATTTGCCCAACAATCTCACAAGGTAATAAATTTCTTTTCTTTTTTAATAATCCTGAGGCACAAAATTTACAACCCATATTGCATCCAACTTGAGTTGTCACACAAATACTATATCCATATTCAAACTTCATTAATACTGTTTCAATTAAACTACCATCTTCTAGTTCAAACAAAAACTTAGTAGTTTCATCAAATTTATCAATTTGCTTTAATTTAAGTTTTAATTCACAAAAATAGAAATTAGTTTTTAAAAATTCAATATTTACTTTTGAAACATTTGTCATTTCTTCAAAACTACTAACTCTTTTTTTATAAATTCATTCAAATATTTGTTTTGCCAAAAATGGTTTCAAATCATTAGCAGTAACAATTTCTTCTAATTCATGAAGAGTAAAATTAAGAAGATTTTGTTTACTTTTTGTCATAACTTTGTTCAATAATCTTTGTAATTTCTTTAATAGTTTGATTTACATTATCATTAACAACAATGTTTTGGTACATGTCTTGATACTTTAGTTCATCACTTGCTTTTTGAACTCTTTTATCAATTGTTTCTAAAGTTTCTGTTCCTCTATTAATTAATCTTTGTTTTAAGATTTCTAAACTTGGAGGAATTAAAAAAACTGAAATAATTTTATCTTTATCAAATTGTTGCATAATATTTTTTGCACCCAATGTTTCAATTTCTAATAAAACATTTTTACCTTGATTCAATTGTTCAAATATTTTTTGTTTTGGTGTTCCATAGTAGTTGCCACAAAATTCTGCATACTCTAGAAAATCGCCTTGATTAATTCCATTTTCAAATTCATTACGACTAAGAAAATAATAATCTTTACCATGAATTTCATTATGTCTTTTTGGTCTTGTTGTGGCTGAAATTGAATACACAATATTTAAATTTTTATTGTTTAAAATTTCATCTAAAATTGTTTTTTTACCAACACCTGATGGACCACTTATTAAAATTATTTTACCTTTATTAATATTCATTTCTACCATTGTTACAATATTACAATTATAAAATATCAAATAAAATGATTTTATTTAGTTTTTAATATAATTAACAATGTGAATTTTAACTTCTAAAATATGACCAAACAACCATTTATTAAAAAAATAATTCCAACCATGTCTTGAATTATTACTGATGATGACCCTCGTGTTAGATTGAAGTCATCTCCCCTTACATTTCCATTATCTAGTGATGATTATGATCAAATTGCTAAAATGATTTCTTATGTTGATGCATCATATGATGGTTTATATGAGCAATACAATATCAGACCTGGTGTGGCAATTGCTAGTAACCAAATAAATTGACAAAAAAGAGTAGTTTACTTGCATTTTGATGATGAATTTGGTAATGAAAAGCATTGATTGTTAGCTAATCCAATAATTAAATCTTTTTCAAATGAAATTTCATATCTAGATGGTGGTGAAGGATGTTTGTCAGTCCCAAATGACCATCAAGGTATAGTGCCACGAAAATTAAGTATTGTTGTTGAAGCTTTTGATTTATTTAAAAACAAACCAATTACAATCCAAGAATCAGGTTATTCTGCAATTGTTTTACAACATGAAATTGATCATTTAGATGGAATTTTATACTACGACAGAATTAACGCCCTTAACAATAATTATGCTGATGTTAGTTGAAAGAAGATTTAGCTATGTACAACCATAATCAAATTGAAAAAAAATGAGAAAAATTTTGGGACGAGAATAAAACATTTAAGTTTCATGACAATATTAATCAGGAAAAATTTTACATCTTAGATATGTTCCCATATCCCTCTGGGAAGGGATTGCATGTTGGACATCCTAAAGGCTACACAGGCACAGATGTTATTAGTCGTTTTAAAAGATTAAAAGGCTTTAATGTTTTACATCCAATTGGTTGAGATGCATTTGGATTACCAGCAGAACAATATGCATTAAAAACTAATAACCATCCAGAGGTCTTTACTTTAGAAAATATTAATAATTTCCGTTCTCAACTCAAAAGAATGGGTTTTGACTTTGATTATGACAAAGAAGTCAACACTACAGACCCCCAATATTTTCAATGGACACAATGAATTTTTTTACAATTTTATAAACATGGTTTAGCAGAAATTAAAGAAATTGATGTTAATTGATGCCCACAACTTGGAACAGTATTAGCAAATGAAGAAGTTATTTTAGATAAACAAGGTAATCGTGTTAGTGAAGTTGGTGGTTTTCCTGTTGTTAAAAAACCAATGCGTCAATGAGTGCTTAAAATCACTGCTTATGCTGATAAACTTTTGGAAGGTCTTGATGAAATCAATTGGCCAAGTAGTTTAAAAAGTTTACAAACTAATTGAATTGGCAAAACAGATGGTTTAGAGATTGAATTTAGTATCTTGGATCAAAATGATAAATTGAAAATTTTTACATCAAGACCAGATTCAATTTATGGCGCAACATTTCTAGCAGTTTGTACTCATCATCCATTATTAGATAAACTAACAACTAATTCCAACAAAGAAAATGTTAGTAAGTTTGTTGCTGACAATGATTTATTAACTGATATGGATCTAAAAGTTGCAAAACAAAAACTTGGCGTATTTACTGGATCATATGCAATTCATCCATTAACAAACCAAAAATTGCCAATTTATGTTGCCAACTATGTTTTAAACAATGTTGGTTGTGGGGCAATAATGGGTGTCCCAGCTCATGACGAGAATGATTATGATTTTGCAAATGCATTAAATATAGAAATAAAACCCATTATTCAAAGTGATAATTTACCATTTATAGGTGATGGCAAACATATCAATAGTGATTTTTTAAATGGCTTTAATAATGAAGAAGCTTTCAAGTTAGCAAGTGAAAAATTAATTAACATGAAGATTGCTAATTATAAAACCAACTACAAATTAAGAGATTGAGTTTTTAGTCGTCAAAGATACTGAGGCGAACCGTTCCCAGTTTTATTTGATGAAAACATGCAAATTCTTTTAGATGAGGAATTACCAATTTTATTACCTAAATTAAAAGAATTTAAACCATCTGGGACTGGGGAAAGTCCATTACTAAATGCAAAAGAATGGTTAGAGCTAGATAAGGGTGGACAAAGATATCTACGTGACACCAACACAATGCCACAATGAGCTGGCTCATGTTGGTATTATTTAGGATATATATTAAAAAATAATGATGACCAAAGTTATACACCACTTAATTCATCAGAAGCAAAAGAACGTTTTAAACGTTGGTTACCAGTTGATATTTATGTTGGTGGTCAAGAGCATGCTGTATTACATTTATTGTATGCAAGATTTTGACATAGATTTTTGTATGATATTGGTATCGTTCCAACAAAAGAACCATTTTTTACTATGGTTAATCAAGGCATTATTTTAGGTCCCGATAATGAAAAAATGTCCAAATCAAAAGGAAATATTATTAGTGTTGATGATGTGATTGAATCACATGGAGCAGATGCATTAAGATTATATGAAATGTTTATGGGTCCATTTACATCAAGTATGGCTTGAAATAATGAAGCATTAGATGGAGTTAGAAAATGATTAGATAGAATATATCGTTTATATTTTAATCATGATGAATTAGGTTTTAAAGTCTCAAACAGACTTATTGAAGTTGATCCAGAGTTAGCTAGTAGCTACCACAGGATGTTAAAACAAGTAGAAATTGATATTGAAAAATTTCATTTTAATACTGCAATTTCTGAAATGATGATTTTCATCAATGATGTTTATAAACAAAAAATATTTAACATAGAAATGATGCATAATTTTGCAATTGTTTTATCTTGTTTTGCTCCCCATTTGGCTGAAGAAATTAATGAATATATGCAATACAATTCTTCAATATGCTTGATGCAATGACCACAATATGATCAAAATAAAACCATTCAATCAGAAGTTAAAATTCCAATTGTAATTAATAAAAAACCAAGAGACGTTTTAGTGGTCCCTTTTGATACTTCTGAGGACAAACTATTACAGTTAGCCTTGAATTCTCCAAAAGCAAGACAATTTATTGGAAACAAACCAATTAAGCAACAAGTCATTGTTAAAAACAAAATTATTAATCTAATAATTTAAAATGTTAAAATTTGTATTGCTATGTGTGGTTATATCACATAGCAAAATATAATCGCATTTATAATGGTGCATAAATTTAAATAATCATTATTTAATACCATTAGAAGCAGATTCGGAGGAATTAAGATGTTTGCAGTTATGCAAACTGGTGGTAAGCAATATAAAGTTAGTGTCGGTGATACTATTTATGTTGAAAAATTAGATCTTGAAGTCGGTAAAGAAATTAAATTTGACCAAGTGTTAATGACTGCTAATAAAATTGGAAATCCTTTTGTTTCTGGTGCTGTTGTGACAGCTATCATAGAAAAACAAGGGAAACAAAAAAAGATTAGAGTTATTAAGTTTAAATCTAAAAAGCACTATTACAAAAGACAAGGTCACAGACAACCATATACTAAATTAACTATCAAAGCAATTAAAGAATAAGTTGTTTTTATAAATGATTAAAGTTACTTTTTATCAGAATGGATTTATTGCAACAGGTCACGCAAACAGCGATGAGTTTGGTCATGATTTGGTGTGTGCAGGAGTAAGCGCAATTCTAATGGGTTCATTAAATTGGTTTGATCCTCAAATATCAAAAATCGATGTTAAAGATAACTATATTAAAGTTATCATTTACAATCCAGAAAAACTTAATCATTTACTAGATTTATTGTTTATTCAATTAAGTGCGATGATTCATGGTAATAAACAATATATTACAATCCAAAAAACTACTAAAAATTGTGAATAACAGGAGTTAATTTCATGGAACTAAAGTTTTATACTAACCTACAGTTTTTTGCTAGCAAAAAAGGGGTAGGTTCAACTAAAAATGGTCGTGACTCAAATCCAAAGTATTTAGGTGCTAAATTAGCAGATGGTCAAACTGCTAAAGCTGGTCAAATTATTTATCGTCAAAGAGGCAACAGAATTTATCCTGCTCAAAATGTAGGGCAAGGAAAAGATCATACATTATTTGCTTTAACCCCAGGAGTTGTTAAATACACTAAATTTATGGGCAACAAAACTAAAGTTAGTGTTATTCCTTTTTCAGAAACAACAAAATAATTAAATAAAATTTTATTTACTAAAATACCTTAGGATAGCCTAAGGTATTTTTTTATTGTTGTTTATCAATGATTTTAATCTTGTATTCATTAATAAAATAGCTAATTTTATTTAAGTATACTTGTACTTTAACCCACCAGTAGATCCGGCTGCAACTGTCCCTGTGATGGTTACTGCGGTAACGTCGGTTGTGATAGCAACAGCACTAGGTTCATCTCCGGTATAATTTGGATTCATCTCAGCCTTCCAAGTTATTCCATTTAAGGTAAAAGTGAAGTTAGTAGGGGGTAGTTTTATTTTTGGGATGAAATGTAGGACCGGCGCTACCATTGCTTCCACAATATTTGCTGGCAACCACCATTTGTCTTTTGTTGGGGCATTGTCATTTGTGCCAATACTATCATCCCCACTAAACTCATTATCACTTGCTGCAAACATCTTGTAGATGTTAGTAAGTGAAGTCTTGGCAGAAGTATCGTCAGGAGGCCAAGGTTTATTAAGTTCCCATCACTAGTAGTAGTATACACAAACTCAATTGTGTTTAATTTTGTACAACCATTGAAAGCACTTGATCAAGGCACTATTGTTAGCAACTTAAATGGTAGTTTGACAGTTTCTAAGCTAATTATATTGCTGATAGCACTAGAACGCCCGTTAGAATTTTTTCAAGTCGTCAAGCCTGTCGTTGTACTCAAGTCAATAGTTGTTAGTCCAGTGCCTTGGAAAGCCCCTGGGAATTGCCATTCCCACCATAGATTTGTGCGACATTTGCTGGGATGGTAAGGTTGTTAAGGCTGTTGCTCCAGCCACCATTTCGGCTGGAATTGTGGTTAATTTAGTTGGTAATTTTAAATCATTTAAACTAGTGGCTTCTTGGAAGACACTGTTGCCGAGAGAGCCATTTTCACCTGTGACTTTTGTTGCCTGCAAGTCATTGTTTCCAACCCAGTTTTAGCAAAAGTATAAGTCCCAATTGAAGTGATTGCACTAGTTAGTTTGTTTTCGTTAGCTTTGGGTTGAGAGTTAGTGTCTCTTGAGCCAGGAGTAGCTAAGGTTTGAGTCAAGGTCTTTAAGTTTGTTGTACCATAGAAGTCTTTTGTTCCAATACTTGTCAGCCCAGCTGGTAAAGTAACTGTTTCTGTTTAGCGGTTCCATAGAAAGTACCACCTTGGATTTAGTGATTTGAGTTTAGATAAATCAAGGGAAGTTGTGGCTAAGCTATAGAAAGAAGCAGATGTGTCGTCACTATATGAGACACTTCCTGTACTACTCAAAGTTCTTAGTGTGCTTGGCACTTTTAGTGTTTTTAAGTTTGTAGTGTTGGTAAAGGCACCAGAGAAGTTGCTAGCAAAGTTAGGGACACTTGATAAATAGAAGATAAATTAAATAATTGCACACAATTTAATTTATAAAAATTTTAGTATTACAAGTTACATTCACAAATATGGTAAAATTTATATGTCTTATTTTTTATTATTTTAAAGAGGTATTCCATAGATGGAAAAATCGGCTAATATTGAAAAAGTTGAATCTACAGTTGAAGTTGAAACTGTAGCAAATGCTGATGCTACTACAAAAACAGTAGCGACACCTGCTGAATCTGTTCAGAATAAAGCCAATGCAAATTCAACTCTAAAAAAAATGAAACCTTTGGTTTCAGCTGCTAAATTAATTGAAGTTGGTGCTCATATTGGATTGAATCCACGTAAATGAAATCCAAAGATGAAACAATACATTTACACTAAACGTTCTAACAATCATGTGATTGATATTTTGAAATCACTTGTTTATTTAAACAAAGCATACTTATTCTTACAAGAAATGACTAAGAATGGTGGTAGAGCTCTTATTGTTGGTACAAATGGCAAGATGCTAAAAGATGTAATTAAAGATGAAGCAAAAAGAGGGCAAGCTTATTATGTAACACAAAGATGACTTGGTGGTACATTAACAAACTTTAAAAACATTTCTAAGTCAATTAAAAAATTAAATGATAATTTACAGTTACAAAAAACTGGTGAAATTGAAAAATACACAAAAAAAGAACAAATCCAAATCCGTAAAGAAACTGAAAAATTGATGAAGTTTTATGGCGGGATTAGAACAATGCGTAAATTGCCAAGTGCATTAATTGTTTTAGATCCAAACCATGACTTAAATGCCATTATTGAAGCAAGAAAATTGCAAATCCCTGTAATTTCTCTTGCTAACACTAATGCCAATCCAGATATTATTGATTACATTATTCCAATCAATAATTATTCAATTCGTTCAATTATGTTAATACTTGGTGTATTAATTGATGCAATTGCTGAAGCAAAAGAAGAACCAGTAAAATATGTTGGCAAGCCAGATGATGAAATTGTACTTCCAGAAATTCACACAAAAAGAGTGTTCAATGGTGAAGGCATGCAAAGAGCATACATGAATCATAATCGTCAATCAACATACGACACTCAATACAATAAACAACCAAATTCTACTTCTATGCCAAAAAATGAAACAAATCAAGAAGCAGCCAATAAATAATTATGGATTGATTTAAAGATCTTCAGTGACGTGGTTTAGTTAATGCAATCACAAATGAAGAAAAGTTAGTCAAGTTTATGCAAAACAAAAAAGCAGCATATGTTGGATTTGATCCATCAGCTGCTTCTTTGCATTTAGGTAACTATATCATGATTATGATGGTAAGAAGATTAAATTTGGCTGGTGTAAAAACTTATGCTGTAGTTGGTGGTGCCACCGGTATGATTGGCGATCCTAGTGGTAAATCTAATGAGCGTAATTTACTTGACGAACAAACAGTTTTAAATAACAAAGCTAAAATTGTTGCACAATTAAGAAAATATGCCACAAGTGATATTTTAGATAATTATGATCACTTTAAAAACATGAACTATCTAACATTTTTAAGAGATATTGGTAAGTTTGTCAATATAAATTATTTACTAGAAAAAGAAATTATTAAAAAAAGATTAGAGACAACAGGGTTATCATATACTGAATTTAGTTATAACTTAATCCAATCTTATGACTTTTTCAAATTTTATAAAGATTTAGATGTTCATATGCAAATTGGTGGAAGTGATCAATGGGGTAACATTACTGCAGGCATTGAGTTAATTAGAAAAATGCTTGGTGATGATAACAACGCCGTTGGAATGACAATGAATTTACTAACTAATAGTGAAGGTAAGAAATTTGGTAAGTCTGAAAAGGGTGCAATATATTTAGATAAGAGTATGACATCACCTTATGAGATGTACCAATTTCTTCTTAATCAGACTGATAATGATGTTATTAAATTATTAAAAGTATTTACTTTATTATCAAAAGAAGAGATTGAATCAATTGAAAAACAGCATTTATCTAGTCCAGCATCTAGAATTGCTCAAAACGCATTAGCTAATTGAGTAGTTAGTGATATTCATGGTCAGGATGAATTAAATAATGTTATCGAAATTTCACAAAAATTATTCAAAGGTGAAATTGCTTCTTTGAAAGCTAATGATTTAAAAAATGCTCTTAGTAATGTGCCAAATATAGAAGTAATGGAAAATGAATACAATATTGTTGATTTTTTAGTAATTAATAATATTGCTAAATCAAAAACACAAGCCAGAGAATTAATTACATCTAATGCAATTGCTATTAATGGCAAATGCATTGATAATCAGGAATTTGTCGTCAAAAAGAGCGACGCCTTTGACCAAGAATTTACTGTTACTAAAAAAGGTAAAAAAAGTTATTATTTAACACAATGAAAACACTAGTTTTCATGCTCATAATCAATGATTGTTTGTACTCTAGCTTGATGTCTGCCACCTTCAAAACTAGTATTTAAATAAAGATTAATTTGTTTTATAATCGTTTGCATATCAAACATGGAAGCATCAAAAATTGCAACTTGCGCATCATCATGTTTCTTAATTAATTCTGCAACATCATTGTTATAAACAACTCCACTTCTTAACCCAGAAGTTTTATTAGCTAATTCATCTCAAACCATTGGAGTTTTAGTTATAATCAATAAATCACTATTAGTTGATAAAAATGAGTTGTTAGTGACGATTTGATGGAAATTTTTGTTAATCAAAGTTTGGTAATTAATTGAAAAAGATAATGATTTTTTAATCGTTTTATACCATGAAAATAATTCATGTTCTATTAATAAATAGATTGTTCTTTTTTGTTTATTCAAATCAGAAATAAATTGTTTAATTTCATTAAATTTTTGACCAGCTCGTAAAATTTCTCATTTATCAAGGTTAACTATTGTTGATGGTACGTCACTATTAGAATGACCTTCAACAACAACTAATTTATTGAAAAATTTATCTTCATTGAATTCAATATCAGCTTCAATAGTACTACTGATTGGTTGATGATCACTAATATTAGCACTGCTACTATACAGCGGGCCAACTTTACTTAAAATATATAGAAGATATTTGTCATTAGGGATTCGATATGAATGACCTTTTTTAATAATTGTGACCGGCCCTGGTCAAAATTCATTGATAAATTGTTTTTGTGATTCATCTAAATCTTTCAGTTGACTATGATCAGCTAGAAAAGTAATAATTTTTTTGCTTTTAGGGCGATTTTTAATTTCATAAATTAAATTTTGGTTTTTTGATATTATTCCAATAACAGTATCAGTAGGAATAATTACAGCTTTTTGATTTAATAATTCAAAAACAACATTGTCAATTTCATGATAAGTGTATTTTTTAAACATTTAAAAATCCTTTTTAGCAATAATTACTCTATCTCTCTTATTATAATCTTGGATGATTTCAATTGTTAAATTAGGATCTAATTTTTTCAGTAAAGAAGAAACTATTTTTGCTTGGTTACTACCAATTTCAAATGCTAAAAGATATTTAGATTTCAAGTATCTTTTAGCATTATCTATAATTTCTTTGTAAGCTAATATTCCATTATCATCTGCAAAAAGTGCATTTTGTGGATCAAATTTTTCAACATTAATGCCAATTTTTTCATTCATATCAATATATGGTGGATTGCAAACAATTACATCAAATGCTTGTTGGGGGATATTATTAAAAAAATTAGAATGATAGGCAATAATCTCACAATTGTGTTGCTGAGCATTAATAACAGCATTAATAACAGCATTTTTATTAATATCAGCAACTGACACTTTTGTTTGTTTATCTAATGCAAGTTTTAGACTAATTCCAATAACCCCCGTTCCACAACACAAATCTAGAATTTTAAGATTAGTTTTAGATTTACACAATTTAATGACATTGTCTACTAAAATTTCTGTTTCTAAACGAGGACAAAACACATTGTCATTAACTAGAAATTCTTGATAATAAAATTGTGTTTTACCTAAAATTCTAGCTAATGGTTCGCCATTTATGTATCGTTTTATAGCATTAAAACAAGATTTTATTTTGGTTGCCTTATTAGTTAATAACTTAGTTAATTCCAAATTGGAATTTAAACCATAATAGTGCTGTAAAACCCAATGAGCAATCATTGGGTTTTCATTATTATCTTCTAATTCATTTTCTAATTGTGCAAATAATTCTTGAACTGTCATTATATTTCCAATTCATTCATTAATTGTGCCTGTTCATCTGCAATAAGTAAATCAATTATCTCTTCTAAATTACCCATCATTATCTGATCTAACTTATTTAATGTTAAATTGATTCTATGGTCAGTGACACGATTTTGAGGGTAATTATAAGTTCTAATTTTTTCTGAACGTTCACCAGTGCCCACTTGATTTTTACGAGCATTAGCTTGTTCATCATGTTGTTGTTTTTGCATCATTTCTCACATTTTAGCACGCAACATCTTCATAGCTATATCACGATTCTCAATTTGTGACTTAGCTTCTTGTGAAGCAACTACAATACCAGTTGGTAAATGTGTAATTCTGATTGCAGATTCAGTTCGATTAACATGCTGTCCACCCGCACCTGATGCTCGATATGTGTCGATTCTCAAATCTTGTGGATTGATATTAATTTCAATTTCATCTTGTTCTGGTAAAACAGCAACTGTAATTGTCGACGTATGTACTCTTCCTTTGGATTCAGTTGCTGGCACCCGTTGCACTCTATGTACACCTGATTCAAATTTTAATTTACTATAAACATCAGTACCACTAACAATGAATGATACAAAATCATAACCATGAGCTTGAGAATTTAACTCTAATATCTTTAATTTTCAATCTTGATTCTCAATGTATCTTTTATATGTATCGAAAAGATCAGCCACAAAAATTGACGCTTCATCCCCACCAGCTGCTGGCCGCATTTCAATAATAACATTCTTATTATTATTGGGATCTTCTGGAAGTAATAACAATTTTAAATTTTCTTCAAGTTGAGGTAGCTTAGATTTAACTTCATCAAGTTCTAATTTCAAAAGTTCAATCATTTCTTTATTGGTTTCAGTTTTTAACATTTCTTCAGCATTTAAACCATCATTAATCATTTTTTGGTACTGTAAAAATGGTTCTCTAATTTTACTAGTTTGTTTCAATTGTAAATTGATTTCTTTAATTTTTCTAGCATCATTACCAATTGTTTCTAGTAAACTATTAAGTTCATCATTTTTTTGATTAATCTTGATTAATGAATCTAAAAGTTTTTTGTTGTACTCCATAAAAGTGTCCTTTAATCTAAAAATACTAGTTATTGATAACTAGTATTTAAAGTTTTAAAATAGCAATTAGTTATAAATTATTGAAACCGTTTTTAATATTTGAATTTGTTGTTTTTTTATTTTTATCTACAACTGTTTTCTTAGCTTTAAATTGCTTTCCAGCTTCAAACTTGCTAGACATTTTTTCGGCTCTACCCTTTAAACTTACATTTGTTGTTGAACCAATGTAAAAAGGGTGACAATTAGCACAAACATCTAACGATACATGTGTACCTTTAGTAGATAAAATGTTGTATTTACTACCACAAGATGCACAAACATATTCACAATTGTTTAATTCAGGTTGTAATTCTTTTTGCATAATGTGTTACCAATTAATTTAAATTTTTAAAATAAAACTAAATATATATTTTATATGATAAGCAAATTATTTATTAATTTTTTCTAGATAGTAATTTTTGATTGTTTCTAAATAATTTTTAAAGTCAGCTCCATTTTCGTCAGCATGTAAACAATCATGGAAAAAGAAATGATCCTGTCAGTTAGCTTTTAAACGTTTAAAAACACTACCTAGATTGTTTAGATATTGCATAGCAGTTCAACCAAAACCATCATCACCATAAATTTTTTGTGGGCTACCAGTTGTTACTACAGTAACAATATTTTTATTTTCTAAATTAAATTCACCCGTTCTTCAAACTTCAGCCATGTAGCGACTCATACTCCATGGTACATTGAATCAATTCATTGTAAACAACAATATAACATTATCAAATTGTTTGATAAATTCTTGTTCATATGGAATATCAAATGGCTGATTAGCATCAATTTTGATAGCAGTTACATTTGGCAACTCTTTCAACATATTAAAAATTTGAATAGTAAATTTTGAATCACCTGGACAAATTCTAGAATATAGTACTAAAGTTTTTTGCATATTTTTTTTATCCTTTTAAATAACTTTTATTCATTAGTGCATATTTAATAGTTTCATCATCAGCATAATCAATTGCACCATTTAATGGTAACCCGAATCCTATGCGATAAATTTTAATTGAGCAAGGTGTTAGTAAGTCAACAATCTTTTTGGCCATTAATTGCCCACTAATTGTAAAATTAGTTGCAATAATGACTTCCTTGATGCAATGGCAATCACTAATATAGTTGTATAAAGAAACTAAACATTTTAAATTAGCATCAGGTTGTTTAGGATTTACTTCTTCTTTTAATACAAAGTATAAACCATGATAGTTATTACTATCTTCAATTCTTTGTAAATCCTCAATTGAATTCACAACACATACTTGCGTTGTGTCTCGATTAGAACTAGTACAAATATCACATAAATCTTTAGTTGTTAGATTGTTACATTGATTGCAATTTTTGATTTTATTGTGGGCATTTTTTAAACGATTAATAAATAAATCAACATAACTACTATCTTGTTCCAACAAAAAATACGCCCACTTAGTAGCATTTTTATAACCTACACCCGGCAATGATTTTAATGCATCAACAAGATAGTCAAATTCAATTGGTTTATGTCCCATTAAAAGAAACCTTTTGGCATTGCTCCACCAGTTAAACTATTTTGTAAAGCATTCTTTTTTTGTTCGATTTCATTTCTTGCTTCATTTATAGCAACTACAACAACATCTTGCAATGTTTCAGGATCATCCTTATCAATCAAATCATTACTAATTTTTAAATTTGTAATGATCCCTAACCCATTCATCTGAAAAGTAATTAAACCTTTATAATTAAAATCAAATACTTGATTATCAAATTCTTTGATTTTTTTCTGTAATTTTTGAGCTTCTTGTAACATTTTTTGAATATTCATAATTATTTATCTCCTTCACCAATAATATCTAAAATACGTTTATATTTTTCATCATCACTAATTGTTTTTAATTGTTCTAAAATATCTAAATTAATATCTTCATATTTTTTAGGATTTTTTAAATAATCATCTCGTCAGTTTTTAATTGTATTTTTATCACTTGCTATTAAAACATAGTCTTGACTAGAATTATCAAATAAGTTTTCTTTAATTTGTTTATAACCATCTATTGTCCAAAATCAATCATTAAATGCTTTGGCTTGATTCTTATATTCAAACAATAAAACTGCGCCATGTTTAGAACTCACTAACACCTTGATGCAATCAGTTAATGATGGTAGTTTATCATCCAATTGATGATTAGTTTTTAGTTCATTAAGTTTATTATTAAGATTGTTTTTTAACTCATTATCTTCATTACTAATGATTTGGTTAAACAAATTTTTATAATCATTATTTCTAACTATTTCATTATTAGGAACAACAGTAGTTTTAGTGTATTCATTAGTTACTGTTTTTGTGTTAAAAGCACTAAGTTGATTAATTGTTGATTTGGTTGGTGTTTTGTCTTGAATTTCACTACTAACAATGCTATCATTGGTAATTAAATTAGTTAAGACTAAATTCTTAAAGTAGAATTCACCATTACCAAAGAGTTTAATTTTTTCATACACTTTATTGAATAGTTCCAATAGTTTATAAAGCGATTCAAGTGAAAGATTAATTTTTTGAACATCACTTAAAGACAAATATTTTAAGAGATTAAAATTATGAGTTTTTTCATAAATGATTTTGTCAATGACAAGATCAATTAAATCTTTAGCTAAATTTAAATAATTACTTGTCATTGAACTAATCTGATTCAACAATGATTCTAATTTTTGATTATCAAAAATATTATTGATAAAATTCAATTTAAAATCCAATGATAATAAGCCAAAAACTTTATTAATGTGGTCAATTGTAATTTCACCATTACTATAATTATTGATTTGATCTAGAATAGACAAACAATCCCTTGCAGAACCATCACTTAATTGAGCAATTTTAATCTTGGCATCATTAGCAATTAAAATATTTTCTTTATTGCAAACATCTGTAATTAATTGAATTAGTGTGTCAAGATTTAATTGATAAAAATCAAACCTCTGGCACCGACTGATAATTGTCATTGGAATTTTATTAACTTCTGTTGTAGCAAAAATAAAACAAACATGTGTTGGTGGTTCTTCAATTGTTTTTAACAATGCATTTCATGCACTATTACTTAACATGTGAGCTTCATCAATAATATAAACTTTTTTACTTAATTGAGTTGGTAAATAATTAACTGTTTCAATTAATTTTCTTATTTCATCTACACCACTATTGGATGCTGCATCAATTTCATAAATATCAGTTAAGTTATTTTGTAAGGTGATTAAACAATTTTGACACTTGTTACAACAATCACCATCATTTGGAGATAAGCAATTTAATGTTCTTGCAAAAATTCTTGCAACTGATGTTTTACCTGAACCTCTAGTACCAGAAAAAATATAGGCATGATAAAGATTATTATTTATGATTTCATGTTTCAATGTTTTGACAACAAAGTCTTGAGCAAGAACTTGAGCAAAACAATGGGGACGGTATTTACGATATAAAGCAATTTTTGACATGCTTAAATTATAACAATTTACAATGTTGCAAAATGCTATAATTTTGATATATAAAACTTGCTTAATATGAATTCAAATAATGATAAAAAAATAATTTTTTTAGGTGGGGATCATGCCTCATATGAAACTAGAGAAAAATTGCAAAAGCATTTATATCAACAAGGATTTCAAGTCTTTGATGAAGGTTCATATGATAATAAACCAGCTAATTATGCACAGTATGCCTTAAAAGTTGCTAAAAAAGTGCAAAAAAATAAGAATAGTATTGGTATTGTAGCATGTGGATCAGGAATAGGTGTTAACATTGCTGCTAATAAGGCTAGAGGGGTTAGATCTGCTCTAGTTTATTCTAAAAAAACTGCAGAATTTGCAGCAAAACATAAATACAATACTATTGCATTGGGTTCAAGATTTTTTTCATATAAAAGTATCCAAAAATTTGTTGATACTTTTTTAGGTATTGAAAATAATGAAGAAATTGATGATGTAAGTTATCAATACTTAGATGTTGTTAAAGAAGAAAAGTAAACATCTATTTTTTAATTTTAATAGTTTTATAAATAATATCAAAGCAGCGTTAGATCTTTCCACTCTAACATCCCTTGACTTGTCTAATACTCAAGTGATAACAATCAACCAAACTGTAATTAATAAATAAAAAAACTAGCTCTTTCAAAAGAACTAGTCATTTTAATCAGTTCTATGATACTAGTTAGACTAATTTATACTATAATAGGTATATAGTAATAAATAGGACTAATAGAATAAAGTATATTACTTTATCCATGTTGGTCCTTTTTCTTTGTTTATGAAGCCATAAACAAAGAAAATCGTCTAACTTTACACCATAGAACCAAGCATTTAATAATTTGCATCTTGTTGATGCTCCTTAATTAAATGTAACTTAACAATATGTAGTAGCTAGAGTTGAATCTTGGTCTATCAATTGTTAAGATTTTTTGAACCTTCCATTAAGCTACGGTTCAATTTTTACCTTCTTTAATAAATAATAATGATTAGTCGCTAGTAATTACTTTTAAAAAACCACCCGATTACACACCAGGTGGCAAACTTTACAAATATGGAAATTATCTATTTATGTTTGTGATTAAATTTAATTTTTTTACTTAATTTTGTTGCAACATATAAAAGACTAGCAGCTGGAATAAATAACAAAATTAAAGCATAATTACAACCTAATACACTACCAGTAATTGCACTAACAATTGCGATCGTACTTAGGATAATTAAAATTAAATTAATAATTTTTTGTTTCACGTATTTGTATTCTTTTCTTCTTATTAATTACTTAATAATTTTTAAAATTGTTTGTTGTAAATTTAAGGCAATAAAATCATGGTGGCTAGAATCATGTGAACCATGATTGACTTCATGGTTATTATTTAAAAATACTAGCCCCAAAGTGATAATTGAACCTTTAAATAAAGAGTCATTTGTAAATTTATCTTTAACATCTGGACTCATCATCATTGTTAAGATAGGGTAGAAAAAGTTGCGTTGTTCCTTACGAGTTTCTGCATCTTTTGCATTAAGTATTATAATCTTGATGATTTCATCAATTTCTTGTTTTTGCTGCATCGTTACTATTGCATCATAATTTGTTTTATTAATTAAGCATTCCAAGAATTTATTAGCATCAATGTCATTAAAGACTTTAGCCATTCTTAAAACTGCTTGATTAATAGTATCTGCAGTAGATTGACTCATTAGATTAATAAATTTGTAAAGTTTGTTTAAATTATACAAAATTATTGTGAATTAATAATGAATATCAAATCATTAAAAATAAGTGGAAAATGATTTTGCAATTGCATTCTGACATGCTTAAATATTGCTAAATATGTAAGGGTTTTCTCAATAGTAAATACTGTTTTGTGGGTTTTAATTTTTATATTAAAAAAATTAACATAGTTATACATACTATCCTTAATAAGAAATAGCAATAAAATATTGACAATTAAATTATAAAAATCATCAAACTTAACCTCACAATTCATTAAATTGTATAAATTAATACAATATGAATAAATTTGATTTCTAGAAACATCTAATTTATTTAAATATGAACTATTTATTTCATCACAATAAAGATGAGGTTTATTTTGATTTATTTCAATAACATATTCATGATTAAAAATATTATTTTGATTATTATCAATCATTGCTGTAACAACTAAAGTTACAGCCTTAAGAATGTGAGTATATTGGCTGCTAAAATTGTGATTATGTTTAATATCGCAATCACAATGGTAAATTAATAAATTAGTTAACTGCAAAATACTTTTTGTTATTGGATAAAACAAAATTTTTTTATATGCTTGCAAACTCGGATTTAGAAACATTGTTCTTAAAAAATCCTGCTGGTATTTTTTAAAAAAATGCTTAATTTTTTTTTGATGTTTTAAAAAAATTTGGTTAGTCATAAATTATTCTTGGTAATCTTCTATAATCTCTTGGGCCTTAGATGTTCCAATTCGATCAACTCCTATATTAATGAATTTTAAACAACTAGCTAAATCTCTAATCCCTCCTGAAGCCTTAATATACTTATTAAGTGGTTTTAAAATGGGTTTTCATAATTCAATATCTTCTAATTGTGCCCCAGTACCAACAAATCCAGTTGATGTTTTAATATAGTCAGCATTTGAACTACCAATCAATTTTGCAGCAAAAACTTTATCATCTAAAGTTAATTGACTAGTTTCAACAATTACTTTAAGAGTTTTATCACCACAAGCTAATTTAACACTATTAATTTCTTCTAAACAATAGTCTAAATTTTTATTTTTGAGTTCTGCCACATTTATTACCATATCAATTTCATCTGCCCCATCATCAATTGCATTTTGAGTTTCATAAACTTTAGTGTAAAGTGTGTTCATACCTAGTGGAAATCCAATAACAGTACAAACTAAAACTGGTGTATTAATTAACAGTTCTTTTGCTAATTCAACGTAATGTGGATGCACACAAACACTTTTAAACCCATACTTAATTGCTTGAGTACATAAATTTTCAATATCTTCAACACTTGCTGTATTACTTAAGTTTGTAGCATCTAAATATTGTGCTAATTCTTTTTTAGTCATGATTATTTAATTCTTTCCAATTCAATTTGTTTCTCATTAAACATATTATTGATTTTGTCTATTGATATTAAGTCATCATTTTTAAAGTGATGCAAAATTTTGTGGGTAATTGCAATATCATTAAAACCTAAATATTCATAATTATCTAATCCATCTAAAGAATAACCAAATTGATTAATGCTTATATTGCAGTATTTTGAATTGATAGTTGATAATTTAAATCAAGTGGGATCATCACTAGCTTCAATACTCACAACCCCATATTTTGCTTGTAATAATTGTTTTAAATTAGATTGAGTTAAGAAAAGGTTTAAATTTGGGACAGAAAAAACCTTACATGTTAAACTAAATTCTTTTTCTAATAATTCTTGAACTTTAATAGCTAATTCAACTTCTGAACCTGCAGCACATAAAACTAAATCAGGTTTAATTAAATCTGGATTAATAATTGGATATCCACCTAAATTAATTGTTTTATTAGCATCAGTTTTTTGACTAGAAATAAGATTTTGTCGACTTAAAACAATGCTAATTGGGTAGTTATGTTTCTTGCTCAAGGCTTCATTAAATACTGCATATGTTTCAATTTCATCACATGGTCGATAAACAACATGATTAGGAATAGTTCGTAACATTGCAAGTTGTTCAATTGGTTGGTGTGTTGGTCCGTCTGCACCAACCGCAATTGTGTCATGTGTAAAAACTATAATTGGATTAATTTCACTAATTGCTGCCAATCTTAGGGCTGCCTTTAGATAATCGCTAAAAGCTAAAAAAACACTACTTATTGTTCTTAATCCACCATGCAATTGAATTCCATTTTGAATTGCCATCATGCTAAATTCTCTAATTCCCACCATAAGCATGTTTGAATTTTTGTCATCATTAAAATAATTTTTACTAACACTAATATTTGTTGATTTACTAACATCTGGTGATAAAACAAAAACATCTTTAACATTATTTTCACCTAATTGTTGCATTATTCAACCTGCTACTTGTCTAGTAGCCTTGTTTTGTGGTAATTTATCAGGATGTAAAATACTGTTAATATCAATAAATTCATTATTGATTTGTTGTAAAAATTGTTTCACTAAATGAGGGTATTTACCACTATATTCATCTAATAATAATTGTCATTTTTTGTAAGCATTATTCCCTTTTTGGACAACATTTTTAAAAAAGTGATAGTAAATATTAGAATCAAAGTTTCAATTATTGAAATTACAACTAAAATATTTATTAAAATCATTTATATCATTATCATTAATCACTCCACCATGAGCATTAAATGAATTAGCAAAGCTTAACCCCTCACCAATAATTGTTTTTACTTCAATAAACGTTGGCCCTGAAGTAGATTTTTTAGCTTTTTTTATTGCTTTAATAATTTCATTAGGTTCATTTGAACAAGTAATATAATTTCAATTCATGCTTTTTACACGATTGGCAATATTTTCATTATTCACTGTATCAACACTTGTTTCTAATTGCCAATTATTTGAATCATGTAAAACAATAAGTTTAGACAGTTTTAACTTTCCTGCTAAACTCATTGCTTCATAACTTATACCTTCTTGTAGATCGCCATCGCCTACAACAACAAATGTATTATGATTTATTAAATTTTCTAGTTGAGAATATTGATTTGATAAATATGCTTCTGCAATCGCCATTCCAACACCATTAGCCAAACCTTGTCCTAATGGTCCAGTTGATGCTTCAATATATGGACTACTAATATTCTCAGGATGACCTGGTAATCCAGATAGTTTTTGTCTGAAATTTTGAATTTGTTCCAAGCTAATAAATCTACAAAAATGTAAAATTGGATATAAACTCATTGAGCCATGCCCGCCTGATAATACAAACCGATCTCTATTAATTCAATTTGGATTGTCACTTGCAATATTGATACCAGTTACATAAACTGCATAATTAATTGGTGCTGCTGAAATTGTCATTCCTGGGTGACCTTGTTTTGCATTCATAATTGCCTGCAAACCCATTGATCTAATTGCATTTACAAAATAGTTAACTTTAATCACTATCAAAACCTAGTTTCTTTATACTTTGTTAATTATTTTACTATAACAAAGGTTGAATAATTTGTAGTCCAGATTGGATAAAAACACTTTTAAAATTTCTTGTTTCAAAATATTTAAATTTACTAAATTCATTAGTATTTTTTAGGGTTGAATTTCAATATTTTAGTGTTTGATCAACAAGATTATTATTTTTTATTACAAGCAATGATTCAAAATTACTATTGAAAGAACGGAAATCTAAATTATATGTTCCTGTTACTATGTATTCATCATCAACAATAAGCAATTTAGAATGAATAAAACCCTTGTATTCATATAAATTTATTTGTGCATCTAATAATTGTGGATAATTTAATCTATTCATTTCCAACAAAAATCATTTGTCATCACAACAACCAGGAGTGATAATTTTAATATCAATTTGTCGATGGCTTGCCGAAACTAATGCCGAAACTAATGAATCATTAAGTTGTAAATATGGAGAGATAATTTTTACACTTTTTTTAGCATTTAAAATTGCAGTTACTAAGACATCAGAAACAATATTGTTGTAGTAACGTGGTCCTGTTTGAAGAAATATTGCTTTGTTATCATTATTTAATTGAGTATTTTTCTCTGATTTAAAGTAATTTAAATCTGCCAAAATATCAATTAATTTTTTGTTTTTAACACGGGTTTTAATTGCTGGTTCATAAACTTGTTTAATTCAATGAGGAAATAAATGAAATCTAATTCAACATAGTGGTTTTAAAGATTTATGGCAATGTAAATAATCACCCATTTTTCATGTATAAGGTAAAAATCCACTAAAATCTCAATCAATACAAAAATCAATCATAAATGACTTAATGATTTGTCCCTTAATAATAAAATTTAGATCACTCCAGCTAGGTGAATTTTGTTTAATTCCGATATATTCATCTGCTAAATTACTTCCACCATACAATGCTATTTCATCATCAATAACTAACATTTTTTTATGACTTCTAAAATTATTTGCACTCCTAGTTCAAACATCACGATCAGATTCAAATTTAGCAATATTAATGTTTTTGTATTTTGCTAATTCAGCCACCATTCTTGGAGTAAATTTATCTTTACAACCATAACGATCAAAAAGTAAGTAGATTTTGATCCCTTCTTCTGCCTTTTTAATTATTTTTTCCTTTACAGCACTAAAAAACTGGCCTTTGTCAATAATGTAATAATTCATTAAAATAGTTTTCTTAGCTGAATCGATTAATTTAAGACATTGTTCAAAAAAATCATTATTGTTTTGAACTACTTCAATATCAGAATTATAAAAAACGTCTGTTTTTCGTGTTGAATATGCATATTTTGCAATTAAATCAAATGCATCAACATTTGCTTTATTGCTATAGGGAGAATCATAAAAATCTAAATATTTTTTATATTCATCTTTATAATTAGATATTCCTTTTTTATAGTAAGGCATTCTTCCTCAAATAAAGTAAATAAGTGTGCTAATGATTGGAAAAACAAAAAATGATAGTAATCATGCCAACTTTGTATAAACCATTCTTACATTTGATGTGCTAATTCACAATGCAAGACCAGCATTAATTAAATAAATAGTTAAAAAGCCAACTACAATTGAGGGAATTTTATTATCTAATAAAACTCCTAACAAGATTGATGTGATAAAAAGACAAAAGCATGCCCCCATCACAATACTATAAAAAATTTTGCGGTAAATATTAGTCATATTTATATTAAATAATAATAAAAAATTCCTTCTTTATAGAAGGAATATTATTTTAAAATGGCGGAAGCAGAGAGATTCGAACTCTCGCATCGGAAACCCGATCTAACACCTTAGCAGGGTGCCCTCTTGGACCACTTGAGTATACTTCCAAACATTAAATATTATACACATTAATTAAATATTTAATGTTTGGGTTATTTTTTTAACATATTTTCTAGTTTTGATTTTAAATAATTTAAAATTCCTTTTATTTTACCAATCTCCATTCTAGATGGGCCAATTACTGAAATTTGTCTTTTAATATCACCATATTGAATTTCAGTACTTGCAATTGCAATAACTTTGTCAACATCATCACTTGTTACAGTTTTTTTAAATTCAACTTTTACATTGTCTTTTTGATCAAGATTGTGTTTAATCTGTTGTCAAATTGTCCCTGACTCTACCATTTGTAGAATATTGAATAACACTTTTGGGTCTTTGAATTCTGGATACAATGCTAATGATGTAATACCAACAACATTTGTTTTATTGGAATTTTTAATTGTTGTATCAAATAATTTGGTAATTATTTCCTTAGTTATATATTCATACTCTTTAACTTCTTTTCAAATATTAGGAATAATTTCTAAAATTTTGTCTTTAATCTCAGTAAGGGGAGTGCCAATAATAAGTTCATTAATTAATCTAATACATACTTTTGCATCATCAAATCGAGATTGACTATTAATTAAAACATAATTTTTATAAATATTACCTAAGTTAGTAACTACCAATAATAATGCATTATCATCATTGAGTTGCACTAAATTAACTTCTCTTAATGTTTCATCAACATAGTAAGAATTACTTAGTGATGGTAAAGATGTAATCTCAGATAACATTGCTAATGAATCGTTAATAATGTTATCAATATTGTTTTCTCTTTCAACAAACAAAGCTTCTAGTTTGTTTAAAATATTTTTATCAATTGAAGTATCAATAAGATTAATTGAATAATATTCTAGAGTCTTTTGAGATGGTACTCTCCCACTTGAAGTATGAGTTTTTAGTAAATATCCATCTTTTTCCAATTGAGCCATCTCATTTCTAATTGTTTGACTACTAATTTCATCACCAAACAAACTAGCAACATATTTGCTACCAATTGGTTCAAATAGCTTATTATATTCTTCAACTATAATCTTTAAAATTTTAATTTGTCTGTTAGTTAAATAATTCATTGTATCCTATACAATTATTATTGTATTAAAAACATGATGTATTATTGAGGTTAAAACAATCAAATTTATGGATTATAAAAAAACATTAAATTTTCCTGAAACAAGTTTTGAAATGCGGGCTAATTTACCAATAAAAGAACCAATTCTTCAAAAACAATGACTAGATAATAAACTTTACCAACAAGTTTTAGCTAAGAATCATGGTAAACAAACTTTTTTATTACATGATGGTCCACCATATGCAAATGGAAATATCCATATTGGTCATGCATTAAACAAAACATTGAAAGATATTATTGTAAGACAAAAAAATCTTGCAGGTTTTTATGCCCCATTTATTCCTGGTTGAGATACACATGGTTTACCTATTGAATTAGCAATGCTAAAAAAATATGGTTTAAATACTGAACATAGTGTAGTACAAAGAAGACAGCAATGTTGCCAATATGCACTTGAACAAATTGAGAATCAAAAACAACAATTTCTAAGAATTGGAATGTTAAGTGATTTTGAAAAAATTTATCGTACATTAGATCATGAATTTGAAATCAAACAACTTGAATTATTTTTGACTATGGTCAAAAAAGAATTAGTCTTTCGTGATAAAAAACCTGTTTATTGGTCATGATCTAGTCAGTCAGCTCTTGCTGAAGCTGAAATTGAATATAAAGATGCAACTGACCCTGCCATTTATTTAGGTTTTGAAGCCATTGAAAATAATGTTTTACCTAAAAATACATACTTTGTAATTTGAACAACGACGCCATGAACAATTCCAGCAAATATAGCAATTGCCATTAATCCAAAATTCAATTATGTGGTATTTAATTATCAAGATAAAAATTATGTTGTGTTAGATCAACAACTAGATAATTTTTTATCAGCTGTTAATTGAAATAAAAATGAAATTAAAATTGTTAAACATGTCAATGCAATTGAATTAGAAAATTTACAATATAAGCATCCGTTCATAAATCGAATAAGCCCAATTATTTTAGCTGATTATGTAAGTGATGTTGATGGTACTGGTTTGGTTCATAATGCTCCTGGATTTGGTTTAGATGATTATTTAGCATGCAAGAAACACAATATTAATATTTATGCACCAATTGATGATTTTGGTAAATATGATGCATCAATAAACGATAAAGAATTAGAAGGCATGTTCTACTTAGATGCAAATAATATCATTATTGAAAGATTAAAAGCCAGTGGGCACTTATTACATAGTTATCAATATAATCACCGGGTAGCTTGTGATTGAAGAACAAAAAAACCTGTTATCTATCGTGCTACTGAACAATGATTCATTAATTTACAAAAAGTAAGTGAAAAAATTATTCATACTTTAAAAAATGATGTTAAATCTCCTTTCCAAAAAAATACAGACAGAATGATTGAAATGATCAAAAATCGTGCTGAATGATGTATTAGTAGGCAAAGAATTTGGGGTGTGCCAATTCCAATTATTTTTGATGAAAACAAACAACCAATTTTAGATATTGATCTAATTCAAAACATCATAAATGTGCTAGATAAAAATGGTACAGATGTTTGATTTGAATGACCTGTAGAAAAATTTTTAACCTCAAAATACTTGTCAACTGGTGAAAATTTTTACAAAGAAATAGACATTATGGATGTATGGTTTGATTCAGGTTCAACTCATCAAATGTTTAAAGTTTGAGGATTAAATTATCCGGCTGATATTTATTTAGAAGGTAGTGACCAATACCGTGGATGATTCAATTCCTCACTTATAACAGGTACAATCCAAAATGATCACGCCCCATATAAAGCAATTTTGCAACATGGCTTCACACTTGATGAAAATGGTATAAAAATGAGTAAGTCAATTGGTAATGTTATTGATCCATTAAAAATGTTTGAAATATATGGTGCAGATGTCTTTAGACTTTGAGTTGCATCATGTGAATATATTGATGACCAAAGATTTGGTGAAAACATTATCAAACAAGTAGCTGAAATTTATCGCAAAATTAGAAATACTTTATTGAAATATTCACTAGGTATTTTAAATAATTTTAAACCTGAAGATATTCAGACTGATTTCAGTCTTGAAGATAAGTACATTCTAGACAGTTTAAACAATGTGCTAATCATAATTGATGATAGTTACAAAAATTATAAGTTTAGTGAAATTGTTAAAGTATTGAATAATTTCACTATTGAATTATCAAGCTGATATTTTGATTTAATCAAAGATGAAATTTATTGTGGTAGAACATCTAGCTTAAGAACAAAACAAATTCAAACTACTATTTATAAAATAGTGTCATCATTATTGATTGCATTAGCGCCAATTATCCCTCATACCGCTGATGAAGCTTATCAATATTTACCATTTAAAAAATATTCATCTGTTCATTTAGAAGACTGATTTAATATTGAAACTAATAAATATTTAAATGACGATCAATTAAATAGTTTCAACTTGTTTTTTAAATTAAAAAATGATGTATACACAGCATTAGAAAATGCAAGAAAAACAGGATTGATTAAAAAATCTAATGCCGCAGTTGTAACATTAAAGCAAAACAATACTGGTTTTGAATTAAAAACATTAAAAACATATTTGAATGTTGCAGAGGTTGCTATAAATGAGTCACAAATTGATGATGTAATAGTTACATCAACAAATTACAAACGTTGTGAACGTTGTTGAAATCATTATAATGATGATGAAATGTGCAATGATGAACTTTGCAACCGTTGTAATGATGTAATAAATAACTAAAATATTGGCAAGTAAAGTGTTTAAATAGTATATTCAAAAAAAATATCAATTAATTTTGATATTTTTTTTATCTAAATTTTGATAAAAATATAATAGTAAATTTTCAACATGAACTACTTAGATAAAAATTCAAACATTTGGTTATACACTAATTGTGTTGTTAATAACTATAATAATGTCAACTTAGTACCTAATATATATATATATATATATATTGAACTAAGTATAAAAATCTTCATGATTTAAACAATCAATTTTTAATTAAAAATAGAAGATTACATATCGATGAATTAATAAAATTCATGCCATATGAAGAAAAACTTGAATGAGCTAAAAAACGAATTAAAGAATTTTTAGATTTTACTTACAACGAATATAAAAATAATCCTAAATACAAGCATTTAAAGCCTAATGATTATAAGGTAATAATTAGTTTTTCAGGTGGCAAGGATTCCACTGTGCTTTTAGATTTAATTAATATAGTTCATAAGGAAATAAAATCTAAAATATATTTGCAACCAGCATATGCATATGAAATAACTTTTCCAGAAACATTAGTTTTTATTAAAAATACAATTAAAAATTACCAAAAAGAAAATAAATATATTTTAGATTTGATGGTAGCAAAACCAAAACTACCATGAAATCAAATTCTTGAAACTAAAGGTTATCCAATTTTTAGTAAACAAATTTCAGTCATACTTAACCGGATTAAAAAAACCAAATCCAAAACTGGCTTAACTAGATGAATTTTTGGGATTGATACAGCAAAATTTAAATTAGCAAAATCTAGATTATTTTTATTAGATAATTCCATGGCAAATTTTACTAATGGCGTTGACAAAGAGACATTATTAGAGTTTAATGATTATTTCAAAAAGACATTATTTTTTAATGATTACCTATATAGTGAAAAATGCTGTGATTATGTCAAAGGGGGATTGAAACACAATAAATTGCCATGTTTTGTGGGAACAATGGCAAGTGAAAGTCAACTAAGAAGAAAGTCATGAATTCATAATGGTTGCAATATTTTGTCAGGCAACAAAATTTTGTCCCGACCATTATCATTGTTTCAATCTAATGATATTTGGAAGTACATTTATAAAAATAAAATAAAAATTAACAAAATGTATGGCTTTAAACCTAGGGCTAGTAATTTAGAAAAAAGTATTAGTAAATTAAGATACCAACGATTAGGTTGTATCTCATGTCCTTATGGAGCACATTTAGAAAAAACCACTAAAAATCGGTTCCAAATTTTATACGATGAGTCCCAACAACTATACTATGCTCAAGTTATTGCAACTGGAATGTATAAAGTCTTAATTGATATGGATATAGAAATTCCAGAAGATGAATTGTATATGAAGCTATATAGAATTCGCCATGAACAAATCAAAAATTGGTATGACAATTTTGAACACAACTTATGTAAAGTAATTTGTGATATCGAAAATAGAAATAATTATAAAGGCTATAAACCAATTAAAAATAAACAAGTTAGTTGAGAATATAGTTTTGACGAAATTAAACAAATTTATCAAAACTATGGTTTAAACATTGAAGATGAAAAATTAAAAATGATCGTTGATCAAACAAGGAAATAAACATTATGAGCTTAATTACCAAAGAACACAAATTAAAATATCAAGATTTATGAAAATATAAAGATGATCAACTAACATTATCATTTTGTTTATCTGAATTTATTGATAACAGCATTAGTAGTTGTGAACAACAAATTTGAAATTCTAATCCTAACTATAAACTAGTAATTGATATTGACTTTGATAATCAATTAAAAAGATATGTCATCTCAGATAATGCAGGTGGAATGTCACCCAAAGAACTAGATGCAGCCATGTTAATTGGTAATAAGAAAAATTATGATTATGATAATTCAAAGAAAAATCAATATGGCATTGGAATGAAGTCGGCAATTTTTTGAATTGGTAAAGATGCAATTATTTATTCAAAATGCTCTAATTGTGATGAAATTTATGGTAACTATCACGCAGACATGAAGGAGAGCAATGATGATGTAGTTCACGATATCGATAAAACAAAAACTCAAGATAGAATTAGTTATAAAACCGGCACAAAAATAATTATTAATAATGTTTATCCAAACAATCGAACAATTACTAGGGATCAATTTGAAAAAATTGATTATTTTCTAGGTCATCGTTATAGTAAATATTTGTCATCAGGAAATTTAGAAATAAATGTTAAAGTCAATGATGTTAAAGATTCATTTAGCAAAACCATTCAAACATGAGATATTTATCGAGATGGGGTTTATCAATTAAATATTGATTCTTCTAAATTAAGTAGAGATGAATTAGAAAATAAAATTAACAATAGCATGGATGCAATAAATGGCGACCAGGCATTAATTGATGATATTAAAAATAAACTTATTAATGGTTCGCCTTTAGAATTTGATGATTTCGTTTATATTTCTAATAAATATGGTGTTGAGTATAAAACTAAAATCAAAGTTTATGTTTTAAAAGAAGCTAAGGGAGAATTAGCAGGATTAGGAGTTATCCAAAGTAATAGATATATTCATCATCCTGTTTTAATGAAAAAGGAGAGTAAATTAGTTGGCGGTTTATATAAACCATGACATAGTGATCGTTGACGTGATGGATATTGAAAATGAATAAGAATAGACTTAGCATTAGAAGATATCCCTAGTAATGAATATTGTAATCTTGTTAAACCAGAAAAAAATAAAAAGGAAATCATTTTCGACTCTAATTCTAATTTTGAGCGTTCAGATTTTAATGATGCATTGTGTAACACATTTGAGAAATGATGCGATTTAACAGGTATCTTTAGGGAATTGTCACAAACTAATAAAAATGATGACACTATAAAATTTGAAAATAAGGATGCTAGGGTTTCATATGACGAGGAAAATGATATTTTAAGTACTGAAGAAATTATCTTTTTAAATAATTTAGAACAAAAAATAAAAACTAAAATCAAAATTATAGACAAACCAGATGAAAGTTGGTTAATCAATTTAGTTAACCATAATGAAGATGATAATCTATATGAATATAAATATAATTCTGGTAATAAATATTTTTCTAAAATTAAGAAAGAATCTGAACTATCATATGTATTAAAGTTAATAATTTACCTAGATATTTTTTATCTAGGTAAAAATGATGATGAAAGTTTTGCTAAGAATATTGAAAGTATTTTAAATTTTTTCCAAAAAAATTAACAATTTAAAATGATTAAAATTTTAAATCGCCAACTACCAGAATTTAAAAGAACTGACCATATTCTAAAAACTTACAATTATGATGACATAAATAGTTTTCAAGAAGATGTCTTGAAAACATTGGATTCGCAAAAAAATATTATTTTAATTGGGCAAGTGCAATCAGGTAAAACCAGAAATGTAATTGAGATTTGCCAAAAAGCTCTACAAAAATACTCATATGATTTAGTCATTGTATTTAGTGGTAATACTAATGATTTAAACCAACAAACATACGAAAGGTTTGCAAAAGAACACTACAATGTTATTACTAGCAACAGCCTTGATAAAGTCAGTGAGTTTACATCATTAATTATTGTGGCACTAAAGCAAGTTGACAATATTAAAAACATTCAAAACTTTATTATTAATCATCAAGACAAGTTTAAGAAAACTCTTGTTATTGATGATGAATGTGATTTTTGTGGTATAAACACAGCTAAAGATGAATATGAATACACAAGGGTTTATGAAGGTATTTATGCAGATATTGCAAATTCATGCAGTGAAACAAAGGTAATAAAATTAACAGCTACACCATTTGTTAATATTCTAAGTACTAAAAATCATTTAGAAAAGAAACCTAAAATTTTTGTCTTACCAACTAATAATGATTACACTGGCATTAATTTTTTTAATAAATTAAATGATTTTATTTTTATTAGAGACGGCAATGACAATAAAAATCATTTAATTTTAGAAAGTTTATCAATTTGAATTATTAGCACTTTTATGATGCATCAAAATAAAAAAATTGCTAATAATGATAAAAGTGATCTCTTAATTAATATTAACTATAAGAATCATGAGCAAAACACAATTAAAGAAATAGTTAATAGATATATTAAGGAACGCACTTTTGAAATTAAAAAAAACATTAAAAAAATAATTGAAACAGAATCTAAATTTCATGAAATAAACTATGATGATGTATTATTGTTTTTTGAAAACCAAATGTGCTCACAAATTAATTGCATTGTTTATAACCAAACTTATAACAATAAAACTAATTTAAGTAACTATAACATATATATTGGTGGTTCATTTTTATCACGCGGCAAAACGTTTGATAATTTGCTTTGTGAATTAATTATTATTAATAATGATTTTAATTATGACACGCTCCTACAAAAATGTCGCTGATTTGGCTATCGAAAATCTAGGAGTAGTTGTATGGCAGTAATATGTAATAAAGAAGTTAAAACACAACTAGTATTGGCAGAAAAAATAATTAATTTTTTTCATGCAGATTATAAGGGTTATGAATTAAATTATGACAGAGTTTTAATGGAATTAAAGCAAAAAGAAGATGAATTTGAAAAAGCAAAATTTACAGCATCAGGGAAAAGATAACTATGCAAAATAATAAAAACCTTTTTATTATTCAAGATCAAAACGATGAAAATATTATCAATTTTTATCTCATTGCAAAAAATCTAAATTTTGATTGGGATTTTTTAAAAGTCAACAACTTTATTAAATATCAAGGTATGGGAACAATCAACAATGATATCGCTGTACCAGACAATAATTATCATTGTATTTCATTTGATTTTAGTAATTTAAGGTACCATAGTTTAAAAGAAAAAACTAAGGAATTTATTGAAGAAATATTTTCAGAAGATGTTGATGATGAAAATGAATACAAGGAATTAATTCAAGAATTAATTAGATTTTTTTCTAGTACACAAACAAGTTATATTGAATTATTTATAAATAATACATTCTCTTATTTGTTGTTTATTTATAAATGTTGTGAATTAAATTTAATTGAAGCACTTTTAAAAACTCCTGACTTTGAACAATCATTCTTTACAAAACAAATGGTGCTGAAAGATAGACCACTATTAAAAATTGCTCATGGTCAAAAATTTCAAATTCCTTATAACCAAGAACCAATTGATTACATTGCGGTTAAATTTAAGGCGCAGTTTAATAAAACATTCAATGTTTTAACATTAATTGAGACTTTAACATCGTGAATTGATCCAAGTTATTTTGATGAAATTAAAAAAAATTTAAATGGTTTAAATCCTGAATTAATTAAAAAAGTTAGTGTGGAGCATTTAGAAAATATTGATTTATTGTATTACGATAGCAATGACGGACCAGAAATACAAATTATAAATATGAATAATTGTAATGAAATCTTTTACAAACAATCATATACAAAATCATATCTTGATGATGAAAGTGAATTTAAAAAGTTGTTAGTAAAAATATTTGATGTAAAAGTTATTAATTAATAATCTTTGTTAGAATTATTTAGGTGTTTTAAACAAGGAGAAGATGATTATGAATTTTGAAAATATAAAACAAGCTATTGAAGATCTAAAAGCAGGCAAATTAATTTTGGTTGCAGATGATGAAGATAGAGAAAATGAAGGTGATTTAATTTGCACGGCAGCCGGTGCTACACCAGAAAATATTAACTTCATTGCCACATATGCCAAAGGATTAATTTGTAATCCAATGAGCCAAGGACTAGCCGACAAATTAGGTTTAACTCCAATGATTAATCCAAATACTGATAACCATTCAACAGCATTTACAGTTTCAATTGATCACATCAATACAACAACAGGAATTTCCGCATTTGATCGTTCTAAAACAATTCAAGAATGTATTAACCCTTATGCTAAACCAAGTGATTTTAGAAGACCAGGTCATATGTTCCCGTTAGTTGCTAAAGATGGAGGAGTTTTAGAACGTAATGGTCATACAGAAGCTACTGTTGATTTAGCTAAATTAGCAGGATGTGATCCTTGTGGTGTATGTTGTGAAATTATGGCTGATGATGGAACAATGATGAATCAACAACAACTAAAGTTGTTCGCACAACAACACAAATTAACTTTTATAACTATTAAAGAACTCCAAGATTACTTAAGAAGTTTAAAATAATTACTCTTCTTGGTTCCAAAATTCATTTCGAATTATTTTAATTCCTAATTCTTGAGCTTTAATTAATTTACTACCAGCATCATTACCACATAATAAGTAATCAACCTTACTTGTGATAGTGTTGCTGATTTTTGCATGATAAACATTTTCTAAAATACTTTTTATTTGGTTACGTCCAATACTAAATGTGCCAGTAATAACAAAGTGTTTATTTAAATATTCATCAATAATTTTAATATTTTCAAATCCTGATAAATCTTGAAAATAACTTGTATTAACACCATTGTTAATTAGTTCATTAATAATGATTTGGTTATTAGAATTAGCAAAATAATCAATAATATTCTGAGCTAAAACCTCACCTACATCATTAATGCTAATTAGTTCATTAAAATTAGCATGTTGTAAATTAAAAAGTGTTTTAAATTTTATGGCTAGTTTTTTAGCAGTTGTTGCTCCTAAATTTTTAATTCCTAATGCAGAAAGTAATTTTTCTAATGAATTTTGTTTAGATAATTCAATTGCATTAAGAATTTTTGCTAAGCTCTTTTCTTTAATCAATAAATCTGCTTGTAGTATTTCATCTTGATGAAGATGTAATGTATATAAACTAGCAATATTTTTAAGTAAACCAATTTTATATAATTTAGTGATAATACTAGTGCTTACCCCTTGAATATTCATACAATCACGTTCACAAAAATAATTAATACCTTTAATTATTTGCACTTCACATTGTGTATGATTTAAGCAATACTGTTCGACTTCATTAGGTAACTTAACTAATTCAGATTGACAACTCGGACATTTAATAATTGGTTGAAAACTCACACTATTAGATGACCTTTTCAAGACATCAACATAATCTAAGTATGGAATGACGTCCCCTGCTTTATACAAATAAACTCAATCATTAACTCTAATATCTTTATGAGCAATATATTCTGCATTATTTAATGTTACCCGGCTAATTAAACTTCCATCTAGTTTGATGGGTTTTAAATTTGCAACATAAGTAATTTTGCCAGTTCTACCAACATCAGCTTCAATATTATTAATTTGCGTTAGGCCAATTTCAGCAGGAAACTTATAAGCAATAGCTCATTTTGGGAATTTAGAAGTGTAACCAATTTCATCATAGTAACTAATTTGATTTAACTTGATAACAATGCCATCAATTACAAATGGTAAATTATCACGCAATGCCGTAAACTCGCTAATTTTATTGTGGATTTCATCAATGCTATTAACTAAATAAATATTAGGAGCAGTAGGAAATCCTAGTTTTTTTAATCATTCAATACATTCATATTGAGTTTTTAAACCTAATTGCTCACAATTAGGAACATGATAAAAGAAAGCATCTAAGTGACGTTTTTTTGTAATACTAGAATCTAAATTTCTTAATGAACCAGCAGCGGCATTTCTAGGGTTAGCAAATGGTTTTTGGTTGTCTTCTAAATTTTTATTCAAGGCCAAAAAGTTTTCTTTAGCCATGTAAACTTCACCACGAATATCAATAGTTAAATGTTGATATTCAGGTGGTAAATATAAAGGAATGCTAGAAATTGTTTTTACATTATTGGTTACATCTTCACCAAATACACCATCACCTCGTGTCACAGCTCTTTTTAATTGGCCTTGCTCATAAATTAAGGCAATACTTAATCCATCGATCTTTGGCTCAACAACATAATTCACATCATGATGTAATGTAATAATATCTTGGTTGAACTTATTTAAATCTTGTTCTGTAAAAGCATTACTTAATGACATCATTGGTGATAAATGTCTAACTTTAGTGAATTTATCATACACATATCCCCCAATTTTGACACTTGGCGAATCAGGAGTTTTAAATTGTGGATGGGTAGTTTCTAGTAAAATAAGACGATTCATACACTTATCATAAACAGCATCACTCACTGATGGTTGATTAAGTACATAATATTCATAATTCCACTGGTTTAATTTAGTTTTTAAATCTGCAATCTCTTGTTCAATTAATTTTAAATCTTCCATATTTACCCCAATACATTAACTAATGTTAATCCTAACCAAGTTACTAAACTAATTGATGATGCTAAAGATATCCACAATCAATTATATTTTGAATTTATGTTAAATAACTTTTGGATTAATAAATCAATTTGTAAACTTAAATTAATGCTAATAATTGGCATAATTGTTTGCACACCATTAATTAATTTAGTGGTTCAAAATTGTGTTGCTAATGGGTTATAAACAGTTATGTAACTGGCAACTATTAATTCCTTGTTTTGAATTTTGGTTTTTTTATTTATCATTAATCAAATGCTTCCAACAAATAGTAAAGCACTAAATGTTCAATACGAAATATTAACTAAATAATAAAGTGATTGGTTATTGCTTAAATCATGATTTAAAAATTGAGTTATTACTCACCCACTACTAGTAAAATGCCAATTATTTGGGATTAAAGTAATCAATACAATTAATATAAAAAATACTGAACACAAGCCATAAAACCACCATTTTAATTGCTGGGAATTAATATTTTTTAAAAAATTTCATGGTGGTCTTTTTATTTCTAAATTCTTAACTAATAAATACAATAAATAAATTATGATAGTTAAACAGCTAACAACATAACCCACAATGTTTTGAAAATAGAAAAAATATAGTCCTAATATAAAAGTAGTAGCTAAAATATTTATTAAATTGATTTGAATACAATTATTGATTCTATCTTTATAGTTTGCATATCAAAAATATAAATTAATTACTAATAAGCAAATAATACAAAACGGATCCAATAAAAACAATCCGAAATTTATTGTCAAATAGTAATAATTATATTTTTGAGTTAATAATGTATGATGGTTTATTTTTTGTAAATAAAACATTAAAAATACACTGGGTATTAGTCATGCCTCACCATCACTAGGATTTGGGTTTAAACACAAACTTAAAGTTGTTATCATCATTACAACAATAAGACAAATTAAAAAACTTTTTATATTAAAAATAAACTTGTTTTCATAAACAGCATAAATTATATTTGCCAACAAAATCGCATATGGCAATATTCATATATACTGGAGCATCATGTCATTAGATTGTTGACAAACTAATAAAAATAATTGGTTGATATTATTAAAGATATTGCTAGTAGCAAAAAATGCAGATGTTCATTGCACACCAAGGTTGTTCAATTCATTGTTATAAGCTTTAAAACTAAATAAAACACCAATAATTATTAGTGTCATCACAATAATAAAAGTTATTTTCTTATAGTCTATTCTTGACCACATTAGACTATACCTTCAATTTAAAAGATAAAAAATAATCAATATTACTTGTAAAGCTAATAAATAATAACCTACAAATTTATAATTAATATTTGTCACTAAAAACAGGGGAAATAAACCTAATAAAATTAGTGTAAGTCATAAAAAAAATCCCCCACAAAATGTAAGTGAGTTATTAATAAATGGAAGATATTTTTTAATCAGTCGACCACAAAGAAAACTGTTAAAAATAAATAAACTACTAACTAATAAACAAAGTAAAAATTCAAACATTATCTTAATCTAATCAACTTATCTTCACTAGGGATGTATTTAAATCATTACTAATTCAATTTAGAATACGTTGCGATTTACTAACTGCATCTCATGATAAATTGTGGTTTTCATTACTTAAAAAATTCATTAAATTAATACCATCTGATTGCATATTAAAATATTGAAGAATATCATTAACCTGATAGATAGAAATAGTCTTATTTCTTCATTCAGGTTGGTAATTGTAACGAGCATAATTAATAGTAATTTCACCATCATTAATTTGAAAAAATTTATTAAGTGATTCATTTCTGTCTTTTAAATGAAAGTTTCATTTCTTTATTACAAAAAAAGTTTTGTTAATAACCTTTTTAAAGTAATTAAAAATAACTTTAATATCTGACTTATTAATGTCTTTTAGAATTATGGCACTATTTAAAAAGTAAACAAATTCTGCAAAATTACTATTCTTTTCAAGAATTACAGTTAGAATTTGTTTACAACCACCAAGTTCTGGTATTTGTAGTAAAAAATGCTTATTGTGATCAAAAATAGTTTCCAATTCTTCATCATAGAAAGAAAAAAATATTTCAACTGATCTGTTCATTTTCTATTCAATTATAAAACAAAATCCATTCTCATAGAGAATGGATACTAATGATTTTAAAATGGAGCAGATGACGAGAATCGAACTCGCGTATCAACCTTGGCAAGGTTGCATTCTACCATTGAATTACATCTGCAACACATATAATAGTATATCAAAAGAATAATTGATTTCTTATTTAAATAATCATGATTTTAGGTTATGAATAAACTAAATAAATAAAATTGTAAATCCATTTATAATTTTTCTAGTTTAATAAAATTCTAAAATCATCAAAAAAAGGAATAAATATGGTTGTTAATTGTATTAAGATTGCAGATGACATTTTACTTGATGTTAAGAGTGAAATTGCAAACTTAAAACAAGAAAAAAATGTTTATCCAAAGATTGTTATCATTAGATTAAATAATGACTTAGCTAGTGAAAAATATGTCAACATCAAAGTTAAGAAGGCCCATGAATTGGGAGTTGATGTTGATGTTATTACTCATCTTAAAACTCAAGATGAACTTATCCTTTATCTAAAAAAACTTAATAGTGATAATAAAATTCATGGTTATTTAGTGCAATTACCATTACCAAATGGCTTTAATCAAAATGAAATTTTTGAACACATTAGTATAGATAAAGATTTAGATGGCTTATCTGCATTGGCTACAAGCCGCAATTTTGTAGACTATAGGGGTTTTTATCCACAGCCATGTACTTCAGCTGGCATCATGAAGATTATTGCTGCTAAAAAATACCAACTATCGGGTAAAAGAGTTGTGATTGTTAACCGCAGTTTAATTGTAGGAAAACCATTGATTTCCATGTTGTTAGCACAGGATGCAACTGTTACAATTTGTCACTCTAAAACTAAAAATTTATCTCAAATTACTAATCAAGCTGATGTTTTAATTACTGCAATTGGAAAACCAAATTTTTTTAAAAAGCAAATGATTAAAAAAAATGCCTTTGTTATTGATGCAGGAATTAGTGTTGTAAACAACAAAATAGTTGGTGATGTAGATTTTGATCAAGTAAAAACTCAAGCAAAAATTATTACACCCGTGCCAAATGGTGTGGGCAAATTAACTGTTGCAATGATTTTTGTTAACTTAGTAAATTTAATTAAAAATCAAAAGGAAAATTAAAAAGTGAAACAATATCAAAAATTACTTAAATTAGTACTTAAAAAAGGGTCATTGCATGCAAACAGAACTGGTGTTGATGCAATTTCTTATTTTGGTACCCAAACTCGTTATGATTTGACTAAAGGCTTCCCATTACTGACTACTAAAAAGGTTGCATACAATGCAATCATCCATGAATTATTATGATTTTTACAAGGTAGTACTAATATTAAATATTTAGTGGATAATAATGTCAAGATCTGAAATGAATGACCATATGAAAATTATAAAAAGTCAAAATTCTACCAAAATGAAACAATGGATGAGTTTGTAAATAAAATCAAAACTAATAATGAATTTGCACAACAATGAGGTAAACTTGGTCCAGTATATGGGAAGCAATGAAGAAATTTTAATGGCATTGACCAAATAAAAAATCTAATTCACGATTTAAAAAACAATAAATATAGCAGAAGACTAATTGTTAGTGCTTGAAATCCTGCTGAAAATGACAAAATGTTGTTACCGCCGTGTCATGCTTTTTTTCAGTTTTATGTTAATGATAAAAATGAATTATCATGTCAACTATACCAACGTAGTGCTGACTTATTTTTAGGTGTTCCATTTAATATAGCTTCATATAGTTTGCTAACATTAATGGTTGCACAAGTTTGTGACCTTAAACCCAAAGAATTCATTCATACTATTGGTGTTGCTCATATTTATGTTAATCATTTAAACCAAGTTAAAAAACAAATTAAAAGACGACCAAAACAACTTTGTCAAGTAATCCTAAATCCAAAAATTAAAGATTTATTAAAATTTAAATTCAATGATATTGAAATTAAAAACTATCAACATCATGGTATTTTAAAAGCAAAGGTAGCAGTGTAATGTTTGTATGTATTTGATGCGAAGATAATCAACATGGAATTGCAAAAAATAACCAATTACCTTGAAAAATTCCTGAAGAAATGCAACATTTTAAACAAACAACATTGCATCACAAAGTACTAATGGGTAAAGAAACATTTTTAACATTAAAAAAACCCCTAGTGCAAAGGGTTAATTATGTGGTAAGTTATGATGAAATTAAATGTCCAGATGTTGTATGGGTGAATGACTTACAAGCATTTATTAATGAACATGCAACTAGCAAAGAGATAATTTATGTCATTGGCGGGAAAAGTATTTATGACCAACTTATTCCATATAGCACAAAATTAATTATTAGTCGGTTGTATGCTAATTATGATTGTGACTTATTTATGGATGTGAATTTAAGTGATTTTAAACTAATACGAACTATTAAGTATGATGATTTTAGTATTAATGAGTATTGTAAAGATTAATTAAGCTTATTGTTGCTATTATCTAACTATTATCTAGTCAACATAACTATTTGTGTGTTAGTAATTTGAATAAGTGATATTTATTAACTTTGGCAACTCATGGTAACTCAAATGATGAACATAACTAAATTACTATAAAGTTGGTAAGAATAAAACTATTATGCTTTTGTGTTAGTTGAGTATGTATTTTTAACCTTGTTACCCCAAATAATCCACATAATAGGTTGAGTAATGCCAAGTGGTATTGACAATAGCATACCTATAATCTGTAAAGCAATAGATGAAGCAAAATTTCCAGCAACCATTAGTACTCATGCAATAAAGCCGCCAATTAAACAGCTTAATGTAGTTATTCAAAAAACTTTTTTGCACTTGTTAAGATTTTCGTTGCCCCAATCTGTGGTTGCAATATTGACAATAGCAAGGATAATAAAAACAAAATCAGCAATTGAAAATATGATTACAAGTGTTGAGATTATAATGACCATACTCATGGAAAAAGCTACTGAACTATTAGGATAATTTTGAGTAGAACTTAGTGCCACAATTAAACAAATGATATACAGTAGAATTATTATGCCCACAAATGAAAATGAGGCAATTCCAAAATTTCTAATTAATTTAGCTTTCTTTAAAATAAATTCTTGGTCATTACAAGTTGATGA
The DNA here is from genome assembly GCA_900544585.1 of uncultured Mycoplasmataceae bacterium. GTDB lineage: Bacteria > Bacillota_I > Bacilli_A > Mycoplasmatales > Mycoplasmoidaceae > Ureaplasma. The sequence goes on along the minus strand of UQVX01000001.1, from coordinate 127,734 downwards.
TCTTTCTAGAGTGTGTATATCTGGTGAATTATCTAACCTTTCTGGAGTGCAGATGTCATCAGCACCACTCTCTGGGGCATGTATATCTGGTAAGTTATCTAACATAAAACTCCTATGGGTCACTTAAAAACAATTGACATTATACATATTAAATTGTTTAGTTCATTGTTGTTTTCATTGAAGACTGTTGCATATGCTATGACAATTTTTTAATTTTTATTGCTATTGATAATATTTAAAATGTTGTTTTTGTGGCGATAAATGACTAAACAAGATAATAAAAAACAACAAACAAAAATAGGTATAAAAATTACAAGTTGATTTATACCTATATTAGTACAAGTCACAATGTTAGGATACATTAAATAAAGATAATTAATTCCTGGAATTAGAATCAAGAAGGGAATAAAAAAAGCAGCAGTTATTGATCCAATTGCCATCTTTTTAGTGATTAACAAACAAGTCACAATAATTATTATTCCAGTTAAGGCAATGAATGGGCTCAAACAGATACAAAATCCACCATAACTTGCTACTCCTTTTCCACCTTTAAATTTGTGAAAAATGGGAAAGATATGTCCTACAATTGCAAAAATTCCAGGGACATAAATAAAAATTCTTGGGTTATAGCTATTGGTGATAAATGGTGTACAATAACTTTCTAATGTAAAGCGATAAATACAGTAAAAAATCATGATGGGAAGAATGGTTTTTAAAACATCCAGCAATAATACTATCAAACCAATTTTTTTACCATAAGCCCGAGTGGAGTTAGTGAAACCAGGATTATTTGAACCAGTATTTCTAACATCTTGTTTTTTAAATAACTTACCAATGTGGACGGCAAACAAAATAGAACCAAATAAGTACCCTACTAGTCCACCAAAGACAATCATAATTACTAAAGCAAATGCATAATTCATAATTTATAATAATTAAATAATTTTATTCTATTTTTATTAAGCAATTAAATACATGAAACAGAATTATAATGCAAATAATATTAAAGTTCTAGAAGGTTTAGAGCCAGTTAGAAAACGTCCTGGGATGTATATTGGTTCAACGGATACAAGAGGATTACATCATTTAGTTTGAGAATTATTAGACAATGCAATTGATGAGGTAATGGCAGGTTATGCAAATAAAATCATTGTCACATTGCATGCTAATAATTTTTTAAGTGTAGAAGATAATGGAAGAGGAATTCCTGTCGATATCAATAAAACCACTAAATTATCAGCAGTAGAAACTGTTTTTACAGTATTACATGCAGGGGGTAAATTTGATGATGATGCATATAAAACAGCAGGTGGCTTACATGGAGTCGGTTCATCAGTTGTAAATGCATTAAGTGATGTTTTAATCTGTCAAGTCTATCGTGATAAAAAAATTCATGAAGCAAAATTCATGACAGGTGGGAAAATTGTGCAAAGTTTAAAAATTGTTGGTGATACACAAAAACAAGGTACTAAAGTTTTATTTCATCCTGATCCACTTATCTTTAAAGACCTAAAATTCAATGTTGCCACTATTAAAGAAAGATTATTAGAATCATCTTTTTTATTCGAAGGACTTGATATTGAATTTATTGATGAAATAAATAAAACCAAACAAAAATTTATATCCAATAATGGGATTAGTGACTTTGTGCAATATTTAACTAAAAATAAAGTTGCAACTTCCCCTGTCATTTATTTCAATGACAAAACGCAAAATATTCCTGTGAATGTTGCATTTCAGTATACTGATGAAATTAACGACATGATTATTTCATTTGCTAATAGTGTAAAAACAATTGAAGGTGGATCACATGTCAATGGTTTTAAAAGTGGGTTAGTAAGTGCAATCAATAATTATGCACAAAAATGAAAATTATTAAAAGAAAAAGAAAAAAATTTAGATAGTGATGACATAATTGAAGGAATCATTGCAATTATTTCTGTGCAAGTACCTGAAAATATTATTACTTATGAGGGACAAACAAAAAATAAATTATTTACCCCAAGTGCTTATGAAATTACTAAAAAAGTAGTTGATGATGCTGTTAGTAAATGATTAGACCAAAATAAAACTGCAAGTTTTAACTTGATAAAACAAATTATTGCTGCAAGAAATGCAAGAATTGCAGCCAAAAAAACGAGAGAAAGTTTAAGAAAAACTAAAGGTAAACAAGCTGAGAAAATTTTAAGTTCTAAATTAACACCAGCTCAATCAAAAACACCTGAATTAAACGAATTATTCTTAGTGGAAGGCGATTCAGCTGGGGGATCAGCAAAACTGGGAAGAAACAAAAAATTTCAAGCAATTTTACCATTAAAAGGTAAAGTAATCAATGTTGAAAAAGCAAAACTTAGTGATGTATTAAAAAATGAAGAAATTGGTACTATTATTACATGTTTAGGCACAGGGATAGATAAAAATTTTAATTTAGATAGACTTAAATACCATAAAGTAATCATTATGACTGATGCTGATGTTGATGGTTCGCATATACAAGCATTATTGCTAACAATGTTTTATCGTTTTATGCGTCCATTAATTGAGCATGGCCACATTTACTTAGCGCAACCACCACTATATAAAATTTGAAAAAAATCTAATCCTAAAGAATTCAAATATGCTTGAGATGAAAATGAATTAGCAGATCTAAAAGAAGAGTATAAGAATTATGAAGTTCAACGTTACAAAGGGCTAGGAGAAATGAATCCTGAACAATTGTGAGAAACCACAATGGACCCTGAAACAAGAAAACTTATGAAAATTTCTATCACTGATTTGATTGCCGCTGATTTACAAGTTGATACACTAATGGGTGAAGATTCAACTGCTAGAAAGAAATGAATTGATGAAAATGTTAATTTTGAGTATGATGAGTAAAAATAATGAATAAAAACGTAGTTAATCAAGCATTAGATTCAGTTATTGGTGAATGTTTTGGTCGTTATGCAAAATATGTTATCCAAGATAGAGCATTGCCAGATATTAGAGATGGTTTAAAACCTGTTCAACGCCGGATTTTATATGCCATGAATGAACTAGGACTAACCTTTGATAAAGCATATAAAAAATCAGCTCGAACTGTTGGTGAAGTGATTGGTAAGTATCACCCGCATGGGGACTCATCAATTTATGAAGCAATGGTAAGAATGTCTCAATCATGGAAAAATAATTTACCACTACTAGACATGCATGGTAATAATGGTTCCATTGATGGCGATCCTGCTGCTGCAATGCGGTACACTGAATGTCGCTTGTCCCAAGTCAGTCAATTAATGTTAGAAAAAATCAAAAGTGACACTGTTGATTTTACGTATAACTTTGATGATTCGGAAAAAGAACCTACAATTTTACCATCCATGATTCCAAATTTATTAATTAATGGAGCAGTTGGAATTGCTGCAGGGTATGCTACTAATATTCCACCATTTAATCCATGTGAAATTTTTGATGCCGCTAGTGCATTAATTGATAATCCTAATTTAACAGTTAAACAAATTCAAAAATTAATCCCAGGACCTGACTTTCCCACAGGTGGGATCATCGAAGGTCAACAAGGTATTGATGATTTTTATAATTCTGGAAAAGGTAAATTTTTAATTTCATCAAAAATTAATTTTAATTATGATGATAAAAAGATTAACCAAATCATCATTAATGAAATCCCTTATGATACTAACAAATCACAAATCATTAAAGAGCTTAATGATATTTTGTATGAAGAAAAAATTAGTGGATTAATTGAAGTTAGAGATGAATCTGATAAAAATGGTGTCAATATTGTTATTGATATTAAAAAAGATAAAAACTTGGAAATTATTAAAAATTACTTATTAAAAAACACCCATCTACAAATTAATTATGCAGTTAATTTTGTTGCTATTGTTGATCGCAAGCCTGTTTTATTAGATCTTGTTAGCGCATTACAACATTACATAACACATGCCTTAGATATTCAAAAAAAGACGGCTATTTTTGATCTCAAAAAATGTCAAAAAAGATACGAAATTGTTAATGGACTAATTTTAGCGATTAATAATATTGATGAAGTAATAAAAATTATTAGAGCAAGTGATTCTAAAGAAAATGCAAAAGAAAATTTAATTAATAAATTTAATTTTACAGACAACCAGGCTGAAGCAATTGTGGTTTTAAGATTATATCGGTTATCAAAGACTAATATTACAGATTTAATCCATGAATCACAAGCACTTAAACAAATGATTAATGAATTAGAAGCATTAATTAATTCTGAATTACTGCAAAAAGAATCTTTAAAAAAACTTTTACATAATTATAAACAAACATACTACATCCCAAGAAAAACAACAATTGTTTCAGAGATTCAAAAATTAGAAATTAATGATGCTGAGATTTTGGATGTACAAGATATTTATTTGTTTTTATCTCGAGATGGATATTTAAAAACTGTTAGCAAAAAAATGTATGAAGCAAACTTTTTTAGTGACTTAGGCCACAACACTAATGATTTTGTCTTTTTTTCTAAACTTTGTAAAACTAATCAAAATTTATTAATCATTAGTCAATTAGGAAAAACATTAATGCTACCAATTCATAAAATTAAATCCTATAAATGAAAAGACATTGGTGAACACATTAATAGTTATATGAACTTAACAGCCAATGATAAAATCATTTTTGCTAATATTGTTGATGATATTAATGATAACGATGGTTTAATTATCACCACTAAACATGGATTGATTAAAAAAATGGTTTTATCAGAAGCCTTTAATACAAAACAAATTAAACAAAGTTTATGTTGCAAATTAAAACTAGATGATCATATTAATTTTGTGAGTTTAATTTCAATGTCAAGTTTATATTTTGTCACATTAATAAACAACAAATCAAGAGGTTATAGTTTCAGTAGTGCAGAAATTCCTTTGTTAACAAAAAATGCTAGTGGCGTTAAATCAATAAAGCTTAAACCACAAGAATATCTTGTTTGTGCAATGGTGTCAAAAACATTGTTGCTAAATTGTTATATTGTGACAAATAAAGCAATTAAAAGTGTAAAGTTAACTAATTTTAATGTTAGTTCACGAGTTGCTGTTGGTAAAAATATAGTAGATATTGACTCACAAGAAAAAATAATAAATTGTATTTGAGGCAATAATTTATCATTTATTAATTTGATGTATAGTGATAACACAATGAATAGTGTTAGTGTTAATAATTATAAAAGTGACAAAATAATCACCGATGCTTATTTTAGTTATAGTAATAGTCATAATTTATTTGAAGACTTAAATAAGGCTGCAATTCTACCAAAATCTGTTAGTGATAATGTTAAGGATGAACAATTAAGTTATGAAATTGAGTAAATTAGCAATTTTAAATTATTTCCGACCTAGTTTATTTGTTAATAATATTAGTGAAATTAATGTTGACAATTTATGAAACCAGGGATTTAGGATGGTAATTTGTGATTTAGATAACACCCTAGTACCTCATTTCACTAAAACACCAACAAGTATGGCAATAAATTTTATGAATGCTATTAAAAAACAAAATATCTTATTTGTTGTAGTTTCTAATAACACTAAAAAGAGAGTAACTGAATTTTGTCAAAAACTTCAACCTGATGACTTTATCTATAATGCTAAAAAACCATTTTTACATAAAACAAAAAAGATTATTGAAAAATACAATATGAGTAGTAGTGATATTTTATTTATTGGTGATCAAGTAGTGACAGACATTTGAATTAGTAATCGCTTTCAAGCTAAATCCATTCTAACCTTACCGCTAGTCGATTCAACACCTAGAAGTAATTGATTTTTAAATTTTATTGAAAATAACATTTATAGTTATTTACAAAATAAAAATTTATTAGCAAGTAAAAAAGACATTGAGAATAAAGAAACTTATGAAATCTTATAATGTAAAATGTTTAGGTTGTGGAGCGATTTTAAATGATGATTCTTCACAATTAGGTTATGTAAAAAAATATGATGTAAATAAAACTAAATATTGTCAAAGATGTTTTAATTTAATTTACTATCAAAAATTAGACAATTCCAATTTATCACTTACTACGGTTGAAAATAATTACAAGCAATTAGATTTTTCTAAAGGTTTATACATTTTTCATATTTTAGATGTGCTAAATTTAGATAAATCCATTTTTTTAGATTTATTACCGTTTCAACAAAATTTATGTTTTGTTGTAAACAAAATGGATTGTTTACCTAAAAAATATAATGCAAAATTAACAAATGAATTTATTACTAAAACAGTAGAGAATTATGGATTTGATAATCCAAAAATTTTATATACTTCTAAAAACAATAATTCTAGCCTGAAGCGTCTTTATCAAAAAATTTCAATGGTTAATAAACAAAAATTGAAAGCAATTTTTGTTGGTCAAACTAATGTGGGTAAGTCAAGTTTAATTAATGGAATATTTAAAGTTAATAAATTACAACCAGAATTAACAATTAGTCCATATGTTAATACTACAATCAATCTTAAAAAAATTAAGATTGATAAAAATGAAATTATTGATACACCAGGATTTTTATCTCCAACTAATATTACCAACTATCTTTCAGATGTTAATATTAAAAAAATATCTAATTGAAAAAATCATAAACCAACAAATTTTTTCATTCTTCCCAATCAAACATTGATGTTTTCAGGATTAGGATATTTAAGTTATCTTGATGGGATAAAAACTACATTCACATTTTATTTCAGTAATGAAATCAAAATTAAGAGAATGAAAACAATTAATGCTGATAAAAATTTAGCTCAAGCTCAAACAAATAATACTGAAGTGAGTTATTTAGATCAAGCAAATAGTGAATTTATCAATCATGAATTTAAGCTAGATCCGAATAAGAAACATAATATAAGTATTGAAGGATTAGGATTAATAAGCTTAAATAAAGGTATTAAACTAATTACAATAAGAATTAGAAAGAATGTTGGAGTGAATTTAAATAAATATGCAATCATCTAAAATCTTGTTGTTTGGTGGTACATTTGATCCCTTTCATAATGGACATTATGAAATTTTAAAGCAAGCACAAAAGCTCATTAATCCTACTAAAACGATTGTCCTAGTTAATAATGTAAGTCCGTTAAAAATGCAAAATCGACCAGTATCAAGTGACCATCGTTTAATTATGACTAAGATTGCACTAGCAAATGAAAGCGATCTTGAGGTAAGCGATTTTGAATTAAAATCAAATGAACCTTCATATAGTATTAACACAATAAAACATTTTGTTAAGTTGTATCCAAATACAGAGTTTTATTGGCTAATGGGGGCAGATCAATATAAAAATTTGCATTTATGACATCAATATGAAGATATCTTAAAATTAGTAAAAATTGTTGTTGCTAATAGAGATAATAATGAAGCGCTAAATGCAAACATAAATTGTGATCCAATCATTATTTCTGGTTTAAAATTTCCTATTAGCAGTTCACAAATTAGAAAGCAACCTTTACCTTATTTATTAGATGAAAAAGTTTTAAACTATATCAATGATTATGGATTATATGCTATTGACAGAATAAAACCTTTAATGAGCGAGCATCGCTTTCAACACTCATTAAGAGTGGCTTATATGGCTAGTGATTTAATGAGTCATTACAATAAAGAGTTAATTCATTTAGCTTACACATGTGGAATTTATCATGATATTTCTAAAGAGATGGATTATTCAAAACAAGAAGAAATTGCAAAAAATATTTTAGGAATTAATCAATATGAACATGTAAAAGTTTTACATGGTTATATTGGTGCATATGAATTAAGACAAAAATATTGATTCAATAATCAAAATATTTTAAATGCAATTGCAAGACACACTAAGCCATTTGACTTTTTTCATGATGAACCAACATTGTTGGATAAAGTTTTATATTTAGCAGATAAATTAGAAGCAAATAGAACAGATAACGATGTGTTTGGAAAGGATATTAACTATTATCGAAAACTAGCTTATAAGGATATTAATTTATGTTTTATAGAATTATATAATTGATTACAATTTAATCTTTCTAAAAAGTAGTATTTCTACTTTTTATTTATATATAATATTTATTGTTAATTGCACCTATAGCTCAGTAGGATAGAGCATACGCCTTCTAAGCGTACGGTCAGGAGTTCGAATCTCTTTAGGTGCGCCATTTTAAAATTATTAATCTATTCACTTATGTGGATAGATTTTTTTGTCTATTCCAAATTTGATCACCATTTTTATCTTCAATAATTTTGGTATATTTATAGTTATGATTAATAGCCAAAAACTAAATGATTTTTTCAGATCAATAGATAGAAATGCTCCTTTAAACCATGGTTATTCTTATCCATATAAACCAGCTTTAATCATTGCTATTTTTACAAACACACCCCTACATAAGGTTTTTAACCACCCCATAAACATCAATCAACCTAATATTTTAAAAACTTATTATAACCTTTTGACTAGTGATGTATATTTGTTTGAACAACTCAGACAGCAAAAGTCTAAGTGTGAGTTGATTAATTTGGGATTTAATGAACAGGTAGGTAAATTATTATTAGACAATATTTTTAGGATGCCAGCAAAGAAGATTGATTGGTGTAATGGTTTATGGCAAGTAGATAAAAATGTTCACACCATTACAATTAATTTAGAAGCTAATCCAAATGAATGAGAAGCATATAAACATTGGATCTTACAACATGCTTATAAAACATTAAAAAAATGTGTGCCAACATACTCATTATATAAAGATGAGATCCTAGATAATTTTGACCAAATAGTGGTCACAGCATTACATGACCAGGTGGTACATAATTGTAATACTCATTTTAATAATGAAAGCCAATACCAACATACTTTCATCAAACAAGTGAAAGACCGGGATAAAAAATGTGTCATTTGTTGTGAACAACAACCAGAACTATTGCAAGTAGCACGTTTTAAATCAACTCATGATTGTTTAAACAATATAGAAAAATATAGTGTTGATAATGGGATTACATTATGTGCTAACCACAAGATTTTATTTGAGAAACATTACTTTACATTTAATGAGGATTGGACTGTTAAATTTGCCAAATCATTTAAGACTAGTGAATATTATTTAAGACTAAAACAGTTTGAGACTTGCTATGAAGTTTTACAGTCATCTAAGTATACTAAAATTAATGACTTCTTAAAATACCGTAATCACACTTATCCTATCTAAGATGGCAATAAAAAAATAGCAAGATGTGATTTTGGCTCACACCTCACTATTTAATTTAAATTGCTCTACATTAATTATAAGTTAATTTAGATAATATTTAAAAATCAATTAATTATAAACATTTCACTTAATTTAGTTGTTTAGTTAGAGAAGTAGTTTTAATTTTATTACCAGCATATTATTCTAAACAACATAATGGTACACAATGAGCATGAAAAAATAATGTGGTGAAATTATGACTAAAGCTAGAAACACATATTATATAGCTTGCTATATAAACTTAGTATCTAGAGTTAAATAAACTACTTAACTAAGTTAAGCTTGACTAATGCTTATGGCCACTATAAAAATCATAGTAGTGCCAAAAGTATAGTTAGATATATTTTATAAATAAGTTAGACATGAATTAAACCAGCCTACATGGCTTTACTACCATAAAGGGCTTCATAAATTTCATTGAACCACTGCTGGACAGCAGATAATAAAACATCTTGGTTAGGTACGATTACAATGAAATTGTCATCAAGATAAATTTTGATGTTATGAGCCTTTATTAACTCATCCATTTTGGTTTGAATGTTTTTGTGTTCATTAACATTAGGATATTTGATTTGAATATAGTAAAAATTGAAATCTTTTTGACTTGGAATACAATCAATGTAATCAATAGGGACCTTCCCTACTTTTTTAACCTTAGAGACATAAGAATATGATGTGCCAATAAATTTTGAGCTGTAAATCTTAAAGATAGGTGTAGAGACGCACACATCGTTAGACACTAATAAATTAAAACAGTTGGTATCCTTTTTAATGATGGGTAGTTTAATAACGTTGGTCAAAATATAATATGGGTAGTAATGACAATAATTTTGACTACTAGCTTGATTAATAATATTTTTATGATTTTCAGAATACATGATTGGTGTAGTTCATAAATGCTTGATTGACTCAAACAATTTATAGACATAGTTTTTCACACAGTCATGGATCTCAGCAGCTAACCACTTAAAATCTAAATTTGGGTCATCTATAAATTTAGTAATAATTTTATTTAAATCATATGACAATCACCATTCATAATGTTGTTCACAATTGTGATAATTATTGTGTAAAAATAATGATGTTTTATTTAAGGTATCAGCATCTGAAACATGGTTGCTATTTAAATGATATTCATTTAGAAACATCTCCTGTTTATGAGGTGTAAAAATCATTCTAAACTGGGCTTCATTGTTGTATTCTCATTTAAACCGAGTGTCAAATTCATCATTCTCTAATTTTGCCTTATCACGTGAGAAGCGAGTTTTAACCATTCTTTCTTCAAGGTATTTAAATTCAAGTGCCTCACATGATTGTAAAAAAGCAAAGTGCTTAATGTTTTTGCTTTGAATTACCACATATGGATGGGTGTAATATTCAGTAATTGTTTTGTATCTAATAATTGGACCTTTTGATGTGGGAATAATGCGAGGCACAGTAATTGAACCACTATATGTTTTCTCAGTTCACACACATGTTTGACTGCTATGCTCAATGACTATTTTATTGTTATCTCAAACACATCATGAAGTAGTATGGGGATTGATCTTTTCATCATAATTTAAATTAAATAAAGACCATTGGTTGATTTCATTGGCTAATTCAGTTGTGATTGGACCAATCCTTTTTAACTTTGTTAAAGCATTAATACTTTTAATGTAATTAGTTAAACTAATGTTTTGGGCAAATTCGTTTGTTTTAGCCACACAAACTTTTGCTAAGTTGTCAATGTTAGCTAAAAGTTCATCCCTGTTTTGTCTTAATTTTTGGAATGTTTTTCAATTCCAATAGAAGGGGATGATTAAGATGAAAGAAAAAAATAATCCTAAACACACCAAAAAATACAAAATTGAATTGTGTTTAAGCTCATATTTTTTTAATGATTCATCATAGTTATCTTGTGCCTCACGATAACTTATATAGTTAGGATCATTTTTTAACTCTGTGATAAAGTTATCAGTTAGTTCTTTTATTTTTGGGGCAAAATTTGTCTCTCAAAAAGATTTATTTAAGATGAAATCATAGCTCATAATCTAAAATTCAATTTTTACATCTTGACGTTTTGTTTCATCAGCAACAAAAAGTGGTATGCCACTATAATTTTTACCATTAAGAATAATATTGTTTGGCCATTGATAAATTTCACTATTAAATTGACTGACAAGTGAGTTATATAGCCGACGAGTAGCAGCAATTTCTTTTTCAATCATGATTGATTCAGTGTTTAAAGTTCTAATTGACTCATCAGCACCTAAATTAGGATAATTTTCAAATGCCATTGTTAAAGCTGAATTAATTTTACTTAACACTTCTGATTTTTCATTTAATGACATCCCAGAACGGTAGGCAGCTATTGTTGTAAAAACATCCTTATTAAAATTTGTATGACCTTTAACAGATGAAACTAATTTAGTTAATGTATCATAACGTTTTTGTAATTGCACATCAATATTAGATGCAGATTCATTAATTTTGATTTGCATTTCTTTAAATCTATTCATTGCTATTATATTTTTTATATAAAGCAAACCAAAAGTTAAAACAATTAATATAATTCAAATTATCTTAGCTGATTTACTACATGTAACAATTGGTAAATCATTGTTTACGCCAGGATTATGAGGTGTAGTAGAAATACTAGTTTTTCCATCATATAGCATAATTTTTTATTCCCTTAATACAACATTACTTATTTATATATTTAATCAATAATTTGAATAATTTATTGAATAAATTAGTTTAATTTTCTTTGATAAATAATATTAAAAAAATTAAAGCAATTAATTGAGATTAATTTTGGTATTTATTATTAATAAAAAATTAATAGGATAATGATGGGTATGCATCAAAATCCTATTAATTCTAAAATATAAATTGCTCTAGTCATAATTGTAAGATAATTTAGTTTAAATTTGAATAAAAATCAATAAAAATTAATATTTTTTTAAATAATTGTTAGTATTACGTAATTTTTATACCAATTTTAACTACCAATTAAATGTTTGCTACACTATAGATGTAATACCGGTTAATGAGCCATAAATTTGTTCGATACTTTGTTTTGAAAAATAAACAAATTCTTCTTTATTTTTATTTGAATATTAATTGTGATTAGTGATTTATTTATTAATTCATTCTGTTTATTTTTATCTTGATGTCAACACAAAACTCTAAAGCAATTTTTATTTAGTTTTTTAGATTGAATTGTATGTAAATATTATCATCAATATTTATATACAAGTATTTGTAATTTTGATAATTTGTTATGTGATTAATTTTTCCTGGCAAATTTAATTTTTTTTAGTAATTAGATTTCAAATGTGACTTTTACAAATGTTTAAATTATCTAATTTTATTAAGTTACTAATTTTAGATAAACTAACATGATTCTCATAAAACAAATTTTGTAATTTAGTTATTGATTGTGAATCTTAGAATGTAAATTTTGCTAGATTAAATATAGATATATTTATTTGTTTCTTTATTCAAGTAAATTCGTCTTTAAAAACGAATTATTCCATTAGAAGTAACAAATTTTTTATCTCTATAGCCTTTAAAAATTAATAGTTTTTCTTGTTTAGCTGTTCATGCAATTTTTGATCAAGTTCTAAATATTGTTTTTTTAATTATTTCTAAAATATTAAAATTCATTTTTATTAATTATTATTTTGTAATTTTATTTAAAAAGCTAGCAGTAGCTAGCTTTTATCTAATAGATACTAATAAGTTATTTTAATATTGATTTTCAAATTTATATATTCAATAATTATTATGTTTTTAAATTTTTTCATTTTCATAATGATTAGACAATAAATCAACAAAATCATTAAGTAAGTTAATTATGTAACTATCTATTTCTACTTTAAAAGATATCTTATATCATTGTTTTTTATTAGATAAATTATTGAATTTTACAATATCAATTTCCATAATATTTCTTTCAAACAATGTTCTGCATATTTTTTCAATTTCATCATTATCATTTCATTCATCAGATTTTAATTTTTCACAAATTTTTGGATCATCAATTTCATATAAATCAGTATTTAAATGAATATGTTTAGATAAACAACCAGAATCTAAAACTTTTAATTTATCATCAATTAAATTAGAAATAGATTCAATTCCATATTCATTAGATAAAATACTTAAAATTATTTCCTTATGATCATCATAATATTCTTTATTTCTCAATATTGATATTAATTCTCTTAATGAAAGAATTAAATTATATTGGCAAGATCTTAATATTTTTTCTTTTACTAATTGATATAAACAACCTAGCTCATGTTTTAATAGACTATCTTTCTCTAAAATTTTATATTTATGATATGTTTCTTCTAATCATTTGGCAATTAATTTAATTTCAAAATAATTATCTCTGGCAAAATAGTATAAATCATTTAATGTTTCTTTAATTTTCATATTTTTTAATTTAAAATTAATGATTTCATTAGCTAAATTTTCAAACATTTTCTAGGCTTTTTCATAGATGTTAATCAATTATTTACATATGTTTCCGTATTGTATAAATCATATTTACTATCATTATTTTCTTTTTTTTTCTACTAAATAAATTCTGAAAATGAAAATGTTTTATTGTCCATCATTTAACCTTACAAACTATATCATTAGTTATGAAATATATAATTAACACGTTTATATCATACATATATAACATATAAAATGTATAATAATTACAACAACAACTAATAAAGGTGTTCTGTCAAGACCACAATTGTGACAAATTTAGCAGCTCATTAGCTATAAAAAAATAAAAAAACTATATTAATAGATTTAGATGGATTATGTGCAATTAATTTTGAATTTGGTAAAACATATAATGATGTTCAAAATCATACAATTTTAGATGTTTTAAACGAAAAAATAAGTTAGAAAACTGTATTATAAATCTTCATAATAATTTAGATTTACTTATTTTTAATATGTTAGATTAATTATTCAGGATTCCAAATTCAATGCTCCTGAATCTTTTAAGTTATCTTATATGCTTCCAATCATGAATTGCTGATAACATTTTTTTCACTGAATTCCTTATCTATATAACTATAAATAAATTTATTTTGTAATAGACAAAAAACATAATTGTGGAAAAGTATTTTAGGAGTCATCTAAATATAGCTCTTTTTTGTTTATATTATCAATATTATGAACTTAATGATTAAATAATAATAAAAAAACAAGACCCATAAGGTCTTGTTTTAATAAGAATGGTGTCAACTGAAATCTTTCATTATGATCAGTATTTTTTTTCATTCCTTAATTTTTATATTGACTAATCTATTTGTTAGCTAGTCTGTTAAGTTTTCTGTCTATATCATCTAAACGTTTGTCAAGCACTTTTGCTATCTCATTTAAATGATTATCTATATTGCTTAAATGTCCATATATATTAAGTAAATGATTCTCAAGCACTTCTGCTATCTTAATTAAATGAGTGTTTAACCCTTCTAACTCAACTTGTAGAATATCTGCCAATTCCATACTTTCACCTCCCTTCTAAATCAACTAACAGTTGCTATTATTATGATAAGTAACTGTTGTTCTAGTTGTAAATGATGAGACAATGGTAACACAACATTATTAATTAATATGACCTTGTTTCAGTTATTATAATTATTTAATTAATCTAATATTAATTTTTTAAAGGTTAGCACTTAAATTTTTATCACTAATAGCTTTTTTAAGATATACAAAACAATTAACAATTGGAATAAACGACATAATTCTAATCTTTTTATATTCATTACCTAATTGCAATGCATAATACATTTGCTTAATGTATTTATAAAATAATAAGAACATTAAAATGAGTGAGATTGGTTGACAAACAGATGCTATTATTCCCATAACCATAACTTGATTGTTTATTCCATTCAATGCTAAAAGATAGGCAGTCATTGCAAGATAAATTACTTGCAATATATTTCATAACCAAAAATGCTTGTTATTTTCTTTGTATTTATTTAAACCATTATCAATTTTGTTTTGGTTTAAATATTTGATAACAATTATTAAATACCAAATGTTAAAGAATCACACTAAAGTGGATTTATTATTTGGTATATTTAATAATTTGGTATTTGTTGTTATTGTGCCATCACTAAATCCAATTAGTCAAATAATAAATGTTGGTAATAAAAAGCAAAATGCCAACAAACCAAGCCCAAAAGCTAAACCAAGATATTGCAAATTACTTCCTGTTAACTTGGATTCAAAAAATATAATAATGAATGATATTGTTCCATATAGATACATTACAAATAAAATATTAATTCATCAAGCAAAATAATAATTTTTACGCATGTTTACACACTACTTTCAACTATGGAACAAATTGGTATTATTTCAATTGGACAATAAAATACATTTAACTATCCATAATTATATATACAATATAGAGTAATAAGTTTATTCCTTAGCAAAATTACAAGTTATAAAGAGACATAAAATATATTTTTAAATCTAAATAATCGATCAATTTGCAATTAAACTAGTGTGCTAATTATATTGGTCTAATTAATTATTTTTTCTATACACATTAATGGATATTGGTATTACTTCTTATCTTTAAAAAACCATTAATGAAATTATTATCAAAATTGTAATTGTTTCAAACAAAGAAAATGTTAGTTAATATCTAAATTTTTGACGTTTATCTAAATACTCTTTCATCTTTTCTGTCAAAACATTTTTAGCAATAAAAATGTTTTCATAGCCAGTACCAAAACTCTTTTCAACATTTTCTTTTTCTCCATTGATGTAATTTAATTTTCCATCCCTAGAGAATCATACTAATCTTTTATCAAATAATTGATGGCAAGTTTTGTTCATTAGTAAACCATTATTAAAATCCGATGCATCATTAATTAAAACATCAATTTTAACCTTTAATGTTTCATTGTTAAAGTCGTCAGGATTAGCAACATTGGCACTTATTAATTTTTTTAAATCTTTAATAATGTATTCAACATCATAAATATGACATGCATCCATATAACTGATGTCAGTATAATTTGTTATTGAATTAGTAATATCAAAATACAGCTTTTTTGGATTACTTCTGTCTAATGTTGCATTTACACGGTTATTAATAATATTTTTTCTTAATTTGGCACGCTCTATTTTAATTACATCTATAAAAGAATTAGTTTTTTCATGAATTACTTTATTATCCTTAATTTTTTTATCAAGAATAAAGAAAATATTTTTATTTACTTCATCATTTTCACCATTATTACTATCTAATGTTTGATAAATACTATCAACCACATCTTCAAAATCATAGTTTTCAGCAATCTCTTTACATAGCATGGTATAAGTATGCTTTCCTGAACCAAATCTTGCAGTTTTTTCACCTTTTAAATGCTTGATATATTCAATAGTTGTTTCATTTCTAGTTCTAAAAGGTCTAAATTCCCTTAATCTATGATTATTTTGTTTATTTATAAATTCAAAATTATTTATATATTCAAAATAATTGGTCTCATTTTGTTTGCCATATTCATCAATTAGGCAAAGGAACAATGAAAATCCTAAATTTTTAACAAATGCGATATGAGAAAACATAGCTTCAGAAATCATCTTTATAAATTTTTCTAGAATTTCATTTTCATCATATTTGATGAAATCATAAACTAACTCTGTTAATTCAATAGTTGTACCATCTTCAATCTTCTTTATTGCTTCTTGTTCTGGTATGATTCCTAAAGCAGCTAAGACTTGTAAATATTGTCTAATTGTGCTTTTAGCTGCTGATTCATTTTTCTTTGTTGTTTGTGTGATATTAGCTGATTTGGTATCATTTAATAACATTTGAAAACGATCTTTTCCAAGATTGTTATCATCACACAAGTATACTTTTCTGATTGAAATAAAATTTTCTTTTTTTATTAAATTATTTTCTTTTATTTTCTTAATGAAAATTTTTAATGAATTATAAAAATTAGTCCCAACTTCTCAACTCTTAGCTGGTTTTGAACCATTTTTATCATCAAGAAATATTTCTAAAATCCTGTTAATCTTTTTATAAATATCCCCCACTATTTCAACTCCAATTCTTTTGAAGATAGAATTTGGTCCAATATATCTTTGATTAACAAACTTGGAATTGAACTTCTTTTTGCATATGAACCATATGCCATGTGGTCATTATTACCAGTAATGCGATCGTTTTTAAGATTTAATTTAATTTTTGATTTAAAAATAGTCGGTTTTAGTGAGAAATTTTTATCATAGGCTGAATAATAAGTTAGATTTTCATAACCATGAAAATCTCAATGGTATTTCTGAAATTTCCATGCCAAAGAAGTTTGAGGATTTTCAATCACCCAAACATTTGGATTAAATTCTCTAATAATTGCTATGGTTGCACCAATAGTTGATTCACCAATTATTCGTGATCTTTCTTTTTGTAAAAAATAACGTCTTTTTACAGGGTGGCAAGTTTTATTATAGTTATTGTAAAACTTACTATTTTTTACAAATCAATTACCTTCTTCATCAATGGAATTCACCATTTTTCCATTACAATCAGCACCTGATCATGATTCACATGGTGGACTAGCCAAAATTATATTAGGTTTTGGCAATTCATTTAATTGACTAAAAAGATCAAAATTATTTAAGGATAGATCTATTCTTTTATAGAAATATTTTTGAGACTTCGGAAATTTGACATCATTTATTCCAATTGAATAAACTTCAATGTTTTCAGATGAGAAATGTTCTTTGATAGCTTTCTTATATGATGATTGTGCATCATCATATAATGCTCAAACTACGACTCTCTCTCTTATTATTAATTACTTTATTAAAATTAGTATCCATGATGTTTCTTTATCCTTATTGATTTTAGTAATTTGAAATTTATATCTTTTTACTTTTTAAAAATTCATTTAAGGCTTGTGTAATAACTTCTGATTTTTTAAATCCAGTTAATGAACAATAATTATCTAATTGACTCAGCAATATATTGTTCATACTGATAGTCATGGGACTTGGTGTAGAATATACCTTTTTAGCTTTAATTACTTTTTTAGTTAATTCTTTTTGAATTGATTGAAAGCTCTGCGGATCATTTGTAGGACTTTGATTTAATTCATTTTGATTTATTTTTTCCATTTAAATAAGCTTTCTTATAAATATTTGAATAAGTTCAGAACTCTCTCTCTTTCTCTCTCTAAAAGAGATTTAATATAATTTTCCATAAACAATCAATCTATATTACCATTTTTGTCTATAGGTAATTTTATAACAGTATTGAAGACAGCATTATTTTTAGCCTTGTACCCAAATGAATATTTTCATTGGTTCTCTTTTAAAATTGCACAAATAAATAAGGCTATATTTTTAGTTAAATTTGGACAAAATAAAACCTCTACATCACTACTAGCCACAAAGTTGTAATCATGATAAAAACATTCAAAATTCGTGCCATTAGTGGATACTGTTATTGCATTATTCATAATTAAAATAGGATCAACTTTACAAAATTTAACTATTCCATTATTCGTCGATTGTGAACTAATAAATGCAATATCCCCTTGTTGTTCTGGAATTGATGATAATTTTTTAATTTTTCTTTTTTCAAAAATATCACTAACTTTAAATTCTTTTCACTTAGATATATCTAGTGTTCATCTCTCAGAAATTAATGATTGAAATAATCTCAAAACCCTCTCTTTCTCTCTCTCTAAAAGAGATTTTATATAATCTTCCATAAATTGTCAATCAGGCTCACCTGTTGATGTTGCAGGGAGTTTAATTTTTTCATCTTTTAATTTAGGAGCTCTGCCTCTTCCAAAACTTCATTTGAATCTTTCTAAGTCAGCAACTGAAACAATAAATAATCCATTATATTTATTTAATTTTTCATTATATCCTAATACATTAGATGATGATTGTATAGTAACATCTTCAAAATAATTACAAAATCCATTACTTCCTTCACCTTGACATATAAAAGATATACAATTACCATTTGAAATTAAATTTTTGTTATATTCACAAATAAACATAACACCATTTTCTGTTTTCTTAGCACCTATATATGGAACATCTCTACCTGGTATTAATTCTGTTGAGTTAGAACATTTGCCTTTCACTAATTTAGGAAAAATTTCTTTTATTTTGAATTCTTTTCATTTTTTAACATCTATATTATTCATCAATATGACCATTCTTTACTTTAAAAGCAATATAATCTCTAATACTCTGAATAAAATTTTCTTCTGTTAATTGTTCATAATCTGTTTCCAAGTAGGCTTCTGCTAGCCATTCGTCTTGATAATTAATTTTATGCATCACAGACAGACCAGGTTTTGATTCTTTATATTCAAATAGATGCAATCATTCCTTTTTAATAGAATTTCAATTTTCTTTTTCTACTCTACCCTTATTTTTCTTTTTGATAAATCCATCATTTTTAAAATAACCAAAAAATGTTTCTTTTTCCGGATCATGTGGCTTGCCTAATTCAAATAACATAACACAAGCATTAACAGATGCTCCTGGATGGAATACTTCATTATTTAATGTAAACACACCCAATAATGTATGATTTTTTAACATTTTTTTCTTATATTGTTTAATTGAATCATCACTACCTATTGCACATGATAATGGTAATATAGCAGCTAATTTACCTTTATTAACAACAGAAGCTACATATTCTACAAAATAAAATCCTTTTGTTGAGTCCATATTTTTTTGTTTATTAATAGGACAATTACTAGGCATCTTTTGTCCATTAAAAGGCGGATTCATTAAAACTATATTTATATCTTGTTGTTTAATTCAATCTTCTTCATCAAAACAACTAGCATGTTTGATATTAGATTTGCCATCTTCATGAATCAACATATTGGTTGTTGCTAAACCAAATGCCTTTTCTTCTGATTCAATACCAAATATTTGGTTAGATTTAATATCTTTACATTTTTGCTGATCTTTACCTGCTTTTTTTAACATTTTAGTCATGGCTTGAACTAAAAATGCACCTGAACCACATGTAGGATCTAAAACTCTAGAATTTTTATCTACATTACATACTTCACACATAAAATCAGTAATATGTGTTGGTGTAAATGCTTGATTTTTGTCTTGTTTACCAACATATTTATTAAATGTAGTAAAAAATAAATTTAATAAATCTTCACCTTCTGTGGTTTTTTGGTTTATGTAAGGTATCAAATTTATGTTTATTTTATTTAATAAAAAGACTAAATCTTTGATTTTAAGTTCTTTAACTTGTTGTTCATCTAAAATTTTTATTAATAGTTTTATTTTTAATTGTTTATTATCATTATCATCAATTTTATTTTGTAATTTTTCTTTAATTCTTTCAAGTAATTCTTTAGTTTTTAAATCTGTAGAATATTCTAAACCTGAATTTAAAGCAACTAAAAATGAACCTACTAATTGACTTCTGATATTTTCTTTAATACCAAATTTATGTAAGTCCATATTTAGAGAATTTGTAGTTTCTATAACATTATTTTTATCATTAATTCTATTAGTATATAAGCCTGTGTAATAATCCATTGAATTGATTGTTGATTCATCTTTCAATTCAACACCATCTTTTCACACCTTTATATTTTCATTTTGAATGTTATATAAAATTAAAATAATATGGTTTTTCGGTTTATATCTCTTTTCTAATTCATAATAATCAAGAATTTGTTGTTCTTCATTTTGGCTAAATGAGTTATTTTTCTTATCTTTAAACTCTACTAATATTGAATAATTTTCATATTCAAATCTTCTATCTATATATTTATGTCCTTCAATTTTGTTGTCTAATACTTTACTATAACTAAACTCATCATTTTCAATATTGGTAGTCAAATAATCTAAGCCTATCTTATTGGCAACTTCTGATCTATTCATATTGTGTAGTCCCCAATTTATAATCTATGTTTTTTGTTTGTTTTAATTTTTCTATATCAAACAATTTTTAAATATTCTAGTGCTTAATTTTTTTATTAAGCACACTTATATAATCTGATATTCAAGCATCCATATTTTTATAAAACTACAACTCTCTCTTATTATTAATTACTTTATTAAAATTAGTATCCATGATGTTTATTTTATCCTTATTGATTTTAATAAAACAGAATAAATTTAAAAAAAGTTATTTTATTATTGTAATGTAAAGTGAAATTGTTTAGCAATAAATCCTAAATTTCAAATAAACCAATTTGACTAGTTTCGTTTAAATCATCAATGATTTTTAGTTTAGTCATTAATTGAATATGTTGTTTGGAAACTTTTGTCCGATTAATAAAATCTTCTTTACTAGCAAAGTTGTGGTCATTTCTTGCATTAATGATTGAACTAGCAACTGAATCACCTAAACCATCTAAGACTTTAAAGGGGCAAATTAAGGCATTGCTTTTATAATCAATTAAGAAATTTGTTGCATCTGATTCATTAATATTAATCATTTTGAAACTAAAACCACGAGAAATCATTTCAATTGCAACTTCATAAATTGGTAATAAATCCTTTTCTTTAGTGGTAACATCACGATTTTGTTTAATTAAATCATTAATACGCTCATAATCTTCTTTGATACTTTCAATACCTTCACACATTTTTTGTACATCAAAAACTGTTGTCCGAATTGAAAAGTATGATGCATAATATTCTAGTGGATAATTTAGCTTATACCAAGCAAATTTTCAAGCATGCATAACATATGCAGTGGCATGTGCCTTAGGGAACATATACTTAATTTTGTTACATGAATCAATGTACCATTTTGGTACATGATTTTTTTCTAATATTTCAATATCAGTCGGCTTGATTTGTTTACCTTTTCTTACATCCTCCATTACATTAAATGCAGTTTTAGCATCTACACCATGATTTATTAAATAGGACATAATATCATCCCGACAAGCAATAATTTGATTTAAATGTAAACCTGTTTTAATTAATTCTTTAGCATTATCAACTCAAACATCAGTACCATGTGATAGTCCTGAAATTCTAATTAAATCAGCAAAGCTTATTGGTTTGGTGTCAATTAACATTTCTCGAACAAACTTAGTACCAAATTCAGGGATGGAGATTGCTCCAGTTTTTTCTTTAATCATAATAGAAGTATCAAGATTTAATTCATTGATAGAACTAAATAGACTTAATGTCTTTAAATCATAATGAGGAATGTCTTTTTCATCAACCCCTGTCAAATCTTTCAACATTCTTAATACTGTTGGATTATCATGACCTAGGATATCAAATTTTAATAAATTATCATGAATGTGTTCAAATGCAAAATGTGTGGTAAACCAATCTTGCGTTTTATCATCGGCCGGATAATTATATGGTGTGAAATCAAAAATACTCATGTCATCTGGCACAACAATAATCCCTCCTGGGTGTTGCCCAGTCGTTCTTTTTACATCAACACATTTCACAGCATATTCTTCTATTTCAGCTGGATTCATTTCTTTATTGATTTCTTGAAAATAATTTTTAGTGTTAGCAAAAGATGTCTTTTCTGCAATTGTACTTATTGTACCTGCCCGATAAGTATATTTATCACCAAACATTTTCTTAATAAAATTGTGAGCTTTATTTTGATAAATTCCTGAAAAATTCAAATCAATATCAGGTACTTTATCACCATAAAAACCTAAGAAAACTTCAAATAAAATGTTATGCCCATCACCCTGCATCATTTTTTGACAATTAGGACATTGTTTTGGTTCTAAATCATAACCATCTTCAATATTTTCTGGCACATCGAAATCACTATAGCAACAATTGTTACATAAATAGTGTGGTGGTAAAGGATTTACATCTGTAATATCTAAAAATGTTGCAACTAATGATGAACCGACTGAACCTCTTGAGCCAACTACATAGCCATCATTAATTGATTCTTGTACTAACAAATGTGAAATCCAATATACAACAGCATAACCATGATTAATAATTGAATCCAATTCCTTAGTGATTCTTTGCTCAACAATTTCAGGTAATTTTTCTCCATATCTTTTATGGGCATTACTATAAACTGTTGTTTTTACTTTTTCATCAACACCAACAATTTTTGGTGGGTATAATTTTTTTTGAATAGGTGTAATATTAGGTTCAATTAAACTAATGATATCTTGACCATTTTTAATAACAATAGCTTCAACTAATTCATCATTGTTTAAAAAACATCATTCTTCTAACATTTGATTTGTATTTCTTAAATAACAAATTGGGCCTGTTCTAAACTTAAAAAACCGATGGGGTCTTTTGTTTAGTGTTGGCATTGTGACATATAAATCATGAAATTTTTTATCTGTTTCATCAAGGTAGTATGCATTAGAAACAGCAACAACCTTCTTATTTAATTTTGCACATAAATCAATAATTCTAACAACAGATTGTTCATATTGTTCTTTAGTAATATTTTCATTACTAATTTCATGATAATAACCTAAACTAGAACACAAGCTAATAAAGTCATATTTAGAAATACATTCTTCTAATTCTAAATCACTACCATCAATTGCCAGATTAATAACATCACTTTCAATCGCTAGATTAGTAGTGATTAAATTATCTCTAAACATTAAAATATCATCTCATGTAATAGTTGGACGATTAAAAAAGCCAATTGAATGAGATTTAGAAACTAATTCATAGATATTTTTTATGCCTTGTTGGTTTTTTGCATAAACAACAACAAAGTCACCTCTTGTTGATTGTCTTAATCTATCAGTTTGAATTTTTGGATTAATTTCAGCAATTGTTTTGCATTCTCACTGACTCAATATTTGTAAAAATTGCATCCAAACTTCAGCAAGTAATTGTGCATCATAATCAGCTCTATGAGCCTCGTCTGCATTATAATTCAAATGCAATTTTTTAGCAAGCATTTCTAGATTATGAGCTTTATATTCATTAATTGCTCTACTTATTACCATACTATCAATTAGACAATTTTTTAATGGTGAAAAACCATATTGAATTAATTTAATATTTATAAAATTGAAATCAAAATTAATACCATTATGTGCAACTAAAACTCTATCACCAATAAAATTAACAATTTTTTCTAATCCACTTTTTTGGTCAATAGCATTTTCTAAATTAGTTTCATAAATATTTGTAAGATTAGAAATTTTTGTACTTAGTTGACAATTAGGTTTAATAAAAAATTGTTCTTTAGCAATAATTTGATTATTTTTAACTATAACAGCACCAAATTCAATGATGTCATCAAATATTGGGTGTAACCCAGTAGTTTCCAAATCAAATACAACATATTCACAACTATTTAAACTAGTATCTATCGGATTTAAAACTGCAGGGATAATTGCAGGTAATTTTTCTAGTTCAACCCCATAAATGGGAGTGATGCCAGAATTATTAAATGTTTTTGCAATATCGGGATAATTTTGGACATTGTAACGATCTGTAATAGCAAAATGTGTATGTTTTAATGAGATTAATTTTTCTTTTAATCCATTTAAATCAATTATTCCATCATAGCTTGACATTTTAGTATGTAAACATAACTCAATTCGATGATTAGATAAACCATCTTCATTATTAATTTTTGGTTTATCTAATAATTCAAATTTTTTTAATTTACCAAATAAATATTCATGCCCATCAAAATTATTGCTAACATCAATATCAATCATCATCTTGACATAATCACCAATTTTTAATTTAGGTCCATCACTAGTTTTAATATATTCTTTAACCAACAAAGCTGATGTTTCATCAGCAAGATAATATGAAACTAATGACATATTATTTTTTAGTTTTCTAATTCTAATATTAAAAATTTTTCCGCTTATAATCTTATTTTTATCATTAAAACCTAATTCATTTATACTTGTAATTGGGTCAGTCATTCTTATGGGATACTT
Source organism: uncultured Mycoplasmataceae bacterium (assembly GCA_900544585.1). Taxonomy (GTDB): domain Bacteria; phylum Bacillota_I; class Bacilli_A; order Mycoplasmatales; family Mycoplasmoidaceae; genus Ureaplasma. Next base: position 102,574 of record UQVX01000001.1, on the reverse strand, counting down.
ATAATTTTTTTGTTTTTTTTCATCAATTTTATTTTGTAAATTTTCATTATAGTTATTAATAGTTGTTTGATCATTAACAAGAATCTTTTTTTGATAATTATTAATTTCTTCATCTAATGTCAATTTAATATCATTGACTTTAATGAATGTTTGATTATTTAAATAATCTATTAATTGAACTTTAACATTTTCTCATTCATGACATTGAAAATCACTATGATATTTTAAATGTAAAACATTTGGTTCAAATTCGACAGTTGTCAATGGTCAAATTTTTAATAAGTTAGGTGAAGATTTTAAAAAATTATTAATGTATAAATCAAATGTTGATTTATCCAAATTAGTTAACTCAAGTTCACAATTTAATAAAATTTTGTGATTAGTTTTATTTGAATCATGAATTTTTTGTAAGGTTGCCAATGTTAAACCATGTTTTAAAACTAGTTTAATGATCAATTTATCTTCATGGTGGGAAAAATTGTATTCACTTAATGCATTTAAAATTTCTTGAATTTGCTCCAAATTCAAGAAATCTAATACTTTTAAAACATCACTTATTTTTTTCATAACTTACTACTTATAATTGGCTCTTAAATCTAATAAAATTGCTTCTCTTAAATTATAAATGTCATTCCAACTGCTAACTTTATAATGTTGATATTTATTGATATAGTTATCAATAATATCTGTAATGTTTAAAAAACTAATTTTATTATTCTTAAATAATTCAATTACATAATCATCAACAACAGTGATAATTGTACCAATTGCATAATTATTACTATTAATTAAATCATTTGCTCATTTTAAAGGGATGAATTTTTCTGGTGAAATTTGTTCAAAGTAAAGATTTAAATTTGACAAATTTAAGTCACTAATAATTTGTTTTGATGAAATTGAATAATCATTTAAAGCTAAACTGATTGGTAATTTCATATCAGGATAAGACATGTAGCTAATGATGGCACCATTATTAGTTTTAATTAATCCGTGCACAATTGATGTTGGATGATATAAAGCTACTATATTTTTAATTTTAAAAAAATGGTATGCCTCAATAATTTCAAAGCACTTATTAACTAATGTAGCAGAATCAATACTAATTTTATATCCCATCTTTCATGTTGGATGTGTAATCGCCTGATTAAAACTAATGCCAGTTAATTCATTTCTTTTTAAATTATAAAATGGGCCACCACTTGCAGTTAAATACAATGTATTTAAATCATTAATTCCATATTTTTGTACTAATTCATATAGCGCAGAATGTTCACTATCAATTGGTAATATTTTTGAACAATCAATTAAATGTCCTGCAGCTACCAATGATTCTTTATTTGCTAAAGCTAATTTATAATTGTTCTCAATGCAATATTGTGTGATGGCTAATCCGGCAAATCCTGTGATGCTATTCACAACTAAATCAGGTTGTGTTTGTTGAATTATTCTTTGTCATTCATCATTGGGATTTTTATGACAAAACATTATTGCTTGCGGGAATTGTGTCTTAATTTCATTAGCTAGGGATTCATTATTTAAATATGTAAAAGCACAAAGCTGTAAATTACTATCTTGTTTTATTATATTTATCGTTTGTAAACCAATACTGCCTGTCGCCCCAAAAACCATAATTTTTTTCATATATTATTACCAGATTGCCGCACCAATTGGAGTAAAAAATACCACAGTATTAGCAAATAAAGCTAAAAAGAAACTCAAAATAAAATAACTACTAATCACAACAGAATGAGAATCAATTCGATCTAAAACCCCACCATGTCCAGGGATTAGTGTACCATAATCTTTAATGTGATATTTTCTTTTAAATCAACTAAATGTTAAATCACCAAAAACACTAAGTAGTGAGAGTCCTGTAGTGATAAAAAACATTGAAATTCATCATTTAAATGTATTAGTAGAAAATTCTTCTTGTACAATGCCATTCACAATATGTTTAAATTGTACTCCCATGATTTGTTCAAGTACATTTGGATCATGTTGAATATATGAAAATCCAAATAAAATCAACATTGCAACCAAAATAGTAACAACTTGTCCAACTGCAAAACCTTCTCAAGTTTTCTTAGGGCTAATTTTTTTGGCCATTTGGTGTTTGCCAAATAGTAGGCCACCAAAATAAGAAAATGAATCACAACCAAAAACAATTAACATTAATCATAATAATGATAATCACCCTCTTGTAAATAAGAAAAAATAAGTTCCTAAGTAGAAACCACTTATAACTCCAACTAATAAGTTTAGGATGAATCAATTTTTAAAAGTTAAATGATGATAAACAACCAGCAAGATAGTGTTTATTATGATAGTAAGTAAAATTGCTGAAGCCAATGCAATAGCAAAAATATTGGTTACAGTATTAAATTGAGTAATTGTTTCACCTAAAATAATACTGTTACCTAAGTAATCGTAGTACTTTAAAAAATAAATTAATGTTGGGGCATAAATTAAAGCAGCACTTGCAAAAGTAATTAATATTTGGCTTAAAGGATTAAATTTAAAAAAAATATTATTTATTTCTCTACATCCAATGTAAATCATTGGTAGTAAAAAAATTAATAATATTCAAGCACAAATCTGTCGACCTAATAGGGAATTAATTGGTGATCAATTATTAACATTGTCAGCTAAGATTCCTAGTAAAAACAAAATAATAAAAAACATGGCAATGTAAACCGAAGATAGTAATCTTTGTTTCATTGTGTTTTTAGTACCACTAGATAATTCATTAACTTTAATATTTTTCATTAATATTTCCATATCTACGGTTACGATTATTAAATTCTTCTAAGTCTAACAATAAACTATTTTTATCATAGTCTGGTCAATATTTTGAATTAAAAATTAATTCACTATAACTTAATTCTCATAACATAAAATTACTTAGTCTTTGTTCACCACTAGTTCTAATTAATAAATCAATAGGGCCAAGTTGAAAAGGATCCAAACACTCAGTGATAGTTTGCATATTTATGTTAATTTTTTTAACTATCATATCATTGATTGTTACAGCAATTTTTTGCTGACTACCATAATTAAACATAATTTGTAAATTCATTGTTGAACAATTTTGAGTTTTTTGCATCAACTGTTGAATTTGAAAAATCAATTTAGGATCCAAACCATCACTAAATCCATTTCAAATTAACCTTACATCATTATTTAACAATCATTTTAATAATTTTGGATTATTAATTTCACTATTTAGTAAACTAATTAAATATGCTACTTCTTGTTTTGGTCGATTTCAATTTTCAGTTGAGAAAGCATAAAAACTAATAGTCTTGATTTTTAATTCATAACATGATTGAATGATATTTTTCATTGCTTTTAAACCAGCATAATGACCTTGCGTGCGTAATAAACCACGTTGTTTTGCTCAGCGTCCATTACCATCCATAATAAAAGCTAAATGATTAATTTTAACCATGAGTAAACTTAAATAGTCATGATCTCTTTATCACGATTCTCCAAATCAATATCAATTTTTTTATTTATTTCTTTGGTTAAATTATCCAATTGAGTTTGAAAATATTTTTTATCATCTTCAACAACATCAACATCTTTCTTGAATTCATCTTGTAGCTGTTGACGAACTTTTCTAATCCCGATTTTTGCTTCCTCAGCAATTGCTTTTGTCTTTTTTAAACATTCTTTTCTTGTTTCTTCAGTTGGAGCAGGGAATACAAGTCTAATAACATCACTATCCATTTGTGGATTAATTCCAATGTTTGCAGCATGAATTGCGGCACCAATATTTTTTATTAATGAACGATCATAGGGTTTGATAACCAAAATTCTAGGTTCTGGAATACTAATATTTGCAATAGCATTGATTTTAGTTTTATCATCATATGCTTCCACTAGAATATCATCTAAAATAGTTGGATTAGCACGACCAACACGAATGCGACTTAATTCACTATGCATTCATTCCAAAACTGGTTGAGCATTTTGATTAAATTCATTTTCGTATTTTTTTCAATCAATCATAACTAATTTACTCCTTCATCAATAATTGTTGCCTTAATTTCTTTATTCATCACTCTAATTAAACTATTTTCTTCATTAATATTAAAAACTAATAAACTAATATTGTTATCTCAACATAATGTCAACGCTGATTGATCAATAACATCCAATGACTTGCTTATAATTTCATCATAAGTTAAGTGTTCAAATCGCTTGGCATCACTATGTTTTAATGGATCTTTATCATACACTCCATCAACACCATTTTTACCCATCAAAATTATTTTTGATTGTGTCTCTGCAGCTCTTAAAGCGGCTCCTGTATCAGTGGTAAAAAATGGCAATCCAACTCCACCAACAAAAATACAAACATCGTTGTTGTTTAATGCATCATTGACAGATCTAGATGTATATTCATCAATAATCTTATCAATTTTCAATGCACTAAAAAGCTTCACATTTATCTTGTGATTATTAAAAACATTTTTAAGAATTAATCCATTAATCATTGTTGAAAGCATTCCCATGGCATCCGCATCATTACGATCTAAATTTAATGATTGGGCTAAATTACCACGAAAGATATTGCCACCACCAATTACTAAAGATATTTGGTATTTTTGTGAAAGAACATTAATTTGATAGGCCAGATTAGAGATTTTTTTAACATCAAAAATTTCATTGTTTGATTTTAATGACGCTCCAGAAATCTTAATGAGAATACGTTCTTTCATTTTGTTACCTATTATTCAAAAATTTGATTATTTTGCTTGATTCATTTGTTCTGCAACTTCTGCTGCAAAATCACTTTCTTTCTTTTGAATTCCTTCACCTAACACAAAATTAACCATTTGGTTTGCTTTAGCATTTTTACTACTTAAGTATTGTTCGATTGTAATACTTGGGTCTTTTACATATGGTTGTGATACTAAACATACTTCTTTTAAAAGTTTATTTATTCTACCATCAACAATTTTTGATAAAAATTCAACTGGTTTATTTGATTCTTGTTTTGTTTGTTCTAAAATGATTTCTTTTTCTTTGTTTAATCATTCTTGATCAACTTCTTGTTCAGTGACATATTTTGGGTTCATTGCTGCTATGTGCATTGCAACATTATTAGCAACTTCATCATCCACATTCCCATTTATTAAAACCGCTGTTGCAACGCGATTATTCATGTGTGTATAAGCACCTAATGTTTGGTTATCACTAGCAACTAAAACTTTTGCTCTTCTAAAAGAAATTTTTTCGCCAATTGTAGCAGTCAGCCCTTGTGCAGCTTCGACAAAACTTTGACCATCAACCATTAATGATTCATAATTTTCAGTCTTTGGATTATTCAATACTGCATCTAACATCTTGTTTGTTAAATCAATGAATTGATCATTTTTAGCTACAAAATCAGTTTGACAATTAACTTCAATTACTGCAACTAATTTTTTATTAGAACTTAATTTAGCAACTGTTAAACCTTCTGCTGCAATTGCATCAGCTTTTTTTGCAGCCTTAATTGCACCATTTTTTCTCAATCATTCAATTGCCAATTCTAAATTATCTTGTGATTCAGCAAGTGCTTTAATACAATCGCTCATTCCTGCATTTGTTGCTGCTCTCAACTGTTTAATTAATTCAGCTTTGCTTGCCATTTGCAAAATTCTCCATTATGTAAGTTTATCTTTATAAATTATATAAAATTTTATCTTTATAAATTATTATCCAAACACCAATTTTTAAAGGTTGATAAAACTAAATTATTTTTCAAAATAGTTGTTGGATATTTTTCAATTATTTTTTTTGTGCAATTGTCATCTCAATCATTGCCGCAAACCACTATTTGTGGACTATGTAAACTAAAAATTTTACTATTAGTTTGAATTATGCCATTAATCAAACAATAATTTCCTAAACTAATACATAAATCAGTTTCAGTACCAGATTCATCATTAATTCGTTGAGATGTTTGCAAATTAAATTTATCTCTTAGTATAAGGTTACTATTACTAATTCCTAAGTTGATGCTAATTGAACAAATTTGGTTTTGCTTTTTTACAATGCTAATTAAGCATGAACCACTAGAAATCATAATTACATCATCATAGCTAATTTTATTTAGGTAATAAATTAAAAATCATAAATCATTGCCAATTTCATTTTGATGAAATTTTTTAGAAACAATAAATTGTTCTTGATATTTTTTAATGTCAAAAATAAATAAATTATCATTCAAAAATTCTTTTAAAATTTCATCACATTTTAAATTGTTATTTAATACATACAATTGATGCTCTTTAAAATTAAATGATTTTAAAAAGTTATAAAATTCATTAACTAAGAAAATCTTCACTAAATCATTTTCATCACAAATTTTAAAATTTGTGTTACCAATATCAATAAAAAACTTCATTTGTTAATCGTTATAAATAATGCCTTTTATTTTTGTCATTGAGATAATTGCATCTTTCAACCCTTGTACACCAAAACCAGAATTCTTAACACCTAAGAATGGGAAAATATCAGGTCCTCTAGATGATGAACGATTAATATTAACTGTACCACATTCTAGTTGTAAAGCAATTTCTTCAGCTAATGGAATGTTTTTTGTAAAAATTGATGCTTGTAAGCCATATTCAGATTCATTACACAACTTTACACACTGTTCAATATTTTCATATTCAATAATTGGTAAAACTGGGCCAAATGGCTCTTCTCATGCTATCCGCATTTTTTCTGAAACATTATCTAGAACAATTGGATGAATTAAATTATTTTCTTTTTTAATGTCTGTTTTACTAATTGCACCTAAACTTATTGCATCATTAACTAATTCCATAATGTAATCAGCACTTCTCTGTGAAATTACTGGTGTAATGTTGGTGTTATCACTTGGTAAACCAACTGTTAATTTATTAACTTTATTTGTAATTAATTCAACTAATTGACTATGAATATTCTTTGAAACGAACACTCTTTTAATTGCTGTACAACGTTGACCATTGTAACTAAGTGCTCCTTTAACAATTTCATTAGCAGTTAATTCTAAATCACAATCATCTAAAACAATTGCTGGATCTTTTCCACCCATTTCTAAAACAAGAGGAATCTTGTGAACTAATTTTGCAATATGATTACCAACATTAGCACTACCAGTAAATGAAATCATTGCTACATTGTGGTTAGTAACTAAAAGATCACCAATTTCTTTTCCATTACCAATTACACAATTAACAACACCTTTTGGAAAATTTGCTTCATAAAATAATTCACTAATTTTTGCACCAACTAAACTACCTTGTGTTGCTGGTTTATAAACTACAGTGTTGCCAGCAATTAATGCAGGTGCTAATTTAGAAATTAGTAAATTTACCGGATAATTAAAAGGTGAAATCGCCAATACTACTCCAAGTGGTTCATAAATAAACTTACCAATCTTATTTTTAACACCATGAATTTTTTCATCAATTGTTAATGGATTTTTTTGCATTTCTTCATAAATGTTAATTGTGTCAATGATATATTCAGCAGAACGTTCAATTTCCACCAAACTCTCTTTTTTGTTTTTAGCAATTTCACATGTCAAAATTTCTGCTAATTCATCTTTATTCTTGATTAATAAATCTTTAAACTTTAAAAGTAATATTTTTCTTTGTTCATAATTGGTGCTTTTTCAAGAATTAAATGCAGTACTTGCACCATTCATTGCTTCATCAACAATCTGTTTAGGTTCAAATTCTGGTACATAACCAGCAACTGATAATGTTGTTGGGTTATTGATAGCAAGTTTATTATTACTTGTTATTAACTTCCCATTAACTAAAATTTTTAAATCCATCTACAATTCCTCTTTTTTTTCAAAATTTTGTTTAATAACTGGCGAAATGTAGATAATTCCTGAAACAATGCATAAAATTGTTGCTCAATACATTAACATATTTTGAATTAATCAATAATATAAATTACCAACATTTCAAATAGGATTACCTAAAAATATTAAATAAATAATTCCTATCATTAAACATATTGTCTTTATTTTCCCATAAATATTTGCAGACACAACAACATTATTTTTTTTCATATTTAATCTAAAACCATCAATAATGATGTCTCTAATTAGAATTATGATGGGAATTCAAATTGGTAATAAATTTTGTTGAGGACTTGCTAAGCAGAACAATACAGCGTTAACTAGTATTTTGTCGGCTAGTGGATCTCAGAATTTTCCAAATTCAGAAATTCACTGGTATTTTCTTGCTAAATACCCATCTAATGCATCAGATAAACTAGCAAGAATAAACAAAATTCCAGCAACTAAAGTAGTAATGTTAATATCAACAAATAAATTATTATTTCAAAGATGAAAATTGTATACAGTGGCGGAATTTACTAATAATAAGGTAATAATAATTGGGACAACAATAATTCTTAAGCATGTTAAATAATTAGGGATTGATTGTTTTTTAAAGACAAATCATTTTTTCATTAAAAATTAATTGATCCATGTGTTCTTGGGAATGGAATCACATCTCTAATATTATTAACACCTGTTAAATACATAATCAATCTTTCAAAACCTAATCCAAAACCACTTGACATATAGTAACCATATTTTCTTAAATTTAAATATCAATTTAGTGGTTCTAAATCCATTTTTAATTCTTGACAACGCTTTAACAATTTATCATAATCATCTTCCCGTTGAGAACCACCAACTAACTCACCAATTCCTGGTACAAGTAAATCACTAGCTGCAACAGTTATACCATCATCATTTTGTTTCATATAAAATGCTTTAATTTGTTTTGGATAGTTATACAAGAAAAGAGGACCATTTACTATTGTTTCACATAGATAACGTTCATGTTCACTACCTAAATCCATTCCAAAATAAATATTATTATCTTCAAATTTATGACCATTTTTAACAGCATCAGCTAAGATCTTTATTCCATCTTCATATGTCATTTTATTGAATTCATTATTTAACAACATTGAAATTTTGTTTTCAATATTTGGATCAATTTCTCTTTTTAAAAACTCAATTTCATCTTGGCAAGAATTTTTAAAATGATTAACAACAAATTTCAACATATCCTCTGCCACCAGCATTAAATTTGTTAAATCACAAAAAGCAATTTCTGGTTCTATCATTCAAAATTCTGCAGCATGACGGGCAGTATGTGATTTTTCAGCTCTAAAAGTTGGACCAAATGTATAAATATTTCTAAATGCTTGTGCATATGCTTCGCCATGCAATTGACCAGTTACTGTTAAATTTACTTTTTGACCAAAAAAATCTTCATTATCATTTGTTGTCAAAAAGAATGTTTCACCAGCCCCTTCACCATCATTAGAAGTAATTAGTGGTGTTGCCACTCATATGTAATTATTTTGGTGAAAGTATGTATGAATTGCATATGCTAGCTCAGAACGAATTTTCATTACAGCACTAAATAGCTGCGTTCTTGGCCTTAAATGAGCATTATCACGTAAAAACTCTAATCCTTGTTGTTTGTTTTGTAATGGATAAGATTCATCAGTTTGCTTTAATAATTTAATGTTTGTTGCTTGCAACTCAAATGGTTGAGGTGCATCTGGTGTTAAAACAATCATCCCTGTTATCTCTAATGCTGCGCCATTTCTAGCTGAACTAATCTCATCTGCATTAGTGATATTATCTTTTTTGTAAACAACTTGAATTCCTTTAAATGATGTGCCATCATTAAAGTTAATAAATCCAATCTTACCATTAAATCGATTTTGCTTACAAAATCCATACAAAGTTACAATTTGTTCACTAAATTTTTTAGGAGCATCATTAATTGTTTTAACAAAAATCATCTTTAAATCCCTTCTTGTATATGTTGTTTTAATGTTTCAACTTTATCCAATTGTTCTCATTTTGCATTTTTTTGGTTACTACCAAAATGACCATATACTGCTGTTGAACTATATATTGGTTTAAATAAATCTAAATCATGAATAAAATCATTTACTTTGAACCTAAATGTTTTTTTAATAACACTTAAAAGTTGTTCATCAGAATATTGTGATGTATTAAAAGTATCAATATTGATGGCGATTGGTAATGGTAAACCAATACCAAATGATAATTGGATTTCACACTTTTTTGCCAACCCTGCAGCAACAATATTTTTTGCAATATATCTAGCAAAGTAGGCTGCACTTCTATCTACTTTTGATGGATCCTTACCACTAAATGCACCACCACCATGTCTAGCATAACCACCATATGTATCAACAATGATTTTTCTTCCTGTCAACCCTGTATCTCCAATTGGACCACCAATCACAAATTTTCCACTTGGATTAATAATTTTCTTAAAATCTAAATTTAAATTATGTTTTTTAGCAATATCATCCATGATATTGCTTACTAATTTACTTAAATCAGCATAATTAAAATTGGCATCGTGTTGAATCGATACCAACATTGTGTCAATTTTTGGATTATTAATGTCTGAATAATCAATTGTTACTTGTGATTTCATATCAGATTTAAGATTTTTAGAATTTTCGGATTGATTAATTCTCACATCATTTAATGCTTTAACTAAATCATTAGCTAAAGTAATTGCTAATGGCATATAATCTTGTGTTTCTGTACAAGCATAACCAAAAACAATTCCTTGATCACCAGCATTGATTTCATTATTATTAACTACTGCTTGATTAATATCACTACTTTGTTTATTAATATTGCTTACAATTGTAAAATCAGATTCATTGTATCCTAATGGTTCAAGAATTTTCCAAGCAGTTTTTACTACATCTACATATGCATGAGTAGTAATTTCGCCGCCAATAATAATTAGCCTATTAGATGCAAATACTTCACATGCCACTTTACTATTAGGATCTAATTTCAAACACTCATCTAAAATAGCATCTGATATTTGATCGCAAATTTTATCTGGATGTCCAGGTCCAACTGATTCACTAGTAAATAATTTTTTGTTTGTCATCATATGTTAATCTTATTCTATTTATTTGTTTTAGCAAATTCTTCTAAACGTTGGTTAAATTTATCTAAATTAAATTTAAACATTCCTAAAATATGAGCAATTGTTTTTTCATGGATAATTGATTGTCTAGCGTTTTCATAACCAGCTAGATCTTGTTTAAATGGTCTAATTGGTTGATTAGTATTTTGATAGTATTCAATGAGGATTTTTTCTAGTTCATCATCACTAACTGTAATATTATTTTCACTTTGAATATCATTAAATATTAATTGTTGAATAATAATTTTATTTGCACCAATTTTAGCTAATTCTAAATTTTGTTCTTCTAATGGCACGTTATTTTTTGTTCATTCACTAGTAATCATTTTTTCATATTGAGCTTGTTCATCTTGATCAATTTCAAATTCATAAAATGTATTCAAATAATCCATTGCTTTAGAAAATAAAATGTCATGCATAATCATTTTATTAATTTGTTCTAAGCGATATTCTTCTGGTTTATTAGCAAAAATTGTGTTAATTCTTTGCCGATGATTTTCAATATTTTTTGGATCAATTTGAATATCATCAACTTCAATAACATAGTTATAATCAATTGGTTTACGATTGATAATCTTACTTTTCATTTTCCATTCCTTTATGTTCTAGTTCAATTAATTTGATTTTTAAGTCACTATTAGGTAATTGTTCATACAATTTCAAACGTTGTAAAGATTTATTATACAATTCCAATTTTTCTTCATAATATTTTAAATCTTCTAAAATATGTTTCATTGCATCTGAAATTGCCGTTCTACTAACATTATTTTCATTAGCAATTTCTGCTAATGAAAGGTCATTAAAATAATATAACTTAAAATAGTTTTGTTGTTTTTTAGTTAGTAGTTTTTGATAATGATCAAAAAGAGCAATGAAATAAAACCTTGTTTCATAATCCATAAACTAACCTACATTAATACCATCAAATGAATTTACTAATCCATCCACAAATTTTTCTAAATCAAAAATTCTTAAATCATCAATTCCTTCACCTAAACCAATGAATTTTACAGGAATATTAAACATATCTTTGATTGCTAGAACAATTCCACCTTTAGATGTAGAATCCATTTTAGCTAAAACTATTCCTGATAATTTTGCAACTTCATTAAACATTTTAGCCTGTGATAATCCTGATTGGCCAGTAGTAGCATCCAAAACTAGAAGAGATTCATGGGGAGCACTAGAATCAAATTTATGAATTACATCATAAATTTTTTTCAATTCATTCATTAGATTAACTTTATTTTGTAATCTACCCGATGTATCACAAATGATTAAATCGTAATTTTCACTATATCCTTTTTGTAATCCATCATAAATCACAGCAGCTGTTTCTTGTTGTGATTTTTTAGGAGTTACAATATCTAAATTTAATCGTTCTGCTCAAATTTTTAATTGCTCAATTGCTCCTGCTCTAAATGTGTCTCCTGCCACTAATAAGATTTTTTTATTTTGTTTGACAAAATAATTAGCAATTTTAGCAATTGATGTTGTTTTACCTACACCATTAGCACCAATTATTAAAATAACATTTGTTTTATTCGGTTCTAGATTTATGTTTGTTGTTAATGATGAATCTTGAATATAATAGGTCAACATTTTATCTAGCAAAACATCTTTTATCAATTCTTTTTTATTAATATTACGATAACTTATTTCATCTCTTACTGCATCAACAATTTTTAGTGTTGCACTATAACCAATGTCATACATAATAAGCATATCTTCTAGAGCTTCATAAAACTCTTCATTAACTTCTTGATGTTTCTTTATTAAATCCTTAATAGCAAGATTTAAACCTGTTGATGATTTTCTTAAACCTTCATCAAATTTAACTTGCTCACTGTCTTGAAAGACTCTTTTTTTAGCATTGATTTTAGAAATTTGGTCAGCAACTTTATCTTGTTCTTTTTTATTAAATTTATTAATTAATTTCTTAAAAAATCCCATAATTAGCTATTTTTAACTTGGTCCTTATTTTTTATTGAGTTATAGTCAACTTTAATAACATTAGTTACACCCTTTACTTTCATCATTGTTCCATATAAAACATCACACATTTTCATTGTTCCAGTTCGGTGAGTAATAACTAAAAATTGACATTGATCACTAAATTCTTGAATTAACTTAGCAAATGTATTTACATTAGTTTGGTCTAATGCAGCCTCTGCTTCATCTAGTAAAACTAATGGGAAGTGTGAAGATTTTAAAAGTGAAAACAAGACTGCTAGTGCAATTAATGTTTTTTCACCACCAGAAAGTAAAACTAAGTTAGTGATTTTTTTGCCTGGTGGTTGAGCAATAATATCAATTCCTGATTCTAAAATATTTTGGGGATCAACAATTTTAATTTCACAGTGACCACCACCAAATAAGCTTTTAAATACACTAGGAATAATTTCATTAACTTTATTAATAACACTCAAAAAATCGGCTTTAGCTCGTTTATCTAAAGAAGTTAACAAGTTTGATAGATTATTTACACTATCTTTTGCATCAGTTGTTTCTTTTTCTAAATTTGCTAATTCAGTTTCTTTTTGTTCTAGGGATTCTAAAGCTTGGAAATTAATATTTCCTAGGGCATTAATTTCTGCTTTTAATGTTGCAATAATCCGTCTAGCTTCAGCAATTGTCACATTTAATGGTTTGTTATATTCATCTATAACAGACTCTATAACAACACCATATGTATTTGCAATTCTTTCATCAGCATTTTTAATTTGGTTATCTAAATTGTTGAATTTATTATTATGTTCAGCATGTATTTTGATTAAATTTGTCGATTGATTTTGACAATTATTGTATTCTGATGAATACTTAGCATTTTGATCAAAACTTAATTCTTTGATTTTTTCTGCTTCTTTTAATTCTTGTTCTATTTTATTAAATTGATTATTTAACTCAATAATTTGCAAATCATATTCATTAATTTTTGCATTATTCGTTGATTCATCATCTGAAATTTCTAAGGCTTCATAATCATTTTTGTAATTTGTTAATTTAATTTGACTGTCTTTAATATTGTTATCAAGTTTATCAACAATTGAATCATTAGATTGTTTTTTAATTAATCATTGATTAATTTCATAATCATTCTGAGTTTTATCAATTTGAAATTTTTCATATTCTTTTTTGATGTTATTAAATTCATCCTTAGATGTCAATAATTTTTGTTCAATATTGAATACAGCCCTATGACCTTGTTGACTTTGACCACCAGCTAATGCTCCACCTGCAAAAACTACATCACCATCTAATGAAATAAGTTTGTATGTTGAGCGAATCATTTTAGAAATTAAATTAGCATTTTCAATCGTATCTGTTACCCCAACATTACCTAAAATACTAGCAATAACATTTTTATATCTATCATCAACGTCAACAAGATTGCTAGCAACATCAATGAAACCTGGTGCTTGATTCATGATTGTTAATGTTGCTGGCGAAATTTCTTTCGCTTTAATTGTGTTTAGTGGTAAAAATGTTGCTCTACCACAACGATTTTGCTTTAAATAATTAATTGCCTTAACTGCAATATCATCATTCTCTACAACTAAATTACTAATTGATTTACCAAGTGCTGTTTGAATTGCTACTTCATAACGTTCTTTAACTTTAATAATATTTTGAACTGTCGAATGAATTCCACCAATTCTATCCTTAACCTTTAGTAATTCACTTACTCCACGTTCATGACTATTACTATTATTAAACTGTCTTTCTAATTCTTCATAACGGTATTTTTTGCTACTATATTCATTTTGAATATCATTGACTTGAGCATTAAATTCCTCTCTTTTAATTTCTAATTGTTCTAAAACATTAGAAATTTCTTGAGCTTCTTTTTTTGCTTCTATATATTTTTGTTGTCAAGAATTTAATTTTTCTTGTTCAGTATTTATTAAGATTTGATATGATTCTTTTCTTTCTTGAATTGTTCCACTTGAAATTTTATTTTCCAAATTTGTCATGTAAGTGGCACGTTTAACATTGAGTTGTGAAATTTGTTCTTGTAAATCTGATTTTTGATTATTGAGTGTACGAACTTTATTATCAATGTTAATGTACTCTAATTCAAATTTATCTTTTAACTCTTTTGCTTTATTGACACTAATTTCTAATTCATCAAGTTGTGTTTTTTCAATAGCTATTTTCTGTTCTAACTCAGCATATTCATCTTTTCATGTTAAATAATCTTGAACAGTTACACTAATGTCATATTTCTTTAGTTGTTCAGTTTTTTCTTTATATTGTTGAGCTTTTTCAGCTTGACGATTTAATTCCTTTACATCTCTTCTTAGTGACGATAAAGTTGTATTCAATCTTTCTAAGTTATCCATTGCTTTTTGCAAGTGGTTTTCGGTTTCATTTTTTTGCTTGATATATTTACCAATGCCAGCTGCTGATTCGAACATTTGTCTTCTATCTTCAGGTTTAGCTTCTGCAAATCAATTTACTGTTCCTTGTGAAATGATTCCTAATGAACCCTTGTCTAAACCAGCATCAATAAATGTAGTTTGAATATCTTTTAATAAACATGGTTCATCATTAATCATGTAAATGTTTTCACCACTTTTTTTAACTAATTTTCTAGATATTTTTACTTCATCAGCATCAAAATGTAAAATTCTTGTTGAATTATCAAATGTCAATTCAACAAGAGCAAAATCAGCTTCTTTTAAGTCATTAGATCCTGCAAAAATTAAGTTTGATTTTTCCTTGCCCCGTAAACTTTTAATTGATTGTTCACCCATTGCTCATTTTAGGGCATCGACAATATTTGATTTACCTGAACCATTTGGACCAACAATTCCAATCATTGTACTATTGAAATTTAATGTTACAGGTCTAGCAAAAGATTTAAAACCTTCAGCATGGAATTTTTTTAAAAAAACCATTATTATTCCTAAATTTAAAATAATTTTAAAATTACTAAATTAATTATAAAAACTATTTTTCATTTCCTAATTTGTTTTTCAATTTACTAGCAATATCACCACTATGGTCACCAAATAAAATGGTTATCTTGTTTTCATTAATAAAACTACCTTTAGCACCCATTGATTTTATTTTATCTGGTTGAATGCAATAAGGGTTTTTTACATCAACTTTTAAATTGCTAATTGTTGATTGAATATTAATAATATTTTCATTTCCACCGAGAAATTCAATTAACTGATTGACATCAAATTTATCAGCTTTTGAACTTGTAATAATTTCATTTTTATTTTGGCTGATTTTTTTTGCCATGTTTTTTGCATAAAAATAACCAATTCCAAATGTACAAATATAAAATAGTTTAGTTTTAGTAGATTGTTTCATTTTCTCTCCTATAGAAGCTTATTTTTGATGTTTTCAATTCAAGTTTGTGGGCGACTAAAGTTATAAATTTTTGCAACTGAATTTTTAACAATAAATTCTAAATTATTTGTATTGATGCATTCAGTTAATCCATCAATTTTCAGATTTAAATTTGTTGACTCAAATTGCAAACTAATTTTATGGCTTTGCGATAGAACTAGTGGTTGATTTAAATTTTTTGTTCGACTGTTTTGCACTGGTAAAAACTCTTGATAAATGAATAAATCATTATCTAATAATAATGGCCCATGTAAACTTCTATTCATTCCACTTGAACCATTTGTTGTAGAAATTAATATCCCTGTACCAATAAATTGATATCATGGATAATTATCTAATGAAACCAAATATTTAATTGGATTATTAATTGTTGAAATCATAAATTCATTTATTGCATGATATGAATTGTTATTCACTTTTAGTTCTAGATATTGATAATTATTGAAAAGATTGTCATTTAATAATTCATCTAATGATAATTCATCTGGACTTGCAAAAAAACCTAACTGCCCTTGGTTTAATAAAATAACTTTAACATTTTCATCTTTAAAAGTTTTTAAAGCACTTAAAAATGTTCCATCACCACCTAAAACAATAACTAACTCATAGTTTTTATTGTCTCTTTGCATCCAGGGATTTTTATTTAAAATATCAGAAATTTTTTCTTCTGGAATTTGATAACTAAAAAATGTTACTTTCATCATTTGCTAAAATCTAAAATATAATTTTTTAACATTTATAATTTTAAATTACTAAAATTAAATTTATATATTTTTGGGGCAAATGTGAAGCGGATTGTGAGCGGTATTCAACCTACATCTGGATTAACTCTAGGGAATTATTTAGGTTCAATTAAGCAATTTATTAAATTTCAAAATGATTATGAAATGTTTATTTTTGTTGCTGATTTACATGCTTTAACAACTGGAACAATCAACCCAATTGACCTAGAAGTAAATTCTAGAAATCTTATCCGTTCATATTTAGCATGTGGTTTAGATATAGACAGGGTTAATCTGTTTTTACAATCAAGCATTCAAGAGCATACTACTCTTGGATATTTGTTAATGTGCCAAACAACCTTAGGTGAATTGAACCGAATGACACAATTCAAGGATAAATCACAAAAATTTGCCAAAGAAAGTAATGGAACCCAAAAATTACCAACTGGATTACTAATATATCCAACCTTAATGGCAGCAGATATTTTGTTGTATTCACCAAACTATGTGCCTGTTGGTAGTGACCAAAAACAACATCTTGAATTAACAAGAAATCTTGCTGAGCGACTAAATAACAAATTTAAAGATAAAATTTTTAGCATTCCAGATATTTTAGTTAGTGATCATGGAGCAAAGATTATGGATTTAACAGATCCAAGTGTAAAGATGTCTAAGTCATCTTCATCTCACAAGGGTGTAATTTTTTTAAATGATCCTATTGATGTTTCTATTAAAAAAATTATGTCTGCAAAAACCGATTTATTTAACAAAGTAAATTATGATATCACTAACCAACCTGAAATAACTAATTTAATCAATATTTACTCTTCATTAACTGAAAAATCACCAGAAGAAATTTGTAGATTGTATAGTGATAAAACATACAAGGATTTTAAAGAAGATTTAGCAAAACATTTAGAAGTATTTTTAATAGATTATCAGCAAAAATTTCATTCTTACGATGATAATCTAATAGATAATGTGATTAAAAAAGGATATTTAAAAGTAAAACCAATTGCCCAACAACAATTACATAGAATTTACCATAAACTAGGATTAATAACTCATGAAAGATAATCAAAAATATTTAATTGTTAGTGATTTAGATGGAACACTATTAAATAAACAAAGTGAATTATCATCTGGAACTATTTCAACCATTAAAAAAATTATTAAAGATGGACATATATTTTGTATTGCAACAGGTCGACCTTTGAGAGGCAGCATTGATATTTATCATCAATTAGGATTAAATTCTTTACTTATCAATCACAATGGTTCATATATTTCTAATCCATGTGATGATAAATTTAATCCCATTGAATTATGCTTCAGTAAAGATTTAGCAATTAAAATTTTAAAAAATTCCAAAATCCAAGAAATTATTACAAATGCCTTTTTAGAAGTAAAAGGTTCAAATTATCAACTAAAAGAATATTATGATGACATGTTGTGAGAAATTTTATTGAAATATTATCACATGGACATCAAAGATGGTTCTTTAATTAATTTGAACAATAATCCTGATAATTTATCATGTGATGTTTATGCAATCCTTCTATATTTAAAAAGTGATGATACATCTTTATTTGATAAATTGATGTATCACATTAAAAATATTTCACCATATTTACAAGTTAGAATGATCAGAATTCCTGCTGCTGGAATGATGATTGAAATTAACACATTATTTGCAGATAAAGCAATGGGAGTTAATTATTTAGCTTCTTACTATGGTATACCAAAAGATAGAATTATTACTTTTGGTGATGGCGATAATGATATGCATATGTTAGCTGAAGTAAAGTATGGTTTTGCGATGAAAAATGGCAAAGATACTGCCAAAATGTCTGCTCGTCACATTACAAAGTATGCTAATGATGAAGATGGAGTAGCATGAGATTTAAAATATTTTATGAATAATAAAGATTCTATTAGTTAAGTAAATTATCATATGAATAATTAGAGAAGAAATGAGTTAATAATGAAAAAGTTGCTAGATTTAAACATGTTTGTTAAACCAAAGGATATTAGAATTTTTTTAGGTAAATATAATGGTTTTCAACGTTATGACATTATCAAATATCCATTTGCAAAACAAATTGAAAACAATATGCGCCAAGCTTTTTGAACTCCTGAGGAAATTAGTTTAATTTCTGATCGGGAAAATTTTAAAGATTTACCTGATGGTATCAAAGAGGTTGTGGTTTCAAATTTATTATTTCAAACTTTAATGGATTCATCCCAAAACCGTGGATTAGACAGTATTATGGCCGAACTAGTAAGTTCTAGTGAATGAGAAGCAGCATTTAAAACTCAAGCATTTTTTGAATTAATTCATTCTTTATCTTATTCACATATTATTAGAGAAGTTTTTAGCTCAGATGCAACTGAAATTTTTGACCGAATTTACAAAATTGATGAAATCAAACATCGGACTGATAAGGAAATTGAAATTTATAGTTTGATGAAAGAATATTTAAGTGGAGAGCATGTAGATTGATCTGAAGAAACCGTGCGAAAGAATATTCTTAAATTATTGGTCCACATTTACTTTTTAGAAGGATTAAAATTTTATGTTTCTTTCATGGTAACTTATGTTGTTAATTACAACTATAATGATGCAATTGCAGGAATCACTAAAATTATTAAACTAATCAATTTTGATGAAGATATGCATGTTGCAGTTGTTGGTGGATTAATTAGAATTTTAATGAGTAATGAAGAAGAAGGTTTCACACAATATTTCAAATCTGATTGATTTAAAAATGAAGTTAATTTGATTGTTGATGGCATAGTTAATGACGAATTAAAATGAGCTGAATACTTATTAAGTTTTGGCCCAATTAAATCATTGACTATGGAGGTTTTCAATAAATTTATGAAATACTATGCAAACAATCGTTTAGAAAAAATCAACCTCCCACCATTGTATAAAAATATTGAAAAAGATGATATGGTTACATGATTTGACATGTATAAAGATATTAATAAAGACAATACTGCTCAACAAGAGTCAACTGCCTTAAATTACAATATTGGTAATATGTCCATCGATTATGATGATAATGATTTAAAACAAATGTTAAAAGAATTAATGAATAGAAAAGCATAATGTATGTCTACTAAAAATAAACTGCCACTTTCTTACATCAATGATGTTGTTGATGAAGATAAGAAAACAATTATTGTTGATAACAAAAATAAAGAAATTGAAATTGATCCACAGAAGATTTTTGTTATTAAAAGAAAAGGTCATAAAGAACATTATGATCCTAATAAGATGCGCCGAGTTTGTTTGTGGGCATGTGATGGTAACGAAAGTTATGCCAATGCACTTTTGAGTGCAACAGAAATAAAACTATACAATGAAATTAAAATTTCTGAAGTTTATGATGAACTAATTAAATCAGCAGTCAATAAAATTAGTCGTTTATATCCAATTTATGAAATAATTGCAGCAAAACTTTATATTCTAAAGTACTATCGTGAAACTTGAGACATTAAAAATGAACATCACTATGTTCATTTAAGAGATGTTATAAAAAAAGGCATTGAGCACAAAAGATATAATAAAGAAATTTTTAGCTCATATAGCAATGAAGAATTAGAAATATTAAATGATGCAATCATCCCTAGTAATGATTATTTATTCACCTATAAAGCCTTGATTTTCTTTACAAGAAAATATTGTTTAAACTACACTAAGAATAAAAAATTAGAATTACCACAACACACATACATGCGGATTGCAATGGCATTGTTTTATCAAGAAGATAAAACTCATCGTTTAGAGTATGTTAAGAGTTTTTATTATTATTTATCACAACATTTCTTTACAGTTTCTACTCCAATTAGTATGAATTCAGGCACACCTAATATGCAATTATCAAGTTGTGTATTATCAAAAATGGATGATGATGCAAATAGTATTATGGACACTATCCATGATATTGCTATTTATTCAAAAAATAAAGGTGGTAATGCTATCGATATTTCTGAATTAAGAGCATCAGGGTCATACATTTTAGGTAATAATGGATTTAGTAGTGGTCCTGTCCCATTTTTAAAAATTGTTGAAGCGACCATTAAAGCATTTAATCAAGGTTCAGAACGTCCTGGGGTTTGTTGTGTGTATTACCAATGATGACACCAAAATTTTCCTGAATTGATTGTTTTAAAAAATAATAGTGGGACTGAAGAAAATCGTGCTAGACAATTAAAATATGCAGTAAAAATTAATGATTTATTAATAGAAAGAGCACTAAATAACCAAGATGTAACACTTTTTAACCCTATTAAAGTACCTAAATTATTTGGTATTGTTGGAGATAAATTTGTTAAACAATATTTAGAATATGAACAAGACCCAAATGTGGGTGGCAAAAAAATTTCAGCTCGGAAAATTTTAGAAATGATTATGAAAGAAAGAGTTGAAACAGGTAATATTTATCTTTATCATGAAGAAAATGTAAATTTAACATCAATGTTAAATCGTTACATCAACTCTTCTAATTTGTGTACTGAAATAACCCTACCATCACGGGCATCAAAAGTTAAGGAACAAACTTTAATGATAAATGGTGCAAATGCAACCATCACAAAAACATATGAATCTGGTGAAATTTCTTTATGTAATCTAGCAAGTGTTAATTTAGAAAAGTGAGGACAAATAGATAATCAGGAACAACAAAAAGTTATTGATATTCTTGTTCGTGCGATGGATAATACAATTGATATTGCTAACTATCCAGTTAAAGAAGCAATGTATACAAATTTAAAATACCGTTATTTAGGGATTGGGGTTTTAAATTATGTTAATCACTTAGCTAATTTAAAAATTGTTATTGATAGTGATGATGCACTAGAAATGACTGCTAAAATTTTTGATGATTTAAGCTATCAAATTATTTATAGCTCATTAAAATTAGCTAAAGAGAAAGGTAAATTTAGTGGTTTTAATGAAACATTGTGAGCTCAAGGACAATTACCAATTTTAAAAGCTAATAAAGATGCTTTAGAATTAACTAAATATCAACCTGATTTAAATAAATGACATCAATTAGCTAATGAAATTCAAAAATATGGCTTAAGAAATGCTCAGTTAATGGCAATTGCTCCAACCGCAACTTCAGGTAAGGCTATTAATGCGACAGAAAGTATTGAACCTATTCAAGATTTCTTATATAAAGAAGATGGTAAGGCTAATATTCTAACTTTAGTACCTAATATTTCTAAAAATAGTGCTTATTATAAAATTGCCTTTGAATGTGATCAATACCAACTAATTAGATTAGCAGCAATTAGACAATGTTATTTAGACCAAGCACAATCAATTAATATTTATTTCAAAAAAGTTACTTCATTAACAGATTTTACATTGCATCACATTTATGGTTTTAAATTAGGAATTAAAACTTTCTATTATTGCAAAACACAAAAAGAAGTTGTAGATTATACTTGTGAAAGTTGTACATAATTGTGTATAATTATGCTAATAGTTGTTAAAACAAACCAACTTGCTGGTTTGTTTTTCTTTTTATAGGAGTAATTATTATGAATAATTCCATTAATGTTTTATTACTAAATGAAATTAAAAACATTGCTAAAGAAAAAAATATTGAACAAGAAAAGATTAAAGAATTTTTAGTAGAAGCGATCAAAAGAATTTTCAACAAAGTAACATATGAAGATAATATCAATGTTGCAATTGATTTAAATAGTGGTCAAATGATTACAAATCTTGTCTATGAAGTAGTTGCACTAGATTATCCAGAATTTGATGAAGCATTACATATTGCAATTAATGACCCTAGAATTAAAGATTTAAATTTACAAATTGGGGATAAGTACGAAGAACATTTTGATTTATCTAAAAAATTTAATCAACAACAAGTACAACAAATCATGCAATATTTTAAGCAAAGAATTACTGAAATTAGTAATCAAAGAGTTTATGAATCATGATTGCCAATGCAAAATGAAATAATTTTAGCTGAAATTGAAAAAGAAGATAAAAAAAGTAATTTTTACACAATTAATTTGGAAGATCAATATGACAAAATGGGTCAACATCTAGAACCAACATTAGGTTTTTTAGGTAACAAAGAATTAAATCAATATGAAGTATTAGATGTTAGAAAAAAATACCCTTTTGTAGTGTTAGAAGTTAAAGAACAATCAAAATTTTGTCCAGTTATTTTGTCACGTGCAAGTGAAAAATTAGTTGAACACTTTTTAACAATGGAAGTGCCAGAAATTGATGATGGCACAATAAAAATTGTTAAATCAGCACGGCAAGCAGGAGTTAAAACTAAGGTTTTAGTTAGTTCTAAAACTTTGCCAATTGAACCTGCTAGTGTATGCGTTGGTTCAAGAGGAGAAAGAGTTAAAAATGTTTCTAACCAATTGAATGGCGAAAAGATTGAAATTTATAATTATTATGAAGATCCAATTGTTTTATTAAGTGAAATCGTTACTAAAACAGATTTAATTAAATTAGGAATTAAAGAAGAAGATAAAACAGCTGTTTTAGTAGTTGAAGAAGACCAAATTTATAAAATTATTGGTAAAAAAGGATGTAATGTTAAGTTAGCATCAATTTTATCTGGTTATTCAATTAGTATTATTGGTCCAAAAGATGAAGAAGAATATGATGATTATGAATTCATTAACATCAATTCAGAAACATTTAGACAACGTAAAATTCAAGCTAAAAATTCAAGTACAAACACAATGAATACAGAAACAGTTTTACCTGTATTTGATGATGAAATCGAAGAAATGATTAATGAATTTGATGAAAATGAATTAAATGATGTCTTTAAAGATGAAGTAGAACAGATTCTTAATTTTAATAATGAAAAAGAAAAATTATAATTATCGGACTTGTTTAATCACTAATAAAAAATTTTTAAAAAGTAATTTAATTAGAATTTGTAAGATTGATAATAAATTAGTTGTTGATTATCAACAAAAAATGTTAGGTCGAGGTTATTATTTAAGTCAAGAAATTTTAGTTGTTAGTCCTTTAATTATTAAAAAAAAGTTGGAACAGAAAACTAATCTTGTTATTGATAATAATTTAATAGATAATTTATTATGTTTAGCACAAGAACAAAGGAATCAGTAACATGGCAAAAAACAATAAAAAAGAACAAAGACAAAGTATTGATATAAATAAACAAATCAAAACAGTTGATGTAGGTGTAAAAAATGGTGTATTTATTTTTACATCTCCTTTGTCAGTTGAAGAATTAGCTAAAAAACTAGGCAAACCGGCTGGGGAAATTATCAAATTTTTCTTTTTAAAAGGTGAGATTATTTCATTAAATAGTGTTTTAAATGAAGAACAAATTGGTGAAATTTGCTTAGAATACGGTTATGATTTCCAAATTGAAAAAGAAGTTAGTGCTGAAAATGTTTTAGATAATATTATTTTTGATGATAACCCTAATGATTTGCAGCTACGTCCTGCAATTGTAACAATTATGGGACATGTTGATCACGGTAAAACAACTTTATTGGATGTAATTAGAGAGTCTAGTATCACTGCCAATGAAGCTGGTGGTATAACACAACATATTGGTGCATATCAAGTGGAAAAAAACCATAAGAAAATCACTTTTATTGATACTCCTGGACATGAAGTGTTTGCTGAGATGCGGGCAAGAGGAGCAAACATTACAGATATTGTTGTTCTTGTAGTAGCTGCTGATGATGGAATTAAATCTCAAACTCAAGAAGCAATTGACCATGCTAAAGCAGCTGGTGTGGAAATTATTGTCTTCATTAATAAAATGGATAAACCAGGGGCTAATTATGAAAAAGTAATGAGTCAATTATCAGAGCAAGATATTGTGGCTGAAGAATGAGGTGGAAACCACATCTTCATTAAAGGATCAGCATTATTAAAACAAGGAATCGATGAATTATTAGAAGCAATTCAATTATTAGCTGATGTAAAACAATACAAAGCGAATCCTAATCGTTTCGCATATGGAACTGTAATCGAATCTAATTTGGATAAAGGTTATGGTCCTGTAGCAACTGTTTTAGTTCAAAATGGAACCATGAAAAAATCAGACTATATTGTCGCTGGTCAATCATATGGCAAAATTAGAATGATGTTTGATAGTAATGGACACGAAATTCAGTCTGCTACACCCGCTACACCTGTAAAAATTGCAGGTCTAGAAAGTGTACCAATTGCTGGTGACAAGTTTTTAGTTTTAGATAATGAAAAACAAGCAAGAGAATTAGCTAATAAAATTAAACAAAAAAATAGTCGTCTAGAATGAAATAACAAAAATAGTACCTTAAGACAACAAATTGAAGATGGTGTTGTTAAAAATTTAAAAATCATTCTTAAAACTGATGTTCATGGTTCATTAGAAGCCATCAAATCAATGATTAGTAAAATTAATATTGAAAATGCCCATGTTGATATTGTAAGAAGTGCAATTGGGGGAATTACAGAAACAGATGTAAGACTAGCGCAAACTTCACAGGCAATTATTATTGGTTTTAATATTCGACCCACAAGATTAGTTAAAGATTTAAGTGAGCAAGAAAAAATTGAAATCAAAACTTATGATGTTATTTATAAGTTAAAAGAAGATTTAGAAATCATGATGATGGGTAAATTAGATCCAATTATCACTGAAGAAGAAATTGGTGAAGCTAAGGTTCAAAAAATTTGAAAACATAGTGAAATTGGGACAATTTGTGGATGTATAGTTAATAGTGGAAAAATCAAACGTGGGGCAAAAGTTAGAGTAGTTAGAGATGGTGTAATCATTTATAATAGTGAAATTAGCACATTACAACATGGTAAAAATCAAGCAAGTGAGATTCTTGCTGGTAATGAATGTGGCTTAACGATTAAAAATTTTAATGATGTAAAAGAAAATGATATTTTAGAAGCATATGTCATTGTGGAAAAATCTCATTTAGATAAGTAAAACTATGGTCAATAAAATTAAACTAGCACGTTATGAAGAAACAATCAAGCAAGTTATTAATAATGCCCTAAATTATGAAGTGAATAATAAAATTGCCAAAAATGCTACTGTAACATATGTTAATTTAACTAATGACTTATCATTTGTAAAAATCTATATTGATTGCTTACATCGGGAAAATATTAGTAAAATTATTGATAACTTAAACTTAGTCAAGGGTTTTCTAAGAACTAAGGTGAGTCATGCATTAGATTTGTATAAAACACCACAATTAGTTTTTTATCCAGATGAAACCATTGGTTATGTTAGTAAAATTGAACAATTGCTAGATAAAATTAACAAAAAGGATAAATAATGCTTGAGACGTTAAAAAGAACAAAAGAAAAGATTGAATACAATCTAAGAATTCCTCAATACTATCGAAAAACTTGAATTGTTATCTTAGTTGTAACATTATTCTTATTATTTTTGTCTGGTGTAGGTTTAATTATTATTAAAGTTCCAACTGATCCAAATCTAGTAAAAAACATCGCATCAAATCCTAATTGAAGCAATGCTGCTTGTATTATTGACTATATAGCATTTGGTTTTGTTGCCTTGCCATATCTATTTTTATCTGCATGCTGAATTGTAGGAATTGATAATATCACTAAATCAAAACACTTTCATATTTTTGTTTGAATAGCATATGTCATAGCTGTAACATTAGCAATTATTGCTATCATCTTAGCATTTAGAGCTTATATTGTTATTTAATATATGCAAAATCATGAAGAATATTTTCTTGTCTATCAATAATTCTTTCTAGTCTACCAAGGTTGATAATAAAGTTAATCAAATCCTTATTGTCTTTATACAAATTATCATCATGAATATAAGCACATTTTCTAATTAATGTCTTAATTTCTTGGTGATAATTTTCAAAGTCATTTTTGAGGTTTTGTTGAATAATATTAGGGTCTCTTTCAGATAATGAGTCTGCAATTTTTTTAGATAATTCAATTGTTAATTTGTGCGCATTTAAAAATTCTTTAAATAAATCAACATTGATTTGAATCTTGCTAAAGAATTTAGCAAGTTTTAGTGTGCTTTCACACACATTTAGAAGATTTTTAATTGAATAAATAATTGCAATAATAAATCTTAAATGTGATGCTCGTGGTTCATTTTTTTGAATCAATCAAATGCAATTAGCTAGCAAATCACCTTGGGTAATTTCAGCTTTTTTAACTAAATCATTAATTATTTCTAATTGTTCTTCGCTAATACTACGAAGTGATTCAACATCATCTTGTAAATATTCATATAATTTAGTATTTATTCCGATTACAAAACTATAAAATTCTTTGAACTCTATCATAATTTCATTTTCAGATTCTTTTAATAAACCATAATTTATTGCCATATTTATCTACCCCATCTTACCTAAAATATAATTATTTGTAATCTTATTTTTTGGCTTTGTAAAAATTTGTCTTGTTGCGCCAAACTCAACTAAATGACCTTTATAAAAAAATGCGGTCTCATCACTAACACGTTGTGCCTGAGCCATAGAGTGAGTCACTAGAACAATGGAGAACTTACTTTTTAATTTAAAAATTAATTCTTCAATTTTAGCAGTCGCAATTGGATCTAAGGCTGAAGTTGGTTCATCCATTAAAATTACATCTGGACTCATAGCAATTACTCTAGCAATACATAATCTTTGCTGCTGCCCACCTGATAATTCGGTGCCTAATTTATCAAGCTCATCTTTCACTTCATCATACAAAGCAGCATCTTGTAATGCTTGGATAACAATTTTGTCTAAAATTTCTTTATCTTTAATTCCATGTGACCTTGGTCCGTAGGCCACATTATCATAGATACTCATACTAAAAGGTGATGGTTTCTGGAACACCATACCAACCTTAGTTCTTAATTGTAGAATTGGCATTTTTTTAGAACGAATATTGATTCCATTATGGTAGATGTTACCATCAACAATTAAACCATCAATTTCATCATTCATCCGGTTTAAATTTCTTAAAAATGTTGATTTTCCACAACCACTCGGACCAATTAATGCTGTTACTTTATTTTTTTTAAGATTAACATTAATATCAAAAAGTGCTTGCTTTTTACCATTTAAATATCACAAGTTAAAATGTTCAACCTCAAAAATATGATTAGGATCAAAATCATCTTTGATTTTATTTAATTCTTGCTTGCGGTTTGAAATGTAATTTTTTAGTGTGACTTTTTGGTCATGATCTAATTGAAAATATTTAATAATTCTTTTAAAGAAACCTAGTTTTTTGATGTCTAAATAAAGTTGATTAATAGAACTAACTTTATCTTTTTCATCATTTAATTCATAAATTTTTTCAATACTCATAAGAACTAAGCTATATTAATTTTATTATTTAAAAGTCAATAATTTGTTTGCATTTTGTTAATCATGTAGTCAGAAATAACTTTTGTTGTTATAAATTCATCCTTATATATTCAAATATGACCATCTTCTACATTTAAATTTTTTGCTTGATTAACTGATAGATATAAAGTATTTTTTTGAATTTGTGAACAATATTTTTCAATATTATCATTGGCTTTATTTTGGCGTCATAATGCTTTTTGAATTTCTCATCTTTGCTTTAGATTTTGCTTAATATTATTCCAATTAGGAATTAGTAGATAACCAATTACAATGACAACCAAAATTAACAATAAGGCAATTAAGGCCGATTCATACATAATATTGGTACTTTTAAAGCTACTACTACCATTTAGTTGAGCATAAATCCTTGTTGTCAATGTTTGACTTGGGTTCA
The DNA here is from genome assembly GCA_900544585.1 of uncultured Mycoplasmataceae bacterium. GTDB lineage: Bacteria > Bacillota_I > Bacilli_A > Mycoplasmatales > Mycoplasmoidaceae > Ureaplasma. Next base: position 73,700 of record UQVX01000001.1, on the reverse strand, counting down.
TTAATGCAATGCTAGATGCAGATGATAATCCAGCCGTTAAATATAATGGTGCAGTTTCGGCTAAAATTCGCCCAATACTTAAAATTAATGAAGATAGAATACCTTTATAAGCTTGTGGTAAAACTAAAGTTTTGATTGTATATCATTTACTATTCCCTAAGGCATAACTATTTTCTCTAATTTCATTTGGCACAGATTGTAAGGCTTGTTGGTTCATTCTACTAAAGGTTGGTAATATCACAATAACCATTGTTAATGCACCTGCCAGCAACGAATTGCCAATTGCACCTCCTAGTGAAATATGCATTATCTCAATGAATAAAACCAAACCAAACATCCCAAAAATAATTGATGGTGTTGATCCAATTGAATCCATAAAAAATAAAATCACTTTTTTAGTTGTTTTATTTTTTGAATATTCATTTAGTCAAATAGCAATGCATAGTGATATTGGCAAACTAATTACAATAACAACTAATATCAATAACAACGTATTAATTACTGCTTGTCCCGTTGTATCTTTTGAATACATAAAAATAGTCGATGTTGGCAATGTGCATGCATATAAACCCTTAATAATAATGTCAAAGATGATTCATCCAATCATGCCAAAAACAATAAAACTATCTAGATACTCTCAAAATAGCTTATAGTAACTATAGCAATTAGAAGATTTATTCTTTATTGTATACTCTTGCATATAGTCAGACATTTGATTTTTATAGTTTTCTGTTGATAAATTAATATTTTGTTTATAGAAAACTTTACTAACAAAATAACTAATTTGATTAGGAATAATTAAAATTCATTCTCCAATGGTATCATTTACTTTTTTTCATCTTTTAAATTTATGACTCTGTTTGTTACTAGTAGCAATCATAACGAAGCAGTTAAGTATCATCACAAAAATGAACATTGTTAATCCAAAAACAAACAGTAATCCTCTAAATGCATCACCACCATTTTCAGCAAACATACCCTTAGAAATGACTGCACCTAATGGTCTTAATGATGATGTTAAAATACTTAAAAACCCTTGATTAAAAACATCACTATAATTTTCAGCTGATAGGATCATAGATACAGCCATTGTTTCACCAATTACTCTACCAGTTGCAATAATTACTGCTACTAAAATTTGTTTTCTTGTTTGTTTTCTAAATACCTTATAAATTGAGCTTGTCTTACTATTGGCTAATGACATTGAATTAATTACTAAACTATTATCTACACTTTCGTATGCATTTAAAGTGAGTAATACAATGGTTGGAACAATCATTAATGACATCATAAAAATTGTAGTTAAAACAGTATTAGTTATTTCTAAATTAAAAATATTTTTAACTACTAAACCAAGTGATTTATATGCAAATAACCCAAAGACAACACTAGGAATTGCTGCACTACTTTCAATAATAATTTTTAAAAATTTTTTAAGCTTATTATTTTTAATTCGAAAATAAATAAAAGTCGCAGTTTTTAGTCCTAGTGGTACTGCAATCAATAATGACCCAACTGCCACAATAATTGTAACTGTAAGAGGTAATCATACTGACGCTTGATGGGAATTAGGATCTGAAGTTATGAATTGATTAGATAAGAAAATTGCATTAAAGCCATAGTTAGTAAACCCAGGTATGCTTTTAATAATTATAAAAATAATTAATGCTAAAAAGGAAATAACTAAAAATCAAATTGCTAAGGTTGCAAGCAATTTAGCAATCGTATTTTTTCTAGTTTTTTGAGTAATTATTTTGCTATCAATATTCAATGTAACTACCTAATTATTGCACCATAATATTCTTTTTGATTGTCGCGTTGTTGCTTTTGTAAATTATACAAATCATAATCTGACAATCAAAATGAATTTCAATTCATTGGATTGGTTTGAGTTGTATTTAAAAAATCAGAATATGTTTTATTAGGATTATTTAATGAATAATCAACTAAATTATTAAATTGTATTAAATCATTAGGATCAAACATTGTAGATATCTGGTTACTTGTTAAAGTTAGAAAACCCAAATCATTAAATACTTTATTAATAATCGAATTTTCAAATAACATGTTGGCTAAAATTCATTGAACAAATTCTTTGGATTCATCTAGATTACTAGCTTGTTTAGTTTTTAGTACTAAATTTAGCGGACGAAACCAATTGTATTCATTATTAATAGTGTATTTACCATCTATGGTTTTAATTAATTCAATGTTTTTGTTACTGTACTTAGCAATTTTAAAACCATTTTTTTGGATTTCATCATAATTATTTTTAATAAATCCGCTACTTAAATATGTAATTGGAATTGTATTATCGTTTGAATTGTATGATTTAATTGCTTCTCATGTTTCTAAACTAGTTTCATTTGTTTGAATCACTTCCCTACCATAGTGACCATGATTTAATACACTATAGATAGATTCAGAATTATTAGTTACTGGACTTAAATTAGCACTTTTAGCATCAACTGTATTTAAGTAAGCCATTTGACCTTTTTCACCTAAATAATTATCAACTAAAAATGATTCAGCAGTTCCTGATTCATTTGCACCACCTGCTCTTGCAAAGGGAACTAAATATTTCATAGTACTTAATTGGGAATCTAATTGGTTTAAATTAATTTTGTTAAACCCACAAAATGCTAAATAAAACATAGCAATATTTTTTTCATTTATTGTTAAATCAAGACTACCATCATAATCCTTATAAATAATCCCAATTGAATCTTTACCAATAGTGACAGTTTTAATTCCATCATTTTTTCAGATGATTTGATTTTGGTTTAGATTAGTGTTATCATTAGGCAACCCAGCCGTATCAACACCAGGCATTTTAGCAACTGCCCCAATATTTTTTTTATTATCTAAAACACTACTAATCCCATATGCACTACCACCAGAATTGGTAGATATTTCAGCTGCAGAATAATTTTTAGAAATTTCATCTAACAATGGTTGCATTGTTGATGAACCTGCTATAAAAATTCATTTAGGATTACTTCAATTAATTGAAAACCCTACAATAATGGCGACAATTGCAACTATTGACATAATAATGGAAAAAAGTTTTCATGAAAAGTGCCTTTTTCCTGTGGTTTGATTAGTATTCATAATTCTATTAGTGATATTATATTTATTTTTTAAACTTATTTACTTAAGTTTTTTGTATCATCTGGTAATTCATAGCGAGTATAAATTGGCGAGGCTGAATTTACAATTAAACCATTTAAACTACTAAAATCAAGGCAATTTTCTAAACTAATGGTTGAAAAATCAATATTCATTTGCTCAGCCATGCTTTTAGTTCCATCAATTAGAATTGGTGATAAGACTAAAATAGTCGTTTGAATTACCAATCCTAAGTGAGTTAATAGTGATTCTAATTCACTAATCTTATTATCTTTGTATAATTCTCATGGTTTTACATCTTCAATATATTTATTAGCAATTTTGATTAGTTCAATACATTGAATTATTAGTTCATCTAACTGATAGTTATTAATAAATGTTGGTAAATTTTGAATCAGTGCATGAATCTTTTCTTCAATAATTACATCTTGAGAATTAATACAACCTTTGTATTCAGGAATAGTACCATTAGTGTATTTTTTTAACATACCAATCGTTCGATTGACTAAATTACCAACATTATTTGCTAAGTCAGAATTAATCGTTTCTATAAAATTTTCATAACTAAAAATTCCATCTCGATAAATTGGTATTTCTTTAATTAAAAAATATCTAAATGCATCACGATTATAAGTATTAACCAATGCAATTGGATCAATAACATTACCCAGTGATTTTGACATCTTTCCTTCCTTAGTGATGATTCATCCATGGGCTAAGATTTGAGTTGGTAAATTTAGATTTAATGACTTTAGAAAAATTGGTCAGTAAATACAATGAAATCTTGTAATTTCTTTAGACATTAAATGTAGTTTTTCGGTTTCATTATCTAATCAAAACTTTTGATAATTACTATCATCATTTGATAAATAACCTAATCCAGATAAATAATTAAATAATGCATCTAACCAAACATAAATGACGTGTTGATGATTTTCTAATATTGGTATGCCTCATGTGATTGATGTTCGAGAAATGGATAGATCAGTTAAATTATTGAGAAAATTGTTTTGTAATTCATTTATTCTATGGTTTGGCACAACAAAATTAGGATGGGATTTTAAAAATTCTTGTAACCAATCAGCATATTTAGACATTCTAAAAAAATATGATGACTCATTTTTTTCTACAATTTCATGTCCAACATTGCAATACAATTTACCATCTTTTTCATGTATTTGACCAATTGTGTAATTTTCTTCACAAGAAACACAATAATAACCTTTTCATTGGTCTAAATAAATGTCATCATTTTTCATCATTTGGCTAAAGATTTTTTGCACCATTGCAATATGGTTTGGGTTAGTTGTTCTGATAAAGCAGTTATATTCAATCCCTAGTAAGTTAAATAATGATTGAAATTTTTTAGCATTTATATCAACAAACTCTTGGTTAGATACATTACTATTTTTAGCTAAAGTTTCAATCTTTTGCCCATGTTCATCCATCCCAGTTATAAAAAATGTTTCATAACCAATTAGTTTTTTATAACGATTGATAACATCAGCTAAAATTGTCGTGTATGCATGACCAATATGAGGATTACCACTAGCATAATAAATTGGTGTACTAATAAAAAATTTCTTTGCCATCACTATCCTATTTATCTATTTTATTTTTTAATTCAATAATCTTTTTATACCAAAGTTTTGCATCTAAATTATATTCATTAAATAATATTAAACTAATATCCTTAGTTCTTATCCCTTGTCTTAGTAAACTAACAATTTTTTCATTAATTTCAAACTCATTAACCTTGTATTCTAATGGTTTTTTATCAATTACAATAACAAATTCACCCTTATAATCAAGTTCAATATTATCTATATTAGATAAATTAACATAGATGAACTCTTCATGTAATTTAGTTAATTCATGAGCTATGCAAATATTTTGTGCCCCTAAAACTTTAAATAAATCTTTTAAGCATTCCTTTAATCTATGAACAGATTCAAGAATAATTCATGTGGTATTAATATCAATATACTTATGTAATTTTTTAGTTCGTTCAATTGATGTTTTACCTAAAAAACCTAAATATAAAAACTCCTGACTACTAAACCCGCTACCAACTAATGCATGAATTAAACTACATGGTCCATTTATAACTTCAATAGCAATATCACTCTTAATGCATGCATTGACAAGTTGGTATCCTGGATCACTGATTGTAGGATAACCTGCATCACTTAATAACATTACTTTATTCTTCTTAGTAATTAAGTCAATTATTTTTTGTGTTTGGCCTAATTCACTAAACATATCAAATTTGTAGTATTGAAAATGTTTATTTATATTTAATAACATTAATAGTTTTTTGATAACTCTTGTGTCCTCACACAAGAGAATATCCATTTCATTTATCAATTCTAAAAATCTTTTACTAACTTCTTTTAGATTCCCAATTGGAGTGGCTGCAATATAAAGTTTGTTTTGACTATCTCTAGTTTTCATATTTAAATCAAGACATTAAATCTTGTAGTGTAACTCCAATCATATTTAAACGTCTTCATAACTGTTTATTATTACAATAACTAATTTTGTAATGATTACACACTATTAAGCGTTTTTGCTTATTATTTAATTCTAAAAGATTATATTCAGATAATGATAAAGTCTGTCTTGATGTGTCAAATGTCACAGTGTTAATTAAAGCCTTTTTAATTGCTTCATCTGTGGCCTCAGCTATTCCTATTTTATGATGTTTATTATTAATAACATCTTGAACTTTAATAAAAGCTTGCTTTAAATTAGGCACTTGGTTAGTGATCATTTTTCTAATTTTTTCACCCATGTAATCTGGATCTAAAAAAAGAATTACCCCATTTTTTAAATTTGCTTGCTTAATCATAGAAATTGTTTGTTTATTACAATCAGAACCATTGGTGGTAATAATGTTTGCTTGAAATAAACTTAAAATCTTATCAGCATCTGTTTTCCCTTCAACTACAATTGTTTCTTTGATAATTGGTTTATTTGTCATTTTTGATTAATTTGCGAATTTCAGATTTTAAATCACCACTGTCATCTTTAATAACAAAACTCATTGAACCATAGCCAATGTTTAATAGTTCAATCACTCTAGCAATTGGTGTAGCCACACTAACAACATTAATATTAGGTATTGTCAAATTTTGTTCAATTGTGTCAGTAACAAACACATAGTCAATAATTTTTTCATTAAATGCATTAATAAAATTTTCTTTGGCATTTCCATTGAACAAAGCATGAGTTGCTAAGATAGACACAGTCTTAGCACCTTTTGATTTTAACAATCTAGATGCAGCAATCATTGTTCCACCAGTATCAATCATGTCGTCAAATAAAACACAATGTTGATCTTTCACATTACCTAAAATATTACTCACTTCTACTTGATTGGGCGCTGGTCTTCTTTTATCAATGATTGCTAATGGTAAGTTAAACCATTGACTAATTTCTTTTGCTCTTTTAACGCCACCATAATCAGGTGATACAACGACAAAATTATTGATTTTACTTTTCTTAATGAAAGCATGCAACAAAAATAATGATGCTCTTAACGAATCAAATGGAATATCAAAAAAACCTTGAGTTTGATCAGAATGAATATCAAAGGTTAAAATTCGTGTTGCACCTGCAATTTGTAGCATATTAGCAAGCAATTTAAATGTGATTGGTTCACGAGGGTTTGTTTTACGATCCTGTCTAGAATAACCCATGTATGGAATTACTACACTAATACTTTTTGCAGATGACCGTTTTAATGCATCAATTGCTATCAATAACTCCATTAAATTTTCATTCACAGGGTTACTAATCGATTGAACTAATGTGATATCATGACCACGAACTGAAACTTGTGGACTTACTAATATTTCACCATCAGCAAATCTTTGTGTAAGAATTTCAGCATTTTCTAAATTTAAAATTTTGATAATTTTTTTTGTTAATTCTTTTGATGCACTTAAACCAAATACAATATTTTTTGTCATTTAATTAACCTATTCTGACATATATCAACAATATATTTTATGCTAAAATCATTATGTCATTACAACATTAAGTAGCGAACCGTGTCAGGATAGAAATATAGCAGCACTAAGCATAGCTTTTTGTGTGTGGTGACATTTTTTATTTAAATTAATTTATAAGAAATATAGTACAATCTACTATTGTATAGAGAAAGTAGTTTTAATTAACTCACCATTAGTCCTTAAATGTGATAGTTGGTTATTATTTTAAATTCAGTTAATCATAATTTAAAGTAGTGCTAATTTTTACATTGGTATTACTTTTTTTCTTTATACATACCTATATAAATGTTTTATTTGGAGAGCTATGAATCCCCAACAAATATTAAATAAAAAACCGACTACTCCTAAAAAAGATGTTACTTTAATTAATGAAAAAATTAAATTTCCTGTATTAGAAGTAATTGATGAAAACGGAGCTCATTTAGGTGCAATAAAGCGTGAAGAAGCTCTAAAACGTGCTCAATCTAAAGATTTAGATCTAGTAGTGATTGCTGTTCAAGATAAAAAGGTTATTGCCAAAATATTAGATTATGGTAAGTTTAAATTTGAACAAAAACGTAAACAAAAAGAAAATAAGAAAAAACAACAAGTTATTAATGTTAAAGAAGTCAAGGTTAAACCATTAATTGGTGATCATGATTTAAAAGTAAGAGCTGATAATGCTAAAAAATGATTATCAAGTGGTGATAGAGTTAAATTTGTCATTGAAGCTCGGGGAAGAATGTCAATCAAACATGAATACATTCAACTAGTTTATGATAAGTTTATTAGCTTGTTAGGTGAAGATATTAAAGTTGTTCAAGCAAATAAACAATTTAATAATTATCGTTATGAAACAATTATTGAAAAAGGTAAGTAATCTAGAAAGGTCAATTATGAAAGTTAAGCAAAAAACTAAACGTGCTGCAGCAAAAAGATTTAGCATCACAAAAAATGGTGAAATTAAAAGAAAACATGCTTACCGTTCTCACTTAGCCCAAGGAAGAACTACTAAAGCAAAGCGTCATTTAAGAAAAGATGCAATTTTAACACCAGCAGATAAACAACGTTATACACATTGTTTGTAGTTAGAAAGGATTTGTAATGAGAGTTAAAAGTGGTACAGTTACACGTAAACGTCATAAAGCAGTTTTAAAACAAGCTGAAGGTTCATGAGGAACACGTCATACTTCATATAGAATTGCAAGACAAACTATCATTAGAGCTGGTGAATATGCTTATCGTGATAGAAAAAATAAAAAACGTGATTTTAGAAGACTATGAATTGCTAGAATTAATGCTGCAGTAAGAGCAAATGGTTATAAATATAGTGATTTTATGCATCAATTACATGTTAGTAACATCACTATCAATAGAAAAATGTTATCTGAACTAGCAATTAATAATCCTGATGATTTTAAAAAATTATGTGACCAAGTAATGGCTAATAAGAAATAGTAAAAAATTAATAAAAATAAACAAGAGAGCATCTTGTTTATTTTTATTAATAAGATAGGAGTCTATAAAAATGACAATATTATTAATTAATGGTAGCGCAAATATTGAAGGGTTTGATTATGGTAAATTAAATGATAGTTTGCATGATGTGGCTAAACAAACTTTAATAAGTTTGGGACATCATGTTTTGGAAACATTTATCAAAGATGGATATGACAAACACCAAGAAGAGACTAAGTTTTTATCAGCTGATGTGATTATTTACCAATTTCCTATTTGGTGATTTGGACAACCTTGGCCATTAAAAAAATACATTGATGAAGTTTTCTTTAGATCACAGCTATATAATGGCAGTGGACGGACACGGGAAAATCAAAATCCAGAATTATATGGTACAGGTGGGCTATTAAAAAATAAAAAGTTCATGGTGAACACTACTCAGGCAGCCCCAGAAAGTGTCTTTAATAATAAAAACACCTTTTTTAAAGGTGCTAATATGGATGATGTATTATTGCCAGTTTACAAACAAAATGAATTTATAGGCATCAACGAACAACTACCAAGTTACCATGTTTATGATGTTTATTTTCAAGACAATATTGATGAAATAATTGATAAATACAAAGAACACTTAACTAAGATTTTTTCTTTGTAGCATTATTAGATGTTTGAGTTTTAGGATCAGAACTACTACTTTCATCAGTAGTTGGTTTTTTTGTCTTATTATCAAACATATCACTCATATTTTTGAATGATGATAACATTTCATCAAGTTGAGATGGATCAAAATTTTCTAACATTGCCTTAGAAAACTTACCAAATAAATTTCCAGCTTGGTTTTTAACATTAACATATTGTGACAATATTTCAGACACAAACTCTTCAAAAGTAGGTTCAGCACCTAAATTTTTGACTTCTTGATAAGCTTTTTGTAATTCCTCATAAATTTTATCTTCTATTTCAACAACAAATTTGCGACTCATATATTTTCTTACTTCCTTTAGTTATTAAAACTGTTTTGTACTTCGTAATTTTTATCAACTTTTGCTAAATAAGCCTGGTAAATTTGGTCAATTTTATAACCTAATGCATAACCTAAATTAAATAAATCTTGGGTAAAAATGATGTAGCTTGTAGGATTATGTTGATCTAAATTAGCAAATTGCTTTGCTAAATTTTGAAAACGAATTGTTAATTGTAATTTATTTTCTGGTTGAATTGTTTCATCAATCATAACGTGTGCAGTTGGTCAATCAAGCATCTCTGTTAATAAAAAACATAAAACATCTGCAAGTTCTTCTAAAATATCCTCATCAGTGCCCCGAGTTTTTTTTGATCAATAATTAAAGCATCTTGTTTCATTGCACAATTCCATTAACTCAATCAAAATACATAAATGTGATTGAACTTTTATTTCATTTGGGTCAATCTTTTGAGTTTGATAAATCTTTTGGTTTAATTTCTCTTGAATTTCTAGCATTGGTTTCAGATTATATTGCATTGATAAAAACCTATTTTTAAAAATAATATAATTATTATAAATAACTTAAAAACTAAAACTAGGAAAAATAGTGAAAATGTTAAATTTTAGTTGCAAATTTACCAACAAATTTTGTTTGAAAGCTGTTGATTCAAATCACAAAATAAATGAATATGAAAATTATCAAGAACCATATACAATTTTTAATCCTAACTTTAATGAGTATTACATCATTTTAAGTTCAAATATTGATGGTAATGAATTATTTAGAACACTAACAAAATTTGTTAGTACCCAAACTAAAAATAATTTTGATATTGATTTAAATAGTTTTTTGAATGTTGTTAATGTTAAAGAACATGAAAAATTAATTGCTATTGTTGTTGATGCATTGGAATATGGAAGTGTAATTCCTTGGACAATGAACAAAAAAACACTAGAAAATAATGTGAATCATAATTTAGTAATTAATGATAACTACAAAAATCTAGTTGATGAATATCTTGTTGTTTCTAAAGATAAAACATTTGTTCGTAAATTACAAGATATGCCGTCTAATTTTATTAATCCCTTGGGATTTGAAAAATTAATGACTGAACATTTATCAAAATTAGATAATGTTAAAATAAAAATTCTAAATTGTGATGAATTAAAGCAAAATAATATGAATTTACTCCTTGCAGTTGGTGCGGGTTGTAAAAAATCTGAAGACCAATCTAGGTTAATGATTATTGAATACTTACCAAATCCAAATAATAATTATAAGTTGGGGTTTGTTGGTAAAGGTGTATGTTTTGATACTGGTGGCTTAAATATTAAAACAGGCAATTACATGCGTTGGATGAAATATGACATGTCAGGGGCTGCTATCGTTGGTAGTTTAATTCACAGTCTTGCATCAAACAAAGTAAAAACTAATGTTGTAGTTGCAATGCCATTAGTTTTAAATTTAGCTAGTGAGTCATCATACCGGCCTGATGATGTCTTAGTTGGTCACAATGGAATGAGTGTGGAAATTGATAACACAGATGCTGAAGGTAGACTGATTATGGCAGATAGTTTATCTTATTTAGCACAAGAGTTCAAGGTTAATGAATTATATGATGTTGCAACTTTAACAGGTGCCATGATTTATGCACTAGGTGATACATACACAGGGGTGTGAACAAATCAAGATGAACTATGAAACATAATTTCGACAGCAGCCAACAATGCTGGAGAATTAGTTTGACGTTTGCCATTTCACCATGACTTTAAAGATTTACTTAAGTCTAAGTTTGCTGATATTGCTAACTCAGTAAGTAGTCCTAAAGGTGGTTCTAGTCGAGCTGCGATGTTTCTAAAAGAATTTACCCATAACTTACCATATGCGCACTTTGATGTAGCTGGAACTGCAGATAAAGGTGATGTTGGCACTGGAATCATGCTGCACACATTCTATAATATTGCTAAAAGTAAGCAATTAAAATAACTCTTGTAATCTTTATTTCATGGTGTGAACTGAACCTTTAATAACATACTTATTGTAGATTTCTTCTAAAGAAGATACACCATATCTAAAACTAATAATTTTAATGTTAGCTTTAATTAATTCCATTAATAGGTCATTGGAATTAATTTTTTTTGTGTGATGAAGAATAAAAACATTAGTGTTGGGATTAAAGTTATACTTAATGTTTTTTTCACTAAATATTTTTAAACAATCTTTAGTTTTATCAACTTTAATAATAATTTCTTCATGGTGGTTTTTACGGTACTCATCTAAACTACTAGTAAACACAATTTTGCCACCATCTAAAATAGTTGCATGAGTTGCATACTTATCTACTTCATTTAAAATGTGACTACTAATAAAAATTGATTTACCTTGATGTTGTAATTTTTTTAATGTTTCAAAAAAATCAATTCTTGCTGCTGGGTCTAAATTAGCAGCTGGTTCATCCATAATTAAAATCTTTGGATTGTGAATAAGAGCTTGTGCTAATAATATTTTCTTTTTTTGTCCACTACTAAAAGTATTTGGTGATTTTTTAGCTAATTTTTGCATATTTAAATCAATCAAAATCTTTTCAACAGTTTTCTTAGCTTCGTCCTTTTTTAATTCACTCAAAAGTGCCATATTCAATAAGTAGCTATAGGTAGATGTGTTATCTGGAAATCTTGCAATTTCTGGAATGTACCCCATTGTGCGTTTAGCTTCTAAGCTACTATTAATATAACCACTAAAATATATCTCTCCTTCATATTTAGCATATGCTCCAACAATTGATTTAATTGTTGTGGTTTTTCCTGCCCCATTACCGCCTATGAAGGCATGAAACTCCCCATGACCAACTCTAAAATTTAATTCACTAATCGCTGGAAGCATATTTTTCTTATAACGTTTAGTTAAATTAATAACTGTCAAATAATCATTTTTATATTTGTCACAAAATACTTGTGTTTTATTTGTAAATGGTCAACTAATCTTCATAAGATTTTTTATCAAATGTTCTACTGAAAATTGCTCTTAAAATAAGTTTAATTGTTGTAAATGTAATACCAATTGCTGAAATAAAAGAGAAAACTAAGAAAATCCAATACACCCATGTTACTGAACTAATTAAATTAGCACTTAATGGAAATGATCCACTTTGTAGTAATTTAGTTGCGCCTTGGGTTGTAAGAAATAATGATTGCACACTTTTAACCCCTGGAATTTCAGTTAAACTATTGAAATGATATGTACCAATAAATGCGAAGACAACAAACACAATTAATGGAAAATTAATTGATGAAAAATAACCAATCATTTGGTTTCTAGTACCAATTTTAAACTTTGCTTTTTTTGCACATAATTGAATAATCAAACTAAATAAAATTGCTATACTAGCTAAACAAATGACTAATATCCCTAATCATGACAATTCAGTGGTAATTTGTCCTTTAGAAATTTTTCAAACCCCAAAAATTGGTTGATCTATTCCTTTTGCATTAACTGTCATGTTTGGTCATATTGTTAATAATGCAGACACAATAAAACTACAAACAAGTAATATTCAAGAAGCAATTAACAAAATTCTTAAGAATACACTAAAAATTTTTGAACTAAATTTGGCTCTTCCCATTTTTCCCTCTTTATAAAAAAATCTTTATATATTTTAAAACTTATTTAGTTTTATTTTTTTCTTTCTCTTTTTGTTTTTGTTGTTTTTGCTTCTTTTTTGCTATCCGACGTTGTTCGACCCTTAACTGTCTTGCTAATTCTTTATCATCTTTTTCTTTGATAGGTTTGATTCATTCCATTTCTTTTTCATAATCCATCAAGCTATTAATGACAATTGTTCTTTGCGTTGAACCTTTTGCAACTTTTTTATAGACTACTTCACATTCTAATGCTCGTGGTGAATCAACATTAAGAGTCTTAGTATCTCTAGTTGTGAATAAAACAACATATAATTCTTTAGGCTTCTTGCGTTTTTCAATTTTTTGAAGGGCTTTTTGAGCATTGTAAGCTTCTGGGTCTGTCTTTTTTAGTTTTTTTAACTCTTTAGCTAATTGTTTTTGCTGTTTTGTTTTAATTCTAGGATCTGGACGTTTAACAACATATGAATCAATGACTTCTTTGCCAGTTTCACCACTTTCTCTTAAAAAACGTTTGATTGTTAATCAAACTTCATCTTCTTCTTGTTTGTTTTTTAACTGGTTATTAGATTTAGTGTTTTTATCTTTTTGACCTTTATTTTTTTTCTTGTAAATCATAAAAACTACCAATCCAATTGGTAGAATAATTAGAATCAAAAGTAATAAACTATTATTTCCCATGTGTCTTCTTTAAATATACAATTTAAATACTTAAATAATTTTAAAACATAAACTAAAAAATGTAGGTATTAATGACAAAAGTTATCTTTATGGGCACGCCAAAAATTAGTGTAAAAGTTTTGGAAGCTATTTGTAGTTTTAACAATGTGCAATTATTAATGGTAGTGAGTCAACCAGATAAACAGACCGATCGTAAAAAGGCAATTGTTTACAGTCCTGTGAAAAAATATTGTCTTGATAATCAAATCACAATAATCCAACCAAATAAGATTATAGATGCCTATGATGAGATCAAAAATACTCATCCTGACATTATTATTACATGTGCTTATGGTCAGTTTGTGCCTCAAAAAATCTTAGACCTACCAACAATTGGGTGTTTTAATTTGCACGCATCATTGCTACCCAAACTAAGAGGTGGAGCACCAATTCATTGAAGTATTATTAATGGGGATTGTGTAACTGGAGTGACACTTATGAAGATGGTGTTGCAAATGGATGCTGGGGACATTATTAGTCAAAAAGAATGTCTAATTGAGCGAAATGAAACTACCAAATCATTAACACTAAAACTAGCTGATTTAGCAGCTGAAGTGTTAAAAGATAATTGAACTAATTTGGTCATGCAAAAATATGCAAGTGTCCCCCAAGATTCTAGAGATGCAACCTTTGGCTATAATATTTCAAAACAAGATATGGTTGTTGATTTTAATAAATCTTGCCAACAAATAGATTGCTTAATTAGGGGATTGTATGATAAACCAATAGCAGTGTGGCAATATAAAGATATGGCAATCAAAATTCATGAGGCACACCCAACAAATATTGTCTCGAATCTTCCGCCAGGCACTATTAGTAAAGTTGATAAAACTGGGGTTTATGTGGCAACTAGTGATTTTGATTTACAAATTACTAAATTGCAATTACCAAATAAAAATGTGGTTGCAGTCCATGAACTTATTAATGGTCATCATCCTTTTAAAAGCTAAATAAGAAGTGGTAGGTGTGATGCATCCTAGGGCCTATTTTTTGGTATAATATATTATGAAATAATAATTCATTATTATTTCCAGAAGAGGTAAAAACTATGAAAAAAACAAGAAGGATCAAAAGATTGTTTTGACCAATTTTGTCAGCATTGACAATTGGTGTTTTAGCAACTCCAATTTTTATGAGTTCAGCTAATATTAGTTTAGTGAGTGAATTAGATCATACTACAACGGTTTTAAATACAGCTAGAACAATTGGTACTAATGCTCCTAGAGATCTAGCGGCGTGAAATGCAATTGATAGCAAAACATTAGCAAAATTGCCTCAATTTGATGCTAGGGACTATGGTGTTGTAACTAGCGTTAAAAACCAAGGGTACTACAATAATAACTGTTGGGCATATTCTTTAGCTTCAGCTTTTGAAACTTCAATTTTAAAAAACCAATTATCTAGTGAATATAATAATTCCAACCTAGAAATTAATGTTAAAAACTTGCAATATGTGGCAAATAATAGAACAACTCAAGCTGATAAACTAGGGTTGGCTCCAGAATGTGTGTATGGAGATGGTATTAGTATTCCAAATACTGGTGGTAGTACACTAAGGTTTTCATCAGTGTTCATGCAACAAAATGCACCAGCATTGCAAACATCTAAACCTGATAATCGGTTTTATGATCCCATTGCTTTAATGAAAAGTTCAGTTGTTGTTGTTAATGATAAAAGTAACACTGTTAATGAAAAAGTTCAACTTATTAAAGAAGCAATTGGTAAATATGGTTCAGTAACTTTTGCTTATGGTTCTGGTGGACAAGGTAATAATAAATACTTTTATAGTACACAAAATAATAATGGGCCTCATGCTTGTCAAATTGTTGGATGAAATGACTCAATTAGTAGGGATCAGTTTTTTAACCCACAAAATCAAAAACCAAATAGAGATGGGGCGTGGATCGTAAAAAATAGTTGAGGTGCAAATAACTTGTCGAATGGTATGCCTAGTTATTCAACTGATGATGGTTACTACTATCTTTCATATGATTCAGCTATTAGTACAGTTATGGCATATGATTTTGCTAAGAAAGATGCCTATGATGCTAATTATTATTATGATGGGATGAATACCGAATTACAAAAACCAAATGATTTATACAATTCCTATAGTGATGATGCTAAAGTAAATACACATGACTATGCTGTAGTATTCCCAAGCAAAAAATCATCAACAACTAAGAAAGAAAAACTTAAAGCAGTTACATTTGCTTTACATGGTGAGGATGTTACTGTTACTGTTGACATTTATAGAAATGTAAATTTAGGCACAAATAATAATCCTAGAAATGGGGAAAAAGTTGTCTCAAAAACTGAAAAATTTGCTAATAAAGGTGACTCATATAGCTACTACACTATGGATTTACCAGAAGTTGATTTATATCAAAATGATGACTTCTCAATTGTTTTAAGTGTCACAAACCCTAAGAATGATGCATCAATTTATAAGTCAAAAAATCCAGAACGTAGCAATAAAGATAAGACTTTTTGCTATAAAGATGGGCAATGACAATATGCTAATAGCATTATGGATAGAGCAGTCTTTTCTATTAGAGGGTTAACTAAGGTGTATGATGGTGCGGCACAAGCTAGACCAAGTTTATCAACTGATAAACCGGATACAACAACTCCACCTGTGACTCCACCTCCTAGTATAACACCTCCACCAACTGTAACACCTCCACCTGTAACTCCAAACCCACAACCGAAACCACCAACTGTTACACCTCCAACTCCACAACCGAAACCACCTGTTGTAACACCAACACCAACACCAACACCAACACCAACACCAACACCAACTCCACCTGTAAATCCACAACCAAAACCAGATCCAACTCCAGCAGAAGAAAAGCAAAATATTAGTAGTCCAAATATTTCTATTATGTTTGAAAACAAAAGCGAAGAACAAGTATCATATGATGATAAAGAAGTTAAACCAAAACTTATCATTAAAAAGAAAGATGATGGTACTGTATTAAAAGAAGGCATGGACTATAAATTAAGTTATGCAAATAACAAAAATGCCGGAGAAGCAACAATTACAATTACAGGTATTGGTAAATATGAAGGTGAAGTGTATCGGGACTTCACCATTGTAAAAGCTAAAAATGAATTAGTTAAACGTAATAGTGATACAGAATTACCAAAAACAAAATTTGGTAACCCTAATGATACTCAAAACTATAAATATGAATATTACACAGCACAATCTTGTACACTTGATTCTAAATTAGCAAGCAAACCAACTACTCCAGGTACATACTATGTGAAACTAACTGTTGCTGGTACAGAAAACTATGATGCATACACTAGTGGTGTTGAAAAGTTTGTTGTTGATAATACTAAAGACATTATTATCTACTCATCAATTGGTGTAGCAGCTGCTCTACTTGTTGCTTTAGCAACAATGTCAGCTTTGTTAATCAAAAACAAAAAGAAGAAAAACAAATAGTCTAGTTCATAACTAAATTAAAAACATTAATACCAAAACAGGTATTAATGTTTTTTAATAGTCATATAAAGCATATAAAAAAACATGAGATAATTTATTAAGTTATGTTTTTTAAAAAAAATGAGCCTACTACCCTATCCACTTATAATCCTGACTACTATGAAGAAGACATCAGTCTAACTGATCTAGATTATGATGAAGCTACTACTATCCTAACTTTTAAGATAATTAAAACTACTACTAAGCCTAAGATTACCAGATATGTAACAAGAAATTATGAGAGAACTCCAATCTATGATGATTTATCAGTAAAAACAAAAAAATTAAAGGATTATCATAAAGCTATTTGTATTGAAAAATTTCTAGAAGAAGAATTAGTTAATTTATCAGACTTAAATGATGAAATTAGAATAGAAATAACTAATTATTTAATCCAATTTTTAGCTAATAATTTTGTGCCTAGTTGATATCAAAAACTAATCGACATTAAAAATGTTGAAGACAACATTAATAATTTAAATAACCAAATTGACACTCAACAAAATAAACTTGAATGTGCTAAAGACCAATTTAGAATTGCTAAAATGAACCTTGATGTTGCCAAAAGAAAACCAGTTGTCCCTAATTCAATCCCTTACTTGGTATTTGCTATCATTTTAATTCCTGTTTTGATTGGCATTATTATGTTGGCATGCTACACTTCTGAAACTCAAGCAGCAATAAACCAAAAAGCCATTAACCAATGTGAAATTAATGTAAAAAACCTGTCTAACCAAGTGTTAACATTGAATGCTGAATGCGAACATATTACTAATGCAAATGAAAAAAAGATTAGTAAGTGCCAAGATAAATTAGACCAGATAAAGAGAACTGTCTATGAACGCAAGATTAATGTGCATAATGATGGTTTTTTGAATTTACGTCATGAAATAAAATTTAGTCATAAAGAAATCATTATTGGTGTTTACATAATTTGAAATAAAACCAAAAATAAATACTATGTTGGTCAATCCAAAGATGTTAACAAACGGATTTATCACCAACACTTTTGTTCATTAGGTCCTAAAAATTATCTCTTCTTCCAGGACTGAAGCACCAATGATGAGTTTTTAGTTAAAATCATCCCTTGTACAATCAAAGATGAATTGGATCGATTAGAGAAGATGTATATTGAGCAATATGATGCTTTTAATAGTGGATATAACAGTACAGGTGGGAATAAATAGATGAAAAAATCCCAATTTGTTACTAAATATGACTACATTAATTACTATGTCAAACAACCTAGTATGTGGTTTTTTACTAATAGCGAAATTAAAACAGCCTATGAACAACAATTAAAAAAACTTAAATTAGCATCAAAAGAAATAATCTTAGATGATGAAGATGAACCTGTAGATGATGAACAAGATGTTTATGATGTATATAGAGAATTATTAGAACAAAATACAGCAGTCGATGAAGATAACCCACTTATCACTAGTGGGTTAATAATTGATAAAAAATCCAAGCAATTCATTATTAATTATCACAATAGTAAGTATGATGTAAATTTTAAAGTTGTTGATTTTGATGACAAAAAAATCAATCTTTTAGCTTGTGCTAGTGAAACTAAAAAACTAATTGAAGAAAATCCTCATGTAATTTTATTTCAACCTGTCTTTATTGATGAAAAATTAAAAATTTTAACTAAGTGCGATGCACTTGTTAAATATGAAAATGAAATATATTTAATTGAAACCAAAGCAACATCTTCTGCTAAGTTCCACCATATTTTGGATTTATATTTCCAAAAGTATATCTTAGAAACTAATTATGATAATACCAAATATGATATCAATTATCAATTATGTTTAATTAAATATGAATATTTAGACCAAAATGAAGTCTCTTTTATTATTAGTGACACAATTAACTTAACTAAAAGTGTGGCAATAGATAGTAAAAAGAATTTTGATTTACAAACTAAGCAAGCAATTAAAATTGGTGCATCTTATGAAAAATATGGAAAAGATGGCATTAAAGAAGTTTTAGGTTTAAACATCAATGATGTTTTAAATAGAACTGATGAATTTAGTATGCATCCAAAAGTTAAGACTAAAAATTTAAGATCAGCAAACAAAGAATTGATTATTAATCAAATGATTGATGATTTTGAAGTTGTTATCAATAAACTTTGAGCACATAAGCAAAATTTAGAACAGCAATTAAAAGATATGCCGGGCGAATTTTTACCCCACCCTAATGACAAATCGCATTTTAAAACCACAGATATGTGGCAAGAACTAAGACAACTTTATGCTGCTAAAGGGATTAAAGCTTTTAAATATAGTGGCAATATTTTAGATTTCAACCAAGAAAATTTAAAAAATTTAACAACTGCATATTTAAACCATGATGATGTGATGTTGGATGATTATGTAAAGGGAATTGTTGACACAAAACAAAAATACATTAGTTTGTTTTTTAACAAAAATAGTGCAGATTCTGAGATTAATAAAGAAAACTATGATGCATTAATTAAATGCTTAAAACCTAAGCAAGTTTATTTTGACTTTGAAACAATTAACCCTGCAATTAGGGTTGTTAATAACAGCTTACCATTTATGCAAATTGTGACCCAATGCTCAATTTTAGTTAATCACAATGATGGAATGAAACAGCAATGCAATAATTTAATGGGCGATCCAGCCAAATTAAGCATTAATTTTTTTAAAGAGATTATTGATAATCTTTACCAAGGTGATGAATATAGTTATGTTGTGTATAATCAAACATTTGAAAGAAGTAGATTAAAAGAAATGATTGATTTTATCAATGATAGCCAGTACACAAAAAAAATTCAAGTCATCATTGATAATCTTTTTGACTTAGCAGATTTTTTTAAAATCTCTAAAGATAAAACCACAGTGTTTTTTAAAGAATTAGGTGGTTTTTATTCAATCAAGAAAGTTTTACCACTAGTTCAAAAATATGCTCCTAATATTTTTGTATCTACAAATTGCGTGGATTATAAAACATTAGAAATTTATAATGGGCTAGTCTGTCAAACCAAGAGTTTAGCAAGATTTTATGGTCATGTTAATGACACAGAGTGACAAGAAATAGAAATGAACTCAAAAATTTACTGTGAAAACGATGTAAGAGCAATGGTAGCTGTGCTTGAATGAGTGAAACAATTAGTCTAATGAGTTATTGAATTCACGAACAATATTTTTAGACAAATAAATTAATTGTTTTAAACAATTCAGTTTTTGGTTTAGTAACTCAAATGTATCACAATATAAATTTTGGTAATGTTTTTTTAAGGTAAAAATATCTTCTTTACTAATTTTACGATTAGTGATTGTGTCCCTAATTTGAATGAAAGTATGATAAATGGTAACAAAATTATCATTAATGTGAAAATTAATATTTTTTAAAGCATTATTAATGTCTTTAATAGACAAATAGTAGGAAGAATGGTAATCATAATTATTAGCTTTGCAAAACTCATAAATTTGTTTTTGCACATCTGGAATAAAAGGTGCTCAGGCGCTATTACTCATCCATAAAACACTATCCTCACACAATCTTTGGGGATCGATGTCTATGTTTAGGGTTGCTAATAACTTATCATGTGAGTCTGATTGATGTTTAATATCTAAATTGCTTCAAATAAAATTTTGCTTATCTAATGCATTGATTAATGAACTAATATTGTAAGTTAAGGCATCTTTTTGTCATCAATGATATTTTTTATCTAGAAAACTAAAATTTAATCTAATAACTTTTTTCTTAGTTGTTGAAGGACTAAATTTGTCAATCCGAAAAATAAGGTCTTTTTTGTATTTATGTAAATAATTAGTAGGACTAAAAAAATCTAAATTGTTGAAACCACTTTCTTTCAGTTGGTGAACTTCTTTTTTGTCTAGAGTACTACTAAAATCTTGGTAATTACTTTCAATGTAATTTGTTGTAAAAATTACATCTAACAACTGAACAAGTGAATTACTAATCGAATTTAAATTAAAGTCAGCATTTTTTTTATTTAAAATACAAAGTTTATAATTTCTTAAAACATTAATGTATTGATTAAAATTATAAATTTCATGTTTGGAAATTTTTCAATTTAAAGCAATCTGTTCAAATTTAGTTCGTAAATTAAATTGACTCATAAATTTACAATTACTAGTTATTTTAATATGAAAATATAAAAAATAAAATCATTCTAAATTTTGGTTGAATTTTATAACCTAAATATATATATATATATAATGTAGCTGGGTATTTACTCTTAATATTTTTTAGGATGTTCATTAATTTATGAAAAAAGTCTTTTAACAGCTCTTAATTTTAGTTTAGGAATCCTAGGTGTGTCAGCCATTGCAGGTGCAACAGCAATCACCTTAACATCATGTACACAAAACACAAGTGGTTATGATAAGAGTATCACTAAGCAATTGAATGCACAATATAATAGCGAATTACAAGATGCATTAGGCAACAAAGCTTATTATCAATTAACAAAAGATAATCAACCCAAAGTGGTTAGTGTGATTAATAAATATTTAGACCAAGTTAATAACATTATTGCAGAAACTGAAAATAGTTTTAAACTTGATGAAAGTATTTGATTAAGGGGATTCCAGTATGAATTACAAACTAAAAAGAAATTAGTGGAATCTAACATTAGATACATAATTGTTAACTCTTATGACCAAATGATTATGACTAATTATTCTAAGTCATTTCAAAAAACAATTAAAAATGCAGCTAAACAATGAATGAATGGAAAAAATCCAGTAAGTGCTAATGAAAGAATTAATCAACTAACAGCCATTGACACTTATATTACTGATATTCATAATAACTTACAAGAAGGTTTGGAAGTTGGTACTACCTGAAGTGGTGTTTTAGCAAAACACACAATTGGTAGCATGCTACAAATGCTTTATGATACAGAATTACAACAAATTGCAACTTCTGCTGCTAATGGGATGACAGTTGCAAATTTGAATGAAGCAACCCTAAAAGGATCATTGTTTACAAATAATGAAAGTTATAAAACTTGAAAAACTAGTAGCACAGAAGATGCAAATGCAAAAAAGAGTGTTGAAGAATTAGTTACTAAGACCCAAAATGATTTAGATAGTCTAATGAATTTCTTATTAGGTGATTACTTTAAGGGAATTAAATATGGTCGTCCTACTAGTATTAGTGAGGGAAAATCAATTACATTTGAAGTTGCTACAACATCTCCAAATGAAGAAGATAATGGATTTTCAACTAAGTCTGGCAAATATATTAAGGGTTTGGGATTAGATAAAACGGATTTAGCAACAAAAGATATTGGAATTGGATTTTCAGGTCCAACTGGACAAGCAATTTATAAGGCATTATTACAAAAACATTCTAATGTAATTGATGCTGACCCTAGTCAACAATACGAATTTGGTGCTAGTCAAGTTAAAGGTATTCTTAATGCAATGACACAAGTTGCTAATAAAATTGCTGATTTAAAAGTTGGTGCATCTGGAGAATGAAAAGAAACATACATGTATGACCAGGATTCATCTGGTAATGAATTTGCATCTGTAAAGAAAGAAAATGTTGAAATTAGAAATTCTTCAGGTGTAGTTAATATGCCTAATTTTTTCCAATGATTAAACTCTGACCAATTTTTTAATGGTAGAGATATGACGTCCACTCAATTTCCTACTATTGATGGAACAACTAATTTATTACCACAACAAACACAACCTAAACCATTAGATGGTAGTAATTGTGCAAGTGTTACTGGCGATAGTAATGCAGGTACTAGTACAACTAAAACACCATATAAATACAAATCATACTATGTAGGAAATGAAGATTTAGTCGCTAGTGTAATTGGTTATGTTGGTGATACAAATGCTGATGTGACTAAAACTAATGGTGAAGCTGGAAATTTATATGTTAAATACATTACTGAAAAATTATCACCTGCCACAATTCAAACATCTGACACAATTACTAATGACAAAATGGATAAATCTATTAGTCCAGAAGCAGCATACATTGGTTCATCAAGAGCTGTTTATCAATATCTAGTTTATAAAGCAAATGTAAGTGACCATATTGCAAGTGCTTTTAAACCAACGCCTCATAATTGAACTTTAAGATCAGGAGAAGGTGGGGCTGCTTATGCTAATGAAGGTTTAGGAGCTGCAGAATGAGCAAATAAAGGTTGAGGAGGATTCTATCTTGATGTTAATCCATATTTTGGTTTACAAAAATGGTCAATGTCAACATTAACTAACCATGAAGCAGTTAGTGGCCATGTTTTCCAATTTGACTATGCAAGTGCTAATCCAGCTGATGCTGATGCTGTTTCATTTTCATCAACTGCGTATGCTGAAGGTTGGGGATTGTTTAGTGAATGATTTGCTACACAATTAGGGGTTTATGGAGAACCAACACAGGCTAGTGGTTCATTTAGTAAAGATAATAATGGTGTAGAAACATTTACCCCAAAAGATGTTCTAACTTTACCATCTTTTGGTACAAAGTCTAAAACTACAGATATTTCTCAATTAAGTAGTGATTATGCTAATGGTGTTTATGGATTGCCAGTAAAAACAAATAAAGCTGGTGAAAAAGCAACAGAACCTGAAAAAAAGAACAATCAAACATATTATGATGCATTGCAATATTTTGGTTTTCTAAACGAAAGACAATTAAGAGCAATGAGAATTACAGTTGATGTTGGTATACATGCTGGTACAGATGGTACATTTAAAGCTGGTACAGGATATTCATTAAGTGAGGCTAGAACATATTTAACATCAAATTCAGGATTAGGTGTTGATGATATCAAGAGAGAAACTAAACGTTATTTAGAATACACGGCTCAAGCAACAAGTTACTATAATGGTTTAAATGATATGCAATCTTACTTTTTAAAAGCTAAGACATTATTTGAAAAAAATAATCCAGGAGTAACTTTCATGGATTGAAATGAACCTGTTAACACTAAAAACAATACACAAGACTTGTTTGACTTAATTCTTCGTAATGGAAGTGTTCCAATGCCAGTCTTGTCATGAGCAGTTGATAAATATTTAAATCAAAAATATCCAAATAAATCAGACTTAAATAACAAAAATATTTAACATGTTAATTTACTTAGATTAGGTAAAATTAATACTAGTTAAGTATGCAACATTTTTTGGTTTATACAAAATACAATTTTTTCAACCTAATCAAAACAAAGATATTTTGAATTACATTAGTGATTTATTATTTTTTGTTGGCGATATTCTTATATTTATTCCCATATCTAACAAAACTAAATTATCTAGAGTTATTCACATATAAATCAGTGCTATCAATTATTAATATCTTGTTAGTAATTGTTGCTATGTCCATGGTGCTATTCTTGTTTAAACAAGGATATGAAGATGGCAGTGAATTAGTTTTGCATTCCAAACCATTAACTAGAACAGTAATGATTTGAAGTAAAATAGCTATCATCTTTTTAATAAATGGATTGATTAGTTTAATAGCTGTTATTATTACAAGTTTTTTATTTACCTATAATAGCTTTGATATTTATTTGCAACGAGCAATTATGCTTGGTGCATTTCTTGGACCATTTACAACAGGGATATTTTGAAGTGGCATTGTTGTTTTAGGTTGTTTCATGCTTAAAAAAGTTACCATTTTTATTGTTATTATTAGTTTAAATGGTTTATTCATGATTGTCAATTTTGTGAATGTAGTCTCAATTGTGATGCAACCACAACAAGCTGCAAAAACAGGAATTGATTATTCAACAACCCAATTTATTAATAAAGATAGTTATCAAGTTAGCACTTATGCTATTGCAACAAACAATAACTTAGCAATTACAAATACTAGCAAAATTAATGGTAAACCTCTAGATCTACTAGGTTATAGTCCCCAAAACATTTTAGATAAAACATGGAATACAGCCTATAGACAAACAAATGTTATTAGTCAAGCTTACTTAGATCCAGCAAGTCTGTTTGCTTCGTTTTATAGTGTATATATCAATGGTTGAAGTTGAAATAATATGCAATTTTTACCAAAATATAAAGATATGCTAAGTGCAGATGCGTCATTTCATATCAAATTTAATCAATTTGATTTAGATAAATATAGTTCAAACTGAATTAGCTTTACCACACCATCAAATCAAACATTATTTTTAACTAACTTGATGGGAACTATTCCTAACTATGATTTTCAAGCTAGTAGTTTTAGTTTGCCAACACCTATTTTCTTAAATAACAATTATGTAATTAAACAATTTAGTACTAGTAATCTTGCTAATTTTTATGAAACATTTTACAATGTTGATCAAATTAAATTAGCCTTGCAAGTTCAAAATAAACTGAAAACTGTGACTGGTAAAAATTATGGTAACAATGCTGCTAATTATTACTACATGATTTTTTCAAGTAGTTTAATGACTGATTATAAATTGTCAATTAATAATTACTTGAATAGTAATGATTTTATTAGTACTTTAAATAATTACTTATTTAATTTTCAATATCAAACTTATCAATTAATGCAAGATTATATTACTAATCCAAGTAAGTATCCTGATGTTAATTCAGATACAATTGCGATGTGGTTTGCAGTTTTATTACAACCTAATAATATTAATAATTTTGATGCAAACACATTAGCGAAAATAACTATTAATCCCCAAAGAACTAAATGTGCAGTTTGACAAGCAGAAGAAAATAATAATTTTTTTAGTAACATAGAAAATTATGATTTAACTAAATTAAATGGAATTATAGTTAATAATCATTCTTTACCATTAACATTAATTACAAAACAAAATTTAGCTAGCTTGAATCAAATTGAAATTTTACCAGTTTATGATTATCCAACTTTAATCGCTTGATGAATCATATTGTCAGCGCTACTAATTTTTGTTGGTGCTAGTATTATGTATCGTAAGGATACTATTTAAAATTGTTAGTAAAATTGTTTTGCTAATTTTAGCAATTTTGCTCATATTCATTTCAAATTCAGTGTGATTAATTGGGTGATGAATGTTATCACTAATGATTTTTATGCAGTTATAAGGAATTTGGTAGTGATGACAAACTTGGGCAATTGCACATGATTCCATATCAACACTGCCAACTTCATGATTTGCTAATTCATGAAACAAATGAACATTATTTTTTGTAACAAATGAATCAACTGTCATGGCAGTTTTACAAATTACATGCATATTTTTTTCACTTAATAATTTTGCTAAAAAATTAATCATTTGTAAATCATTAAAAAATCATTTAGGTTCATAGGGAATTTGGTTAATTGCATATTTAGGATCACATGTCACATCAACATCACCATATTGACATTTATCTGCAATATTGATATCTAAAAGTGCTACATTGCTATTTGTGCAACCAGCAGATCCTAAATTGATAATGTGGTCAGGGTGAAAATCATTGATTAATAAACTTGTTTTATAACTTGCATTTACCTTGCCAATGCCGCTATAAATTAAAACAATATCATCATTAAATAAATAATAAGTTTGATGTGATTTTTCAATAGTCTGATATGGTATGCCTAGCGATGCTAATTCATAATTCATCGCTACAATAATGCCATATTTCATAATTATTCCTCATTAATCTCATTAATGAAATCAGCATTAACATCGACTTCATCTGTGTAATTTTTGTCATCCCGGTTAATCATTGGTAATTCACTAAGTGATTTTATGCCATACAAATCAAAGAATTTTTGGGTGACAGAATACAGTCATGGCTTGCCAATTGCTTCTGAACGTTCATCAGCTTCAATTAAACCTAAATCTTTTAATCTTTCAATGGCTGTCAAGCAGCTTTTGTTTCTAATTTTTTCAATTGTTCCTTTAGTACATGGTTGGTTATAAGCAATAATAGCCAGTGTTTCTAAAACACTATCTGATAGTGCTTTACGTTCTTTTTTATTAAGAATTAAATTCAAATAATTGTAGTATTGAGATTTGACAACAAATTTATATTTATTACCATATTGAACAAGTAAAAAACCACTATTTTTATTTTTTAAATAATAGTGTGTCATTTCATCAAGAATGTTATTGATAACAGCAAGTGGTAGGTCAGTAACTTTTTTTAAATCATAAGCATTTAAACCCTCACTACCTAAAACAAATAAACATGCTTCAATTAATCCTCTTGCTTCACTAATTTTCATTTCTTTATTATTGTGAGCAAGAAAATTTTGAATTTGATTTCTTTCCTCAGCATATTTATCAATATCAGCCTTAATTTTGTTGATGGTTACACTAGCATCTTCATGGTTGAAATCAGATAGTTTAGTATCTTCATTTAATTTTGTGTATTTTTCACTAGTTTTACTACCGTCACTATAAATAATTTCATATTTACCATATAACACTTCATCAGATTCACTATCATCGATGATAGGTTTTTTACCACCTAATAACTCATTAGCTTTTGTTAATATTTCTTGGTTAATTAAAAAATCTTGATCTATTTCTGATGCATCATCTTTGCTGGCTTCATCACTATCATTTTCTGCTTCATCATCATAAGCATCATCAGATTCTTCTTCATCAAGCTCATCATATTCAGTTTCATCATCATTGGCTAAGATTTCATCAGCTAAAGCACTAATTCTGTCTAATTCATCTTGATATTCTTTATCATCTATCATTATTCTTCTCCAAATAATTCAGTTTTAATTTGTTTAATAAAATTAGCAGCTACATCTTGACTTGATAATAATTCTTGATTAAGTTCTATAAAAAAATCATAATCCTTTTTTTCATCAATGAATAAGTAACCTTGATGTACTAAAGATAACATGACAAAAACTAACATACAAAAATAGTCAATGTTTTGTTTTGTAATCGATAAACTTAGAAAAAAATCACTAAATAAGGTGCTATGAGTATTACTCTTATGTAATGTATTTATTAAATCTAAAACAACTTCTTCCACAGAATACTCTTGGACAGACATATGTAAATCTACAGGTGTTTCTAAACGTTCTTTGATTACTTGTTTAAGTAAAACATTTTCTAACGCTTCCCTTAATTTATCTGGATTCATTTGTTTTGGTAGTTTTACAATTGGTGCATCATTAGTTAAATATTCATCAAAATCTTCAGGATATTTATCAATTAAAAAACTTCTCTTTTCTTTGTATTTATTTAATAGTGGGACGGCATTTTTGTACATTTGATATTCTAATAATCTTTTAATAAATGCTTCTTGTTCATCCTCGATGGACTTACGATCTTTCATACTTAAATCAGCATTTGGGAGTAAACTTCTTGTTTTTAGCTCAATTAAATATGCAGACATGTTTGCATAATCACTATATTCTTCAAGTGAAACAGTATTTTCATGTTCATGAAAATATTTAATAAATTGGTCAGTTAAATCCTTGATATCGATATCTCTAATATCAGTTTTTTTCTTTTTAATAAGCTCTAGTAAAACATCTAGTGAATTTTTTGATTCACTATGATTAAAACTAAATTTATGTTCTAATTCATCATTAAGCATAACTATTATTTTTTATTTTTTGATATTCTTCAAACATTGTAGTTTGAATTTTTTTCATGAAGTTATTTCTGTCAATATTGATAAAACTTGCAGCATTAATACTTGGTAAATAATTTATTTTAACTGTTTTATTTTTTGGTCTTTTATAACCTTTATCCAATAATCCATCTGTATTATAAATAACAGTTGGTTGCACACTTAAATGGGTACGATAGGCGGCTTCTAACAATGTAGGTTTAAAATCTGCAAATTCATCACCATGTACTCTTGTACCTTCTGCAAATAAACAAATGGAAACTTTGTTTTGCATTGTTTTAACCATTTCATCAATAATTTTAGGCACTTCTCTTAGGTTGCCTCTTTCTACATAAATAGTATCTATCAAGTCCATAGCGTGGCCAAGTTTTGTGTCCTGTAACTCTTTTTTAGCAATAAAGGTCACATATGGCACATCTTGACTCAAGATGGTTTTTAAAACCACTAATGGGTCGGCATTAGATTTGTGGTTAGCAACAAATAGCATGACCTTCTTATCAATTTTTTCTTTCCCAACAATTTCTACTTTGATTCTTTTTCAATACAAAAAATGATTAACTAATTTTTTAATTTTTTCATATCTTTCCTCTTGGGTAGAAGAGGTAGGATCTTTTTTATATCTTTTCCCTGCCACTGAACAACTATGAAATTCAATTAGTAATCAAATAAACAAAAATGGCCAAGAAAAAATTCATCCAATAATTTTTAATATATCAAGCATAAAACCTATTTTATCAATTAATTAAATTAACTCTGAGATTAATTTAATTCTAAAATCATTTTCACCTTCATTTTTATAAACAACAACAAAATTACCTAATTTATAATCATTGATATTTTTTAGATATTGTTTAATTGTGAATTTATGAACATTATGATGTGCATCATCAATTTCAACTTCAAATATTTCTGAATTTAACAAATTAAACCCAATAATCATCCCGACATTTACTTGCATTCTTATCTCCTTAAATCTAAATCTGATTTTTAATTTAAAGAAAAAGGATAACTTTATATAATTGAAATAATTTATTTTTTTTCTAGCGAGTTTATAGGTTTATATGTCACAAAATTACAAGTTTATTTTAGGAAGCCATGTGGCGTTTAGTGCACCAGATTTTTTTGTAGGCAGTGTAAAAGAAGCATTAAGTTATGGCGCAAATACCCTAATGGTTTACACAGGTGCACCACAAAATACAATTCGTAAACCACTAGATATAAATAATATTAGACAAGCTCAAGAACTGTTGAAATTAAATAATGTTTGTCTTGATAATCTTGTGGTCCATGCGCCATACATCATTAATCTTTGTTCTGAAAAACCAGAAACAAGAGTTTTAGCTGTTGATTTTTTAACTCAGGAAATCAAAAGATGTGAAGAATTAGGTATTAGTCTTCTTGTTTTACATCCAGGTAGCAAATTAAATCAACCATTAGAAATAGGAATACAACAAATTATTGATGGATTAAATTTTGTTTTAGATAAATTAGAAACTAAAGTAATTATTTGTTTAGAAACAATGGCTGGTAAGGGATCAGAGGTTTGTAGCAAACTATCTGAAATCCAAGCAATTTTTTCTAGAGTACATAAAACACATAATCTTGGAGTGTGCATTGATACTTGCCACCTCAATGATGCTGGTTATAAAATGTCAGAATTTGATGAATTCATCACAGAATTTGATGCAACCATTGGCATAGATAAGATTAAAGTTGTTCATTTAAATGATTCAAAAAATCCTTTAAATGCTCATAAAGATCGTCATGAAAATTTAGGTTATGGCTATGTTGGATTTGAAACACTATGTTATATTGCTTGACATCCAAAATTAGATGGCATTCCTAAAATTCTCGAAACTCCATATATTGTTTGTGAGGAAAATAAAAAAAGTAGTTATCCACCCTACTCATATGAAATTGAGATGTTAAAAGAAAAAAAATGGTTTGATTTTAAACAAACCATTTTAGAAAACAATAAAAAATAATTTTTTATTGATGCTCTTTAGCAATAATTTTTTGAATTTCAGAGTCAGTTAATTCATCTCGACCAAGCACATTTTTTTCTCAATCGTTTAATTTTCATCTTTTTGTTTGTTCTAAAGTATTAAATATTACTGTATTCAGAGGTTGATTAGTAGCCTTGGCAATTGCTTCTAATTTAGCCCCTTCACCATTCTGGATACTTCCATATTTTTTGGTAAGAAAATAGTCTTCAACATTAGTAGGAAGAAATGATCCTGCTATATATAGTATTAAAACAATCACAAGCATTATTCTTGGAATTAAGATGTCAATCAAATAGTTATAGTTAGGTGTGTTAGTTGTTGGAATCCTAAACAACAATAATACATCTGCAATGGGAGCAAAATAAGTAATAAAGATTGCTGGCACCATAATAATAATGCAACCAATTCCACTTGGAATTAACACTTTAGTTTTTTCGACATAAACATCATTAGTTCTACGGTTTCTAAGTGCACCAA
This sequence comes from uncultured Mycoplasmataceae bacterium, assembly GCA_900544585.1. Lineage (GTDB taxonomy): Bacteria > Bacillota_I > Bacilli_A > Mycoplasmatales > Mycoplasmoidaceae > Ureaplasma. Next base: position 42,261 of record UQVX01000001.1, on the reverse strand, counting down.
AAATTGGTAATAAGATAAATGTAAATGCACCAACTGATGCTCAAGTACCCATTAAATCACCAAATGAATACATTCTTGTTAAGTTGGCACCAAATACTACACTATCATAGTCGCCACTATTAACATATGCTAGTCCGCCAATAGTACAGAAAATGAAAATTATTGGTAATGTAATAACTAAACTATAGGCAATTCCAACTCTTGGACGATGTTGATTAAGTTTGTTAATAAATTTTGTACTAAATGGCAGTTCATTTGCTTTAATTAAATCTTCATAAAATCTTGAGCTTCATAATCCAAAACCATTTAAAATACTTAACACTCCCACACCAATTAAAATTTGAAAAACAGCATAAAGTGGCATAATATTGTTTTTTTCAAAAATTCATTTCATCCCACTAGGAGCCCCATCTGTTGATCCTAATGACATTGCAATAGCAACTAGCAAATAAACAACTGTAATTGCTAATAGTCCATATAATAAAGCATAAGGTGTTTTCTTAGGTTCTTTCATTTCTGATTGAATACCAGCCGTGACATAAAAACCATCATATGCAAAGAAAATTGCTCCAACACCAATGAATAGCCCAAAACCAGGACTCATCATTTGAAACGTATATAGTTTATCTGGATTAGCTGTACTACTTGGTACAAATTGAATAGGATCAAATTTGATTTGACTAATTAAATTATTATCCAAGCCAGCTTGTCCGCCAGCAATGCCACCAATTTGTGCCACACCTATGAAACTTACAATAATAGCAATAAAAACCGGTACAAAATTAAATGCAGTAATTACATAATTTTGAATATTCCCAATTCTTGATGAAAATCCACAAACAACAATAAAATATGATGATACAGCAATGGTAATGATTGTGACAATTAATCAATCAACACTAGCAGGACCGATTGTGGCGCTTCCGCCAGCAACTGCAGCAACCCCATCTTGAATGGATTGAATAAAATATAGGGGCAAAAAGAAGTATGTCAATGGAATATACAAGTAAGACATAAAGTTTTTACATGCTTTATAAACTACCCGACTATTAAATGTCTGACATCAACCAATGATCGACAAATTATCATTTCTAGCACTTGCAATTTCAATCAAAGCTAAAGCCATAAGAATGACTGCAACTACAGTTAACAGTCATGAAAAAACAGAAAACAAAATTGACCCTTGGGAATTGTCAAGAACTGTTTTTGCTTTGAAGAACATTCCTGCCCCCATTACAGCACCAATTACAATAATAATTGATGAAAAGAAGCTAATTTTTTTCTTTAGTGGGGCATTAGCAAAATTATTTTCTGCTTCACGTTTTTGTTTTTGTAACGCGTTTTCTTTAGTCATTTATTTACCTCCTTTACTTTTAAATTTGAGTAAATAAGTGAATGCTACTCAGAAAACACACTCTATCATTATACTTTATAAATTGCTGTGTTATGGAAAAGAAATTAATTCAAGTTTTTCATAAAATTTATGTATAATCAATATTGTTGTTCTTAAATATGCAATTATTTGTATAAAAAAAATCCTCCAATCTTCATATCGGAAACTGAAGTTTGGAGGATTTTCTTTCCACATTACATAAATCAAACATTGCTAAAAACTAAATAAATGTATTCTCTGTATTTTTATTTGTTTCTTAAATGTGCAATTCATAATGCTATGATTAATTTTAATTTTATTAATGGTTTAGTAAACTAGATCAAAGATTACTAAAATGAACAATTCTAACATTTCATCAAAATACGTAACCGAGATGATCTTGCGCGATGATTATCAATTAATTCATCAGAATCAGGAATAATTGGCCGAATATTTAATATTTTAAATTCTTGACCTAATGAATCATTAATAGGTATTTCTTTCGGTAATTTATTTTTACTCAACTCTGAGAATGCTTTGATCACGATTTTATCCTCAAGTGAGTGAAATGTAATTATTGCAAGTCGACCATTTTTGTCTAAGCATTGAGCAGCTAACTCAATGCTTTTTTTTAAAATATTCAACTCATCATTTACTGCAATTCTCAACGCCTGAAAATAGCAGCGAGCAAAATGCTTAGTTTTTGACAATTCTTTCTTAGGTAATGCTGCCTTGATTATTTCCACTAATTGTAGTGTACTAGTGATTGACCCAAATTTTGTTCGATACCTAATAATAGCACTAGAAACAGATAATGGGTTTTTGATTTCGCCATAATTTCTAAATATTGTGCACAATTCTTTTAATGAATAAGTGTTAACAATTGTTTGTGCTGTTAAAGATTGTGTTTGGTCCATCCGCATATCAAGCGGACCATCATTGTGGTAACTAAAACCACGATCAGGATTATCAAGTTGAGGACTAGAAACACCTAAATCCATCAAAATTCCTTGCACATGATTTATTTTTAAACCACGTAAGATTGACTGAACATTACAAAAATTGTTTTTAATTATAGTAACTCTTTTGTCTGAAATGAATTTTTTAATGCAATAATCAATGGCTGTTTGATCTTGATCGATTCCTATGACACAACCTTGTGGTCCTAATTTCTTAAGGATAAGGTCTGTATGTCCACCACGACCAAGTGTCATATCTATATAGCACCCATTTGCTTGAATATCTAAATTATCTATACAAGCTTCTAGCATTACAGATTTATGAGCGTTACTACTCATTTGAACTCAAGCCTTCTAATTCCTGATTCAAATTTTTAACATCACTACTTCGTTTTTCACTTGTGTATTCATCTAGGTTTCAAATTTCAATCTTATCAACCACACCGAACATTACAACTGATTTCTTAATCTTAGCTAAATTAATCAATGATGCTGGTAACAAGATACGATTTGCACTGTCAATCTGAATTTCTGAACTGTTTGAAAAAATTGTTCTTTGAATTCGACGGTTCATTTCTTTCTTGGTATCCAACTTCAAAAGTGTATCTGTGTAAGCTTTGTAGGCTTCAATTGTTCTTATCTCGATGCAATTATCTGAAGAGATAGAAATTATCACTTTGTCATCTAACAATTTACGTCATACAGCGGGAAGAGTTAAACGATTTTTTGGATCAATTGAATGCTCAAATGTTCCTAGAAACATCTACCACTATTCCCCACTTTCTAACACAAATACAATATAATGATACACTAAAAAACATTTTTGTACACAAAATTATTCATTTTGTAATTTGTATAGCTGGAAAAAATAAACAAAAATGTCGTGTAATAAACTGCAGTAATGGTTGTTTTTCATGGTTTTGCCACAATAAAAACAGCAAGATCAAGATTGATATGCATTAAATCGATCATTGATTTAGTTAAATAATTGTTAATTACAATGAATGGTTTAAATCATGCAAAAATTAAAAATCACAAGTAATCAAATATGATTAAACAAGCGAACATATAGTTATAAAAGAATGAAAAAATGTTAATTTTACCATTCATTTTTATCACAAATGGTAGGGTTATTAAAATGCAAAACCCATTGATAACAATTGTTAAAGTTAATTTATTGCTAATGTAAAAAGCTAAAATACAAATCCCAATACTACATAAATATGACATTAAAAACCCATAACTTGTTACTTCATTTTTTAGAAACAATAAAATAATCATTCCTGAGTAACAATTAATTTTCTTGCTATCACATTTATTAAAAAGCAACTTAATAATACCATTAATAGTGATTCTTAAAATACTAATACTATATGCCAAGAAATAACTACAAATAAAACAAAATATAACTTGAAATGTTGATTGGTAATAGTGATTTTTCACTTTTAAAAAGATCGTTTTATTAAAAATAAAAAGTAGCACATTGATATGTAATCCACTAACAACTATTAAATGAGTAATTGATAGTTGTTTAGTTAATTCATAAACTGGATTATTACCTTTATTATTGAATAATAAAAGGTTAATATATTGACTAGTTGAATTGCTGTATATGCTATTTAAATAGTTGATTGCTTTATTTCTGAACGAATAAAAATTAGGGTTAATTTGGTTAATAAAATTATTCAATTGCTTGATTGATAATTCAATTTTTAAGAAAACCAATAGCAAACAATATACTAATCAAATCAAAAATATTAATACATACTTTTGTCATGAATTAGTATTAAAAGCAATAAATGCCAAAATAACAATAAAAGCAATCAGGTAGATTGGCTGATAATTAATAATCACATTACCTAGAATTAAGATCCCGATAAAAACGAGAAATAAATCTAGAACATCTAAATTAAAATTATTTATTTTTGCACAATATTTCATCAACTAAAATTAATGAATTTGTTTAAAAAGTTACTAGAATAAAAAGACAGTAATTTTTTAATAAAAAAAATGTAAAAAAAACATAATTTTATTTTGAATATTTGTTTTAAATATTTTTTTGTAAAAACATAAACTAAAGTATTTTAGGTGAGAAAAATGCAACAAAATTTAAAATCAAATTTAAAAATTTATAAAGCCATAAAACAAGTATTTGAAATTTATAAAAACTATAAATTTAAATTAGAAAATCAAGACTTATTAAGAAAATCTCACTTGCAACTTGATGATGAAAGAGTGGAAAAAATTAGTGATTTTATTAAACTAGTTGATGCTGCAATGAGACAGTTAAGTAAAGAGGAAAGAGGCATTCTTAAAATGTCTTTTCTTGATAAAGTTCATTATTCAGAATGTAATTGTAGTCAAAGTACATTTTTTATTAAAAGAAAAATTGCATGCCATAAGTTATATGATTTAATTTTTGTTAAAGCTCAGTGACATGAAATTGAACAAACTTTTTATTCACTAAAAATTAATTAATTTTTTGTAAAATAACCTATATCGTCGTCGATAGAGGTTAACATGTTAACAGTTGCAATTGTAGGCAAACCTAATGTTGGAAAATCAACTTTGTTTAACCGTATTATTGGAAAAAATAAAGCAATTGTTGATGATGCTCCTGGGGTAACTAGAGACCGAATTTATGATGAATCAGAATGATTAACTAGAAAATTTGAAATAATTGATACTGGTGGTTTAGAAAACTCTAATGTTGATTTTCAAACCAACATTAATGAACAAGTTAATTTTGCAATTGATGAAGCTCAAGTCATAATTTTTTTAGTTTCATATTTAAATGGAATAGAAGAAAGTGATTTTTTTGTTGCAAAAACACTAAAAAAATATGCAAAAAATAAAAAAATAATTTTGTGTGTTAATAAAGCAGAAAAGAAAATTGGTTTTGATGAAATGAACCAATTTTATAACTTAGGGTTTGGTAAGCCATATTTTATTTCTGCAGCCCATGGAATTGGTGTTGGTGACCTATTAGATGAAGTAATTAAAGATATAAACCAACTAAAACCATTAGATAAAAATGATGCAAGTTATTGCTTTTGCATCATTGGAAAACCTAATGTTGGGAAATCAACATTATTTAATAGTATTGTGAACCAAAATCGTGTAATTGTTAGTGATATTGCTGGTAGTACTCGTGATAGCATTGATACCAATTTCAAATATCATCAGGAAGAATTTAAAATCATTGATACAGCAGGCATTAGAAGAAAAGGTAAAATTGTAACAAATGTTGAAAAATATTCTGTCTTAAGAGCGCAAAAAGCAATTAAACGTTCACAATGTATCTTATTGACGATTGATGTTGCAACTGGTTTCACTGAACAAGATGAGGTTATTGGTGGATTAGCACATGCTGCTAATATTCCGACTATCATTGTGGTAAATAAGTGAGATAAAATCGAAAAGAATAGTCACACAATGAGTGAGATAACAAAAAAAATCCGCTCACAATTTAAGTATCTTTCTTGAGCGCCAATTGTTTTTATTAGTGCCATAGACAAGAAAAGAATGAGTACGATTTTTGACACAATCCAAAAGATCAAACAACAAGCAACAATTAAAATTGCAACATCAATCTTAAATGATGTGATTTTAAAAGCTCAAATGATGCAAGAAGCACCTTTATTTAAAGGGGGCAGAATAAGGATTAATTATGCCACTCAAGTGCAAAGTCAAATTCCCACTTTTGTGTTATTTTGTAATGATAGTAAATATTTACATTTCAGTTATGCTAGATATATGGAAAATCAAATTAGAATAGCATTTGGTTTAGAAATTGTACCAATTACTTTATATTGAAAAACAAAAGGTGAATAATGAAAAATGTGTTAATTATTGGTAATGGAGCTTTTGGAGTAGCAATTAGTCAAGTCCTTTTGCACAATAAAAATTGTAATGTTTTTATGTACTCTAAAAATCCGAGTGCAGGTCAAGAATTGATGCAAGGTAAGCATAGTGCTTTTGTAAACACAAAATTAACACCACCTCACAAGTGCTATAGCGACTACAATGAAGCATTTAATCATCAACCAATTGACATTATTGTTTTGTGTGTACCTAGTATTGCAATTAATGACATTTTTGTCAGCATTCAACCGTATTTAAAATCTAATATGATTGTTATAAATACAGCCAAAGGATTAAATCCTCATGACTGTTCAATGTGGTCAGAACTTTTTTTACAAAACAAATTGGTAAAGGATTATTACTTAATGGTTGGTCCATCCTTTGCTAGTGAAATAGTTGCACAACACAAAACCATTGTCAATATTGTGGGAAAAAATCTAGTTGAAATTAAAGCTATTGAAAAATTATTTAATAATGAATATTTTAAATTAGTTTATTTTGATGATGAATACACTGCATCACTAGTTTCATCTTTTAAAAATTCCCTAGCTTTAGGATTAGGTTTATTAAGTGTAGATTGTACATCAATCAATACACAGGCTGCATATTTAATTATTGGTTTAAATGAAATTCAAGCATTAGTTGCAAAACTTACTAATTGTGAAAAAATTAGAATTTTAGATTTCTATGGGGTTGGTGATATTTATTTAACATGCACAAGTGATGAAAGTAGAAACTATCAATTTGGAATTGATATTGGTAGATTAGGATTTACAGTTGCTAGTGAAAATTTAAATTCACAAACAATTGAAGGATATCGTACTTTAAAACTAATTAAATATTACCTAGATACTTACAATATTCCTAGTGTTTTATTTCAAACATTGTATGAAGTTTGTTATGAAAATTATCCAGCCAATGAATTTGTTGCAACCGTGTGAAAAAGATTTAATCCTCGTTAAAAAATATCTTTAATCAACACAGTAACTTTAGTGGTTCATCCATTTCTAGGTGATGACTAGAAAAATTGAAGTCTACAACTAGTGTTTTAGGAAACATTTTGTGTAAAATATTTTTAGTTTTCTTTACATCAATAACCTTATTATGTGCTCCTAATAAAACAATGGTTTGTTCTAGGTTATAGTTTTTTTCTTGGTTTTTGATTGATTTTAAGTAAATAAAATCATTGAGAAGACTAGTAATTTTAGTGTGATATTCCCAGTATTGGGTGTAGAACTTGTAACGTTCTATAAAAATTAAACTTTGTTTATCAATAAAAATTTTATTTGCCTGATAATACTCTTTTAAGGTTTGTTGTCAAACATGATTCAAGTTTAATTTATAACTTGGTTTGTTGCTAGTGTAAGGATTAATTAAAGCATCAGCAAAAATTGGGTTAATTAAAATGGTTTGTTGGAAATTAAAATTTGTTTTAACTCTGCAAATAATTGTAGCTAATAAACCTTTAGCCACAATTATAGTTTGTTGGAAATCAATTTTTAAATTTGATAAATATTTAACAACTATTTCTTCAATTGTGTCTAATGTAATTTTGTCTTGATAATTTTGTAAAATATTTGGGTTAAAAATAAATAAATTTTGTTCATCAAAATATGGATTATAAACCAATGATTGTTGATTAATATCATCCATATAATCTGGGAAAACAACAAGATTTTTAATTAACTTAGACATAAAATTAAATAATATATAATTCTATAATTTTTAAGGTTTAATAATGGACACAAAGTGATATGCAATAATTATTCTAGCAATTACATTAGTTAGTTTATTAGGATGATGAATCTGGCATTATAGTTATAAAGTACCTAATGATTTAAAAAAATTTGCTTTGCAATTCTTTTTAAAGAATATGTCTAATTATAAATTAGACCAACTTAAAACAATTCAAAAAATCCATTTAGGATATACTAATGTATCCTTCTATATTGAAATGAACGATGGTTGTCAATTTCAATTAAGATTTGCAAAAAACAATCAAATTGTTGATCGAAAAAATGAAGAAAGAGTCCTGGAATTACTAGGTAAAAGTAATTATGTTTATTTAGATCAATATGGCAACTACATTAAAAAATGAGTAAAAGGAAGAAACTTAGAAAAAAAAGAAATTACTCCTGATTTTATTTTGAAGTTAAATGAAAAAATTACTAATTTTCATCATATTAAAGTTCAAGATGATTTTATTGTCAAACATGATTACAATAAAGTTAATCTTGCTAAAAAAGTACCAAAGAAATATTTATCAATTTATAACCAATATTTGAATTTATTAGATAAAAAAGATTGAGTATTGTCCCACAATGATTTAAATTTAGACAACATTTTAATCAATGATAATGAAATTATTTTCATTGATTTTGAATGGACGAGAATTAACCATCCATATTGAGATATTGCTAATTTTTGTAGAGAAACAGAATTTAGTCATGAACAATTAAAAAGAATTGCTCAACAAGTAGGAATTCCTGATGAACAATTCTTTTACATGTATTTTATTTGTTTATGTTATGCATACAATTGAACATTTGAAAATAGTTTTAGTTTCAAGATTTGAAAGTATCGTTTAAAAACTCTAAAACAAATTGTTTTAATGGCAAATAATTTAAAATAACTTGCTAATTAATGTTGTGTTGGCACCATAAATTTTAGCTGGATTAGTTCTCATTGTTTCATTAATGACTTTAGTTTTAGTTGAATTAATAATATTTAGAACATTACTAATTAAACTAACTGTAACACTAGTAGCAATTGAACCTAAAGCAATTTTATCTCATGCATAACCACCAGTAATGGTGGTTTTTTGTTGAACAGTTAATTTTTTCATTATAAATATGGGCTCCCAAATGATAAAGTTGACTTTCATGGCATTTGTTGTGCTCTAACAAATAATCTAGAAGCACTGTCATTATAAATAGAACTTCTTGTGTAATAGGGATTGGGATTATTGTGATAGATAATTTGGTTAATTAATGATAAGACACTATTAATTGATTGGCCAACTAAACCAATACCCATTACATTTGTTCAATTATTAATAGCTCCTGCTTGCATTTGTTGTTTTTGAATTTCTGTTAATGCTCGCATATTTTCTCCTTAGTTTAAAAAATTAAAAAATGATAAATTATTGACTAAAAAATAAGCAATATTACTGCGCTCTAAATTAATTTCTAAATTTGTTTCATAAATATATTGATTGTTATACTCTTTTATTTTTATGCACAAAAAACTATATGTTTTTTGTTCAAACTCTAAATAACTTTTGTTCTTAACAGTGTTTTTTTGTTGTAAATATTGATGAATCTTTTTATCGACCACTAGATAAGTGATATTATTTTCTTGCATTAATAAACCTGGTAATCTTTTAGTAAATTTAAAATTACAAAAAAATAACCCAATAAACACAATTGCTAAACTAATAATGGCAACAAAACTTATGATAACTGATTTGTGATTAGATTTGGTAGTCATAAAAATCTATTAATCCCACTGGAACATCATTGCTAATAATAAAGTTTTGTTTGTTAATTTTTGTTAGTAATTGTTTATATTCGTTGCAAATACATGGATCCAAATTATTAAAAATAAAAAAGTTATTAAAACAAATAATGTGGTCATGGACAGATGTTAACATAAATAAAATTAAATATTTTTGGTGAATAGGAGATAATTTTTGAAAATCAAAATTATTTCAGTTAATCCTTAAATTAGCTAAACTATTGTGTTCTAGGGATTGTAATAGTTGAATTGTAGTTTCCTTATTTAAACTAAAATCATTATTAATGAAAATGATTTTATGCATTAAATCTGTTTGATCGTAATTATTGATGTGATGTTCATTAATTACTAAATTATTATTTTGGGTCAATAATTGTTGGATTAAATTATGGTCTAATAATTGGTCAATATTAATCAAAACATTTTTAACTAATTTATTGTTATTTCAAGTTAAAGTTTGGGGGTTTAATAATTTAATGCCTGTGCACTTGCTTAAATTATTAGTCGTAACAAAATTTAACAATAATTGGTAAATGGGTTTGATTTGATAATAATTTTTTATCGCTTGCACATTTTGATCAAAACTAGAATTAAATAATTGGTACACATTTAAAGTGAAAAATAATTTGCCTAAATTAAATGTTGTTGTTTGCCATAATGTAACAATTAAGATAAACATTAGTAACATATCAATAAATTTGTTAAATAATGTTATTCAATGATGTTTGATTTCCAGATTAATTTCATTTTGTTTCAAATTCATTAGGTTGTAATTCAAAAATTGGGACCAATTACTTTCATAGTCTAAATACCAACTGGATTGTTTGTGCTCCAAATAACAATGCAACTTTTGTTCAAATTTTAATTGTTCGTTAATCACTTGATTTTGGTAACTAAAATCACAATGAAATTTATAAATATAAATGATTAACTTAATAATCATACTCATAGTTAAAATGATTCATAAGTTTGAATTGATGGTGATTAGTAAGCTAAAGCTAGTTATTAATAATCCAACTTGGGCAAATCAATCACTCCAATAAAAGCTATAAAAGTAGAGTAATTTATGACTAAAATTAAAAACTTGTAAAATTTGTTGCTTGTTATAGCATTCAAAGAAATAAAAGTTTTTTTGAAGTAATAAATTAAAAAAATAATTAGTAAAGTGTTTGAAGTTATTTTTAGCATATAGGGTCTTAAAGTAACTAATTAAAAAACTAAAACCATAATGAATAGTAATGCCTAAAATAAAAATAAAGCCTAATTTTCACAAACTATCATTGTTGATATCTACAAAATTTAAATTAACAATTCGACTAAGCAGTCAACTTAAACTCAAATTACAAATAAACTCTAAAATGTTAAAAGTTAAGAAACAAAGTGTTACTAAAAAACTTAGGTTTTTTAGTAAAGGTAAAGTAATATTAACTGGTTTAAATTTAAACTTATTGGCAGAACTAAAACAAACGTAACCAGTTCATGATAAGAATTCATCTTTGCTAGCAATAGTGTAGGTCTTATTACTAGGGTCATATATTTTGAGTTGATGATGTTTTAGTGTTGCAATTACATAATGATAACCACCATCTGTTTTTAAAACTAAAATCATCGGATTTTTAGTTTTAGATACTATTAATTCCTCATAACTTAATTCGTAAGTATCTAAGGTTATCTTATATTGACTACAAAGCACTTCTAATTCCAATAAATTTAATCCATATTTACTTAGTGAACATTGACTTAGTAACTGTGGTTTTAAATTTTTGGTTTGTTGTCCATAATAATTAATCAACATATTGACGCAACAAATTCCACATTCGTTAAAATTATCCTGAGTAATAATTTTCATTTCTTTACCTCAATAAAAAATAATGCTATTGCTAGCATTATTTACTAATGAGAATATTTAAGACTATTTAAATAATCATTAAGAATGACAACAGCACTAATCTTATCTTTAATTTTTTTAATTTGAGAATTTTTAAGTTTGGCATCTTGCTTTAAATAAGTTGTAGCAATTCGTGTCGTAAATCTTTCATCATATAACACAATTGGTAATGAATTTATCCAATGTTGCTCTAAAAATTTTTTAAAATCATGTACTAATTGTGTTCTTTGGTTGCTTGAACCATCAAAAGCATTAGTAGGTAATCCAATAATTAATGTATCAATCTTATGTTGATAATATTCCTGTCAATATTCAATCCGGTTTAACACTTGTTGAAAATCATTATTTGGATATTCAAAATTTTCAATTCCAGTTGCTAATATTCCTAGTTCATCACTAATTGCAAATCCGCAAGTTTTAGTGCCTAAATCTAATGCTAGCTTACGCATTTTTAAATCCTGACGCTAATAATACTTTAACTACTTGGGGGATTGTGTTAATGTCACCAGCCCCACCGGCACAAAAATTACTCTTATCAAATCCTTTGCCACCGCTGATTTCATTAATTGTATGGATTGGTGTTGATACATCTAGCCCGCTTTGTTTATTGGTTACCACATAATAATTCAACTTATTGTTTTGGTTGACTAAAGCACAAAAAACACAATCTTTATTAATCTTAATTAACTCATTCATTGCTTTAGAAATATCATTGGTACTAAATTCGTTACCAAAAAGAACTAATTTTTTGTTGCCAGTTATTTGGTTATAGATGGTTTTAATTTTTTCAATGGAAATTTTGCTAATTTCATTAATTAGATTATTTTTTAATTCAGCTACCTTGCTATTGAAATCATTATAAAGATTAATATAATGTCTTAACTTAGAATTATTAAACTTACTTAAATAATCATGGTAAAGATTATCTAACTCAGTAATACTTAAAGAATTATTTAAGAAATTATTCTTAGCTTCATTATATGCCTCATTAAATTGGGTTAAAAATTCAGCTTTATAACGATTGATGTTATCAAGTGTTGATAAGCCTTCAATTCTTCAACGACCTGAACCATTAGAAATATAGTTTGTAATTGCAAATTGTTCAATATCTTTAGTGTTAGTTACATGGGTGCCACCACATAACTCACATGACTTATCACCCATTTTTATTACTCTTAATAAACCACCAATTTTTTTGTATTTATCTTCAAAAATAGCAATTGCACCACTTGCTTTTGCTTCATCTAATGTCATCATCAACACTTCAACAGGAATAGCTTGTTTTACAACGTCATTAACTCAATCTTCAAGCTCTTGAAGTTTTTTATCAGATAACTTTTCATGATATTGAAAATCAAAACTTAACTTATATGGGCTTTTAAATGCACCTTGCTGATTGATTTGATTTGTAACAACATTTTGTAATGCAGCCTGCAATAAATGTTCAGTACTGTGATGAGCCATGTTTTTATGGCGTTCATCAATGTTAATTTTTAAGTGAACAATATCATTTAAATTTAAATGTGCATTTTTAACATGATGAACATGTTGAAAGTTGGGAGCTTTTATAACATCATCAACAATGATTGTGTTGTTAATTGTGCCTGTATCATGAATTTGTCCACCACTAGTTGCATAAAAAACTGTTTCATCAAATACAACATAGCCATCACCATTTAATGTTTTTAATTCACCAAAATCTTCATCGTATAGTTTGATAACTTTTGCATCTAGTTCAAATGCATCATAATTAAACTTAGATGGTACATCTAAATTTAATAATGCTTCATTTTGGTTGTCCATTGCTTTAGTGTTATTTCGTGCATTGGAAACCTTTTGATGAATGGCAAACCTTTTTTCGAATTCACTTTCATTAATTTCTAAACCTTTTTCATTGGCCATTTCCTTGATTAAGTCAATCGGAAATCCATACGTGGTTACTAAGTTAAACACAACATCATCATTTAATGCCTTTGTTTCAACTGCATTAAGAAATAACTTCATTCCTTGTTTTAAAGTTAATGAAAATAATTCAACTTCTTTATTGATAATTTTAGTAATCTTGTCTTGATTGTTAATTAGAGCAGTGTAGAAATCACCTAAGCTTTTTACAACACCATCAACAGTGCTGCTAACTCATTTCGGATCACTGATATTTAAATTGTGAGCAAAAACAATTGCTCTTCTTAGCAATCTTCTTAAAACGTAGCCCCGATCCTTATTATCTGGAATTGCCCCATCACAAATTGCTAAAACTGCAGCTCTAAAGTGATCAGCAATCACTTTATAAGCAAAATTAATTTTTATTTGGTTGATGTCATTTTTAAAATAAGCATTGATGCAATATTTTTTTGCACTATATTTTTCAATTTCATGAATGATAGTTTGAAATAAATCAGTGTCAAAATTAGTTGGTACATCCTGACTAATACATGCAAGTCTTTCTAATCCAGCCCCAGTATCAATATTTTTTCTTAATAGTTCTGTGTAATTATTTTGGCCATCATTATTAAATTGGCTAAACACAATGTTCCAAATTTCAATATAACGATCATTTTCAATATCATTTAAAATCAATTGTTCACCTTGATTTTGAGGATCATACTTTTCGCCTCTGTCATAGTGAATTTCAGTACATGGGCCACATGGACCATTACCAACATCCCAAAAATTTCTATCCCTCCCACACTTGATAATTCGTGTGGATTTAATGCCTAAATTTGTTCAATATGAATATGTTTCAACATCATCTTCATAAATTGTAATTCATAGTTTATTTACATCAATCTCTCACACTTGAGTTAATAATTCATAAGCAAATTCAATTGCTTCTTTTTTAAAATAATCACCAATAGAAAAATTACCTAACATCTCAAATAATGTGTGGTGTCTGGCAGTTACACCAACATTAAAAAAATCATTAGTTCTTAATGCTTTTTGTGAATTTACCAATCTTTTGCTAGGAGGATTTTCTTTACCACTAAAATAATTTTTTAAGGTAGCAACACCACTATTAATCCATAGCAATGATGGATCATTAACTGGTATTAAATTTGCTGGTGGAATAAAAAAATGGTTTTTAGATTCAAAAAAATTAATTCAACTACTTCTAATTTCACTAGCTGTCATTTTTTTCATAATTAACTAATTTCCTTTTTTAATGGTTTTCAAATAGGTTTGGATTAAATTATCTAAACGGTCACTAATTAAATTTGTATCCAATAAATCAAGCTTCTTATTGATGAATGCTGTTAATTCATGTGAAATTGATTGATAAATCCTGGCAACAAATCAATCATATTTATCTTCTTGTACTAATTTAACTTTAACGGCCAAACTAATCTCAAATAACTTTTGCTTGATTAATTTGTCAATGTTATCAATAAATTTATGTTGTAAATAATTCATTTAGAGAGATAAAATTTAAAAACTTAATTATAATTATATAATTATTTTGTTATTAAATAATTTCACAACTACTAAGGAGAAATAAAGCACTATGGCAAATATTAAAGCTAATGAAAAGAGTCTACGTCAAGATAAAAAAACTAATAAAAATAATCATTCTCAATTGTCAAAAATGAGAACAATTGTTAAAAAGACTCGTAATAATCCAACTAATGACCAATTAACTGAAGGTTATAAAGTTGTTGATACAGTTTCTAGAAAAGGTATTATCCACAAAAATAAAGCTAATCGTTTAAAATCACGTTTAGCTAAGAAAGTCAACCAAACTGCCATTGGTGCTTAATTTTTCCAAATTTTAAATATTTTAGATGTCTATCGATTAAAAAGATAGACATTTTTTTGTTATCTCAAGAATCTACTATGAAAAAATCTAGCAAACTATCCCTTTTAACTGCTGGGATTGCTGGGACATTATTAGCAACTTCAGTGGCAAGTGTCGCATTAACTGCATGTACAACTCAAACTACACCTGATAGTTCTCAAGAACAATACAATTGGTTTGAAACACAGATCTTAATATCGAATAGACATATAGTCATAGTAGATAATTCAAAATTTTAAAAGATAAAATTATTCATTTTTGTTGTAATCAAACAAGAGCAAGTAAATATTATTAGTAAGATTAGTTACAATAACAAAAAAACAACATTTGCAAATGTTGTTTTTTATATGAAAAACTAATTAAAATACTAGTCATTAATTATTGATAATTTAATTTTGCTACAAGATATATTTAAAATGTAGGATCATTATTTTTATTGCAAAATTAGTATTAATTAAATAAGTTTGTGCCAACTAAAATTAGTTACTATAAAAATTATTATTAAATTATTGGATTAATATCCAACAACCTTAAATGATTTTTACTATTGATGGGCAATGAACTAGATGATGTTGGTTTTGTTTTTATCAGCTTGAATTAGACCTAATCAGGCTTAAATTATTTGTAATATTTGTTGTAGATGTTGAATATGCAAACACATAAATAATTTTTGCTATTGCATCAACATTACTTTCTGACAAATTATTATCGTGCCTTCAGATCTTGTTCTATATTTAATTGAAATTAAATTGGTGCTATTGGCAAATGGAGCAACTTCATTATAGGTTGATGACTCTGTTACATTTTCACCTAAATTGAAATTTGTTACACTACCTAGTAATGTTAATTGTGTTACTTATTTATTTTATAACTATAGTAACTTTCATAGACTTTTCTGGTTTTGTAGCTTCTTTAAAATATACTTGCTTGTCTTCTGTTGCTTTTGCAGTTGTTGTACTTGATGCTCTATATAGTTTTATACTACTTCCTTCTTTTGGTTGTAAAACTATTGATTGCGAAGTACCGTCATATCCTATTTGTCAAATAATTCCATTATGTTTTTTGTATAATGGTTTAGGTTTTGTATCACTAAATTTATTTGCAGTGATATCGGAGTAAGGATCATTAACAACACCTGTGTCATTCGGAGTTCATTTTTTTCCTTCTTCTGCATTTAAGTCATTATCAATTCAATCATTGCTTACAACTCAATTATTTAAATTTGTAGCAGAGTCTGCACCACTAGAATAAGTATTCATGACATTAACTATTGTTTTTAATGCCTTGTCAGTTATTCTTAATTTTCCATTGTTTGTTTTTGTTACTTCAGTAATATAAGAAATTTCTTGTAATGAATCCTTTACAGTACTATTTTGACCTGTTCCATCGTAGTAAATTGGCGCATCTGCTTTAGTTGGACTTGTTCCTGTTGTTACCACACCTAAATCAAAACTAATTTTATTATCACCTGGCAATATTAATTTAGAAATAGATGGATTATAAAATGTCTTTTTTTCGATTTTTGTTAATTGTGTATTTTTACTTAAATCTAATTCTCCAGTATATTCTTTTAGGGATGTTAATTGATTGGGTGATATTGTATTACCAGTAATAACCAATGGTAATGTTAGCTTTACTTGACCAGAATCTTTTGATTTAGTGAAAACTTTGTTACTAATACTTTGACCAGCACTATTTGTTAATTCTGATTTAGCATTTAATGTTTTAAAACTACTAGGGATTTCAACTGTTGTTAATTGGCTCATGTTAGTGAATAAATTATCGCCATTTAAGCCTTTTAGTTTTGTACTGTTACTTAAATCCACTGTTGAAATAGCTGAATTACTAAAATTATTATCTTCAATAGTTTCAAGGCTTGTTAGTTTGTCAAAATTAACAGTATCTAATAATTCATTGTTATCAAATGCACCGATTTTAATTGTTTTTAAGCCACTTGGTAAAGCCACCGTTTTTAATTGACTTGCATTACTAAATACATTTGTGCCAATTTCAGTTAATCCTGAACTTGATAATGCAACTTCAGTGATGCCACTATTGCTAAATGCATTATTACCAATTGTTTGTAAATTATTACCAAATTGCACTTTATTTTCAACTGCTGCTCTCAATGTATTTTGATTTGGAGTAGTGACAGTTTTCAACATAGTTGCATTTTTAAATGCATTTTCACCAATTACTTTAATTGCATTTGGTAATTTAACAGTTACTAATTTTGTTGCATTATAAAAAAAGTCGGCAGGTAAAGTTGTTAGTGTTGTTGATGTTATAGCACTCATATCAAAGCTTTTAATTTGGCTATTAGCAAATGCACCATTACCTAACTTACCCACTGTTGCTGGTAAAGTAATAACTTCGCTACCTGCCTGAGTTGATTTTTTAGCTAATCTTGTAATGCCAGAATTTAAAAAAGCCCCAGAACCAATGACAGTTAATGTATCTTTATTATTTGGTAAATCAATAGTTTTTAGCATTATTGTGTCTTGGAAGGAATTATTACCAAATGTGTTAATATCAGTATTACTTAGATCTAATTTTTGTAATCCTTTTGCATTATTGAATGCATTATCACCAATTGATAGTAATTTATTTGGAAAACTAACATTTTTAAGTTCAATACAACCTTGGAAAGTACTAGGTTTAATGATTTTAACTTGAGTTTTATCTAAATTATTAACCGTTACTAATTGTTTGCAATTTTGAAATACACCAGCGCCTAATGATGTAAGATTACTTGGTAAAACAACTTCAGTTAATCCGGTGCCACTAAATGCATAACTGCCAATCTCATATAAATTTGTAGCTGTTGTAGATAAATCAAGTTTACCACTTAAGCCAGAGCTTGCAAATGCACTATTACCAATTTTGTTAATTTTTGGTTGATCACCAAAGTTTAGTGTTTTCAATTTAATGGTGTTAGCAAATGCTTGTGTGCCAATAGTTGTAATATTACTCAAATTAATGGTTTCTAATTTTTCACAACCACTAAAAGCAAATGAACCAATGTCAGTAGTTGTAGTTGGTAAATTGATTTCTTGAATTAATGGACAATCTTTGAATGATTGAGCACCAATTGTCTTAACATTATTTCCTAATTTAATAGTTTCTAATGTTGTCAACCCCTCGAATGCGCCTTTAGGTGTTGCAACACCATTAACCATTTCCATGTAACCACTAATGGTTATAACGCTATCTGGTAAAACAATTTCAGTCCCTGAAAATGCTCTACTTTGTCCATCTGCAACTGGGGTGTTATCCACCGCAACAACAGTGGTCATTGCTGATGATGTATAGTAAACTCCTTGGTTATCTTTGTATAGTTTACTATATGTTTCAGGTTTTGTCCAATCGATCTGTGTTTCAAACCAATTGTATTGTTCTTGAGAACTATCAGGTGTAGTTTGAGTTGTACATGCAGTTAATGCGACACTTGCCACTGAAGTTGCTAATAATGTCCCAGCAATCCCAGCAGTTAAAAGGGATAGTTTGCTAGATTTTTTCATAGTAAATCCTAGATGATAAAAAATTCTGTAGATAAGTTTTGAAAACTATATCACCAACTAAAATTTTAGTAGGAATTGCTTTTTTTTTTTTTTTTTCAAACAAAAAATCCAAAAAATCACTAAAAAACCTGTTTTTTAAGCTTTTTAGTTGATTTTTTAGTTTGTTTGTTATTAAATTGTGTTTTTTAATATTATTTATATTTCTTCATTAAAGAAACATAAAACAAAAATTAGATATTCTAATTAAATATATTATAAATTCTTTAATTTTAATTAAATTTGTAGCACATTAATTTAATATTTATTTAATATAAATAACTACATTTCAGCTTTTGCTGCAATATTAATTAAATGTAAAGCGTTAGTTAAAACAATTCTAAAGCAATCCACTAGACCTAATCTTTGTTGAGTCAGGTTAGGATTGTTTTCATCAATGATTTTAGCTTGTTCATAATAACTATGAAAAATTTTAGCAAGACCGTAAATATAATTGACTAGTTTTTGGGGTTCATAGTTGTTAATTGCAAATAAAATTGTTTGTTTGTACCAAAGTAATTGGTTAATCAATTCCTTTTCAATGTCTAAATTTAAATTTAAGTATTGAACTTGTGGGTCAAAATGATAATTCCCTTTGCTTAACAATTGATAAGCACGAGCCGAAGCATATTGTACATAATATAATGGATTGTTGCTATCATTTTTTAATGCAATATCAATATCAATTTCTAGATGACTAGATGCACTAGCTGAGATTAAAAATCAGTTAGCAGCATCTTTACCAATTGCATCAACCAAATCAACTAACGTTAATGATTGACCAGTTCGTTTGGACATTTTATATTCTTGACCATCTTTAACTAATTTAACCATCTGCATAAAAATGACTTGAAAAATATTGTCTGCATCATAACCTAAACACTTTAATGCAGCTCTCACTCTTGTTAAATAACTATAATGGTCAGAACCTCATACATGCACTAATTTGCTAATTTTTTTATCACGTTGAAGTTTTCAATCATGATAATAAATATCAGGAAAAAAATATGTTACAGCCCCATCAGATTTAATTAACACTCTATCTTTGTCATCGCCAAAGGCAGTGGTTTTTAATCAAGTGGCTCCGTCTTTTTTATAAACATAGTCGCCCAGACGAGCGAGAACTTCAGGGAATTTATTGGCATCATGAGTAGATTGTTCACTATAATAACAATCTAATTTAACTCCTAGTTTACTTAAGTCAGTTTTGATTTGGTCTAATAAAAAATCACGAGCAAAAACCCTAATTATTTGTCTCACATTGTCATCGCTAATATAGAAATTTTCATTTGGGGTAACATTGATAAATTGTTCGCCATATTTATCTTTTAAAGCAGTAGCTACTGCTTTAATTTCTTCACCATGGTAACTGTCTTGTGGTAAATCAATATCTTTATTAAAAAGTTGCAGATATCTAATAAGCACAGATGAGGCTAATAAATTCATTTGGTTACCTGCATCGTTAACCACGTAGTCTCTAATGACTGTGTATCCAATCTTTTCATATAGTTTGACTACTACTTCACCAAGGGCAGCATTTCTGGCATGCCCAATGTGTAATGAGCCTGTTGGGTTTGCTGAAACTCATTCCACAGAAATAATTTCATCTCGTTTAGGAAAATGTGGAAAATCACTTTTTTCTTGTTCAATTCTGTGAAGTAGCGAATTAATAGTTTGTGGGGCAATGAAAAAATTAATAAATCCTGGTTTAACAATTTCGATTTTACTAAATAAACTTTTATCTAGATGATCAACAATCTCATTGGCAATCTCAATTGGATTCTTATTAGTTGTTAATGGTATTTTTTTTAACATCATAGCCACATTAGTACTTAAATCACCTTGATTTAAGAATTTTGGCTTGTCTAAACTAAAGTCAATATGTGGATAATTCAAAATAGTTAAACTATTTTGAATTATTTCTTTTACTTGATCAATAACCATATAAACCTTATTCCTTGATTCGTAAATTCTTTCCTGATAGATTTATTATTTTTCCGTTAACACAATCATGTATTACTTGAATAATTTTATCAACTAATAATTCATTACTTTCTTTTTCAGTCTTTTTAAAACTAGAATTGTTCATTGTGCTTAGATATTTTAATTTTAACTTTTTTAAATCTAAGTTACTAATAAAAAAAGTTGGCAAATTATATTGAATCCGTTCATATAGAATTGCTAATAATATTTCAATATGCAACCAATAATTAAATTTTTCTATGCCAATTTCATCTAAAACTAAAACATCACAATTCTGCATTTTTTCCACTAATTCTAAAAATTCATTGGTTAGTTCATAAGGTGATCTATTCTTGCGAAATTCATTAGTTAAATTAATCAAATTAACAAAACAAATTGTTTTATTTAATTTAGTGAGTTCATTACAAAACAATGCCATAATATAGGATTTACCAATGCCATATGAACCATATAAATATAATCCAGAAATATTTGTAGTTTGTAATTGCTTTTTTAAAAATTTAAGCAAGTCTGCTCGTCAATCACCAAATTCATTAGTAGATAAAATGTTGTTTTTACTGAAGATTAAATCATTTCATTGTTGATTAAAATCTTTAATTCAATAATTAGATAAATTAGTAATAATGCCATCCTGATGCTTATTGCAGTATACAAATGTCGTACTTAATCTATTTTTACTCGTGCGATAAAATACTTCATGCAATTCATCATCATTAATACATTTACCTAATGTATTTTGACATTTTTGTAATTCATCATAAATGCTTAGAATTTTCAAACTATGATTGATAATTTCTTCATCACTAAAATTTAATGTTTTAACAAATTCAACATGTATTTTGATTCAATCTATTAATTGTTTATCAATGTTAGTTTTCATTATGATTCCTAACTTCAAATATCATCATGATTTGAAATATTATGATCTAAATTATCTTGGAAAATACTAGGAACATTAGGTTTAACGTTGTTATGAATGTATTGCAAATATTTAATCACACTAGAAAGTGTTGTTAAATTAGCACTGTGAATTGTGTTGGCAATTTTATAAATGTAATTTGGTTCTAAGCGACCAAAATTCTTTAATAAACAATAATCTATTAAAACATTGATGCATTCATCTTTTAGACTAAATTTATACTTTAAATTACTTAATGTTTTTTTCATCTCTAAACTAATATCTTGATGGGTTAATTGCAAAATATAATTTTCAGGATTAATAGTTTGATAATCATTAATAACTGATTGGTAATTGTCAAGTTGTTCATGAAGATTGAAAATTTTGTAACTGCGATTAATTTTGTGAGGCACCAAATCCTTATTATCAATAGTAGAATCTAGACTAAATTTGGTGCTATTGACAACACAAAAATTGTCAGTTGTGCATACAAGAGCATTGTTAATCATAACAACAAGTTCTTGTAATGTCATTTTGTTATTAGTATAAACTTTGATAATCTCATTTTTGCTAACATTATCAAAAATTACTTTTTTGTTATATTTGACTAAAATATCTTGGGTTAAAACGTTAAAGTCAATAGTTGGCTGGATTGACTCATCTAGTGATTGGTTTGCAAAATAATCAATTGACTCGCTGATATTTATTCAATTACTATCAACAAGTTGTTGATTAAAAATGTAACGTAGTTCATGAAATTGTTTTGCACTTAATTTTTGTTTCAAAGTTTCAACCAATTTAGTGCAACACATAAATTGTTCATAATCTAGGGGTTGAACTAAAACAAAAGTTAAGTAGTCAGGTTGTTCGCGATTTATATAAGTTTTTAATAATCCGACAGCTTCTAAACTGCAGCAATATTGTGTTAGGTTATCTAGAGTTAAGTTTAGAACTTGAGTTAATTGATAAATATTATTTCTAGTGATATGAGCATGGTTAGTAATCTTTTTTAAATTGTATAAGTATTCATACAGCATAATAGCCTGGGGTTCAACGATTGGTAAATAAAGCTCATACAATGCTGTAACATTCAGGTGATCAAAAAAATCAATATAGAGATTAAATTTTTCAGTTTTTAACAAAAAATCTTTTGTCATAAAACCACCTTTTTGCCATTAATTAATTTAGTGACGATATTTAATATATGTAAAAAAAGTGGAAAAAAACTATAAAAAAACTAAAAAGATTTAATTTGTGAACTTATCCACATTATTAGAATAAAGAAAAAGAAAAAAATCCCCATAAAATTGGGGTTTTATACAAAAGTTATCCACATATAAAATTACATATTGCATAACTTTTTTTGCTAAATTTTGCTTATTTTTGACAATTTTGGCAAAAATACGTTCCACGACCATTGACTTTACCAAACTTAATGCAATGACCACATCTTACACATGATTTGTTGTGTCTACCATGAACTTTGAGTTCACTTTGAAAACCACCACTTTGGTATTCATTAAACTTATATGTGTGAATGGTTGTACCATTCTTTGCAATAGAAGCATTCAAAATTTCTTTACTATAATTAACAATATTTTTGCATTGCTCATAGTTAATTTCTCATGTTGGTTTAGTGGGCAAAATACCAGACATAAATAAAATTTCATTAACATAGATATTACCAATGCCAGCAACATTCGACTGATCCAATAAAAAAGTTTTAATTGCAATTCTTGACTTTCTAGTGATATCAAATAAATAATCAGAAGTGAATTCACCACTATTAGCATCCATTGCTAATTTTTGTAATGATTTTAAATTAATTAAATCTTGTTCATAACAAACTTCAAATGTACCAAATTTTCTTGTGTCATAAAATCTCAATACTTCCTCATTAAGAATGAATTCACAAATTAATTGACTAAAATTTGGTGCACTATTTAATGGTTGCACAAACAATTTACCTTCCATTCTTAAATGAATCACTAGTGCTTTGTGGTTTGTTAAATGAAAAATTAAATACTTCCCTTTTCTTGTGATGTCAATGAATGTTTCATTTAACAAAAAATCATTAAAATTAACTGGATCGGTATTTTGTAAAACTTTAAAATACAACAAGTTAATTTGTTTGATGGTTTGATTAATAATCTTAGTTCTTAGATAACGAACAACTGTTTCTACTTCTGGTAGTTCAGGCATAATTTTAATCCTCCTCTAGTAAACTAATTTGTTCTGAAAAATTAACTTGATTAAAATATTTATCTAAACCATTAATTTGGTATTTTTTTAAGAACGCTTTTAATGGTTGGAATTGAATTGGGTGATTTAAAAAATCATTTACAACATAATCTTGATTAAAAATTTTGTTATCAATAGTTGCTAAATGTTTGCAAAGTTCTGCAACCTCTTTACTAGATAAAAATTTATCTTTAATGGCTGGTGATAGTTCATCAAGATGTAAATAGATTTGGTCAAAAGTTTGATATTTTTTAAGCAAATCTAAACCAGTTTTATCACCAATGCCTTTTATGCCCACAAGATTGTCCGACTTATCACCCACAATTGCTTTATAGTCAGGGATTTGTTGAGGTTGTAATCCTTTAGTTAAATTACTAAAATTATCAACAGTGTGAATAATGATGTTGGATAAACCAGTTTTAATTAAATGAACATAAGTAAAATCATTCACTAATTGCAACATATCTTTATCTGATGTATAAATATCAACATGAACATTCTCATGATTCATGAGTTGTGTAAATGAGCCAATTAAATCATCAGCTTCAATCCCTTCTTTACTCATAATATTAAATCCCAATAAATTTAATGCTTCTTTGATTAATGGAATTTGTGTCACTAATGCTTCTGGCATTTTTTTCCGACCAGACTTATAATCTGCATATAAATCATGACGTAAAGTCTTTTTATCATGGTCAAATGCTACTAAACAATAATCATAGTGACTTTGTTTTAATTTAAAACCTGTTTCTATCATCAATTTAACAGCATTGACAGGTACCATATGATGTTCAATTGCATACTCAGCTAAATTAGCAGTTGCATAAAACATTCTGTACATCAATGAATTGCCATCAATTACAACGGCTGAAAGTTTTTTATTCATTTATGTTAACCTTTTTAATTAATTTTATAACATTGTAATGTTTGCTTTTTTCAGGTGATTTTAGTTTGATAATCCACCATGAACCAATTGTTAATTCGCTAACTAAATGTTCTAAATTATCAAAGATAGTAGCTGAGTAAGACAAATTATTTTCTATAAAGTCCACTACCCAATATGGCTTATTATTTTTGGAAATTTTACTAGTAATTTGAACAATCTGAATTAGGACATTAAATTCAAATAAGGTATTAGTTGCACAATGTTGTAATTGGTACTGATGTTGATACTTGATAAAAAGTTGATCTAGTACTGATAAGCTAAAGTTTATTCCTAGAACTTCTTTTTCATATTCAGAATAACTATTTGGTTGGTAGGCAATATCTTCTTTTAGTGGTAATTCAAAAACAAAACTATCATTAATATTTAAAATATTAATTTTTTTATCACTTAGCAAATCTAAATTAGCTAATAAGTAATCACGGTTTTTATTTAATCCATCGAATGAGCCTACTTTAATTAGATATTCTAAAACTGTCCTGCTAACTCCTAAGTTGCTTAACTTAGCAATCGTTTTATTGGCATCTATAAATCTATTTTGGGGTTGTTTATTTCTTAAATCAATAATCTTTTTAGCTGTTTCAACACCTAAATTAGGAATGCTAGTTAATGAAAAGATGATTTTATTGCGTTGCAAAACAAAGCTTGTATTGGATAAATTAATATTGGGACCACTAATTTCAATGCCCAATTGTTTAGCTTCAGAAATATATGACATCATTTTATCAGGATCAACATCCCCATAGGTTAAAAACACACTAATACTTTCGATGGGATAATATGTTTTTAAATATCCTAATCAATAACTAACTAAAGCATAACTTAAAGCATGTGAATAATTAAATCCATAACTTGCAAATTTAAGCATTGTATTAAATTCGTTTTCAGCTTGTTGCTGAGAATAATGATTTTTTACTGCATTAGTAATAAATTCATCTTTAACACTTAATACTAAATCCTCTTTTTTCTTACTAATGGCTTTTCTAAAACTATCGGCTTTAAACTTGTCAAAATTAGCAATGATTTGGACCAGTTTAATAATTTGTTCTTGGTAAACAATAACACCATATGTTGGTTTAAGAATTTTGGCTACTTCATCATTAACGAACTTTAATTCATTAACATGAGTTTTATTGTGTAAATATAGTTTTATCCCATCACTAGCCCCAGGACGATAAATTGCTGAAACTAGTGCTAGTTCTTCTAATGAATCTGGTTTAATACTTTTGAGAATTTTCTTCATTCCATCAGATTCAAATTGAAAAATGCCATTTGTTTGAGCATCTTGAAATAATTTAAAAACTTTTTTGTCTTCTAGATTAGTTGTTTGCAAATCTAAATCAATATTTCTTGTGTACTTAACTAATTTTAAAATGCTGTCAATAATTGTTAAATTTCTTAAACCTAAAATATCAATTTTAATCAATCCCAAATCTTCAAGATATTCCATACTTGTTTGACACATGATTTTTTTGTCTAAACAACTTTGGACAGCAACATGATTAGTTAATTTGTCATTAGACAAAATTATGCCTGCTGCATGAGTACCTGATTGTCTTGGTAGACCAATTAATTTTTGGCTAAAATAAAAAAGTTCTTTATTGTGAACAAATTCTTCCTTTAATATGTCTAATGATTTAGTGTATTTTGGGTAGTTTTCAGGATGATTAATTGCATTAATTAAGTCATGTTCAAAATCAGACTTAATGTTTTTACAAATTTTGTTAATAATATTTAGATTTACATTAAAAATTCGTCCAACATCACGGATTGCTTGCTTTGCTTTCATTCTGGCAAAAGTAATGATGTGACAGACATGATTGTAACCATATTTAGTAAACAGATAATCAATTAACATATCCCGTTTTGTATCCATGACATCAGTATCGATATCAGGCATTGATATTCTCTCGATATTTAAGAAACGCTCAAACAAGAGATTATATTTAACTGGGTCTAATTCAGTAATATTTAAACAAAATGACACTAATGACCCAGCGGCCGATCCTCGACCAGGTCCAACCATGATGTGATTAGATTTAGCATAATTAATGAAATCTTGGACAACTAAAAAATAATCATCAAACCCTTTGTCATGAATAATCTGTAATTCAAAGTTGATCCGTTCCAAATAAACATCTTTATTCAGATGGGGATTCTTTTGTAAATAATTAAGTAATTTAGTATGAACCAAATTATCTAGATATTGCTTTGAATCAATGTTATCAGGATTTGGAAAGCGTAACATGTTATTGCTCAAATTTTTTGGAATCACAAGATCAACATGCTCAACAATCGTTTGTAAATTGGTAATTTGTTCAATAGTGTAGCTATTTTTTATTTGTTCAGGTGATAAAAGTTGATGATCACTATCTAAATTATTTAAGTTTTCATAACTTAGAATTTGTTCATTTTTGATTGCTTGTAAAACTTTAAATAATTTTGTATCTTCTTGGTCAAAATAATAAACTGGTTTGGCAGCAACTGAATTATTTGAATTATCTAATGTATAAAGATGATTTATTAATTCGTATGTTCCATTTAAACGAATAATAAATAAATTTTCATCAACTAATGAGCTTCAATCTTTTTCATTATTAGTCATAATAATGGAAGAAATTTTTAACAAACATTGATAACCTAGATAATTCTTTGCAATTAAAACAAATTCACTATCTTTGTATTTAACTTGTAAACCAATGATGGGTTTGAGGTTATTTTTTAAGCAAAGCTCATAAAATTCAATTGCCCCATACATGACATTAATATCAACTAAACTAGCATATGAACACTTGTTATTAACAGCAAAACTTACAATCTTTTCTAAACTTAATGTTGATTGTAGAAATGAATAATGAGAATGAACAATTAAATTAACTAATCTATGCATACTTATCTTTTAATTCAATCGCTTTTTGAATTTCATATTCTAGTAATTTAATGTCTTTTTTAGAATTTAGTTTTAAACCACTAGCTAAAACATGCCCGCCGCCTGAAAATTTTTTAGCAATAGCATTAACATTGTAATCACGACTCCGTAATGAACATTTATAAACATTGGTTACATCATCATAATAAATAATGCCAAAAATAAAAATTTCTTGTAAATTAGCCATTAAAAATAACCGACTTTTAATGTTGTTGCTGCCAAATTTCTTAGTTTGATGCTTATTTAAAATCATGAGAGCATAATGGCTTTTGTACTTTATGTATTTAGTAAGCTTTTTATCTAATTTAAAATCGCTTAATGTTCGTAGATAAAGTTGATCATGCACCATTTTTTTATCTAGACACCCAGATTCTTGTAGTCATGTCATAGTTTTGTATGTGTTACTATTGGTATTAGTTGTTAAAAATCTAATTGTGTCTGTTAACAGACCAAAGTATAACGAATTAGCCACCAAAGAATTAATCTTTAAATTTGTATACTGAATGAACATTCCAACCAATTCACAAGTTGATGATGCTGATGAATCAATTAATTCATCTATGCAGATTGGTTTAATGAATAAATGATGGTCAAAACGAAATGATAAAGAATGATTAAAAAATTGTTTGTCATAAATTCGATCATAATTAGCAGTGTCAAACACGACACCTAATGAATTATTTGCAAATTCTTCGGTCACACTTTCATAGTTTTGGTGAAAAAAATGTGGCAAATATTGGAAATTCAATTTATTTAGGCCAGCAATTCTTACTTGTTTATTTTTAAAATTTAAATCAATAAAACTTTTAAATGCTAATGCGCTACCAATTGCATCACAATCTGGCACAACATGCACATACAAAACAATTTTTTTGTATTGTTCAATAGCCTTAATTAATTTATCTGCAAATTTTTTGATATTTTCCATCTAACAATCTCTCTTCATCAATGTGGTTAGAAATGACTTTTGTAGTTATTTCATCTAATAAATCACAATGTTCTTCCAATTCTTTAGCAATAGTTAAACTAGGTTTGGTAACTGGGTTTTTAGGAGCAAATAAAGCACATGAATCATCATAAGGTAAAATAGACAATAAATATGTATTAAATTTGTTAGCAAGATTAATAATTTCTTGTTTATCAAAAGTAATTAATGGTCTTAGAATTAAGAAATTATCTAAAACTTCAGCAATTGTGCTCATGCTTTCAATTGTTTGAGAAGCCACTTGACCAAGACTCTCCCCTGTTCCTATTGTATTAATATGGTGTTTTAATGCAATTTGCTTGGCAATGAACAAAAATTTACGCCGCATTAAAGTTATCCGGTAACTTTCCTTTTTAATGTGGGTTAGTTCATGCTGAATTGGACTAAAATTACAAACAAAAAGTTTGGATTCACACAGCTTATTATCTAGTGTAATAACCTTAGCTAAATCTCTAACTTTTTGTAATGCTTTTTCACTAGTGTGTGGTGGAGTAATAAAAGTAATAAAATCCACTTTTAATCCCCGTTGCATTAATAATCTTGCTGCCACCGGAGAATCAATTCCACCTGACAATAAAACTAAACATTTGCCACTTGAACCAACTGGTAAACCGTTACTACCTTTTTCAAAATTAGTTGAAACTACAATTTTGTCTTTCTTAATTTCAATTTGTAAATTAAGTTCAAACTTTTTTAAATCCACAGTCAAGTTGGTGTTGTGTAAAATTCGTGTAGCAATCAAGTTGATAATGTCTGGTGATGATACAAAACTCTTGTCTTGACGATGACAAGTAATTCTAAATGTTTTTGCTTGACTGTTATTTGCTATGTCAAAACAAAAATCTTCTAAATTTTTTAAATTTTTTTCTAAAATTGATGCTTCTGCAAATGAATTAATGCCAGGAATGTTCTTTAACAAATATTTTATTTCATCAATATCATCATGATTAAAATTGGTGATTATCATATAATCATAGTGATATTCAATTTGCAATGAAAAATCTTGAAATGCAACCTTCAAGTTTTTATATAATTGTTTAATAAAATCAAGGCGATTTTTACCTTTTAAGGTTAATTCAGAATATTTTATATAAATAATTTTTTGCATTTTTAATTTAATAAGTCATTAACAAGTTGTTGATCAGCCTCATTCATAATCGGGCTAATCCCTGAGATAATATGTTGATGATACCATTCTTCAGCCTTAATGATTCATTGCTTAAATTCCATTAAATCAACATCAAAATTTACTAGTTGAATTTCGCGTTGACTAACATCACATGCTGACGGATTAATGTAGTCATCTTTTGTCAGAAAACAAATGGCAAATAACCCTTTAGTAACATTTCTTAAATAACAATACAAACCTAATTGGAATAAATATTCAGGGGGAATAACTACTTCATTGTCTGCATTGAACCACTTTTGTCTTTTAGTGCCAATTGACTTTACAATTGGATGATTATTTTCATCCTTTTGCAAAACAAAAACATGATCAATATTCTTGTATAAAAAATTATCAATTGAACTAGTTTTAATTTCTAACATTGGGGCATTAGAATAGTCAATCTTACCATTATGCAATGGTTCTCCATCAGGAATACCACCAAAAATCTTGTTGTCTGAAAAAACGTCATATTGACATTGTTTAGGATCATAAACTAAATATTTTTGATTCGTATGTTGTTCCACTCATGTTCTAACCTTAGGTTCAATAATATTTCCTGCATTGGCCAACATTTCATCCATTGGTTCTTGATAAATATTAACCATTATGCATCAAGTTTTAAAACTTGATGACATCTCATTTAAACCTAAAACATTATAAAATCTGCTGCCAGTAATTTTTTTAAATTTGGTAGCAAATTTATTTTTATAACTATCAGTTAAAAAGATTCTCTTGTCTTTAATGTAAAAATCTTGATTCTTTTGTTTAGTAAATGGCATAAAAATAATTATATTTTACAAAACAAAACCCTATAAATACTTGTAGGGTAATTAAGCAAATTATTTGTTAATCAGCTTTTTAAATGTAGTGGATGAAACATTAATTGTGCACCTAGTTAAAAATGTAATTTCATCATTACTATATTAGAAATTACTAAAAGTTAATATATTTCAATGACATTAGAAAACAAGAAAAATTAAATTGAATATCATTTAATGAATATAAAATTCAAGTGTAATAAAAAAAACATGAAATTTGAATTTTTGTTTAAATTTCATGTTCATGTCTACTTCTATTACTTAGATAATAATCCAACCAGTATCTTTATTTCTACTTATTTTTATTGGGATGTAAATAAATGAAACAATGAAGATGAGATTTTAGTTTGTTGCCATTTAATAAATAGTAAAGCTTGCTGTATTAAAATATTGATAATGGTGTTAAATATTACATTTTTTTGACTCAACCTCTAAATACAAAATCATTCTGAATGCATAAATGCCAAAAATAGTATTTTGGTGTTAACTTATAAATTGTTATTGCATTTATGCCATAAATTAACAATTAGATGACAGTAGTACTAATAAAAATAATTTAACTTTATATTAAAATTATTGTTTTAAATAGAAAGATATAATATGGATTTTTTTGAAATAATTAACAAAAAGAAAAATAAACAATCATTAACTTATGATGAATATTTCTACTTTGTTAATTCATTAATAAATGGTGAGATGCCAGATTACCAAGCAGCTGCATTATTAATGGCAATTTATATTAATGGAATGAATGATACAGAATTATTTGATTTAACTCAAGTGTTAATTGATACTAGTGAAAAAATTAACCCGGTTGCTAATAATTTTTTACACATTACTGTAGATAAACATAGCTCTGGGGGCATTGGCGATAAGGTGAGCTTGATTCTGTCACCCATCTTGGCTGCATTGGGTTATGATGTAGTTAAATTATCTGGTCGAGGATTATCATTTACAGGTGGGACGATTGATAAATTAGAAGCAATTGGCATTTGTGATGCATATGACAGTAAAACATTTCAAATTAATCTAGATAAAACCCACATTGCATTAATGCTACAAAGTGAAAATATTGTGCCTGGTGATAAAAAATTATATGCATTAAGAGATGTAACTGGCACTGTTGATTCATTTCCCTTAATTGCTGCTAGTATTATGTCTAAGAAATTAATTATTCAATCTGATTACATTTTTTTGGATATAAAAGTTGGTAATGGTGCATTTTTTAAAACAGTAAGAGAAGCGGAACAATTTTCGGAATTAATCCTAAAAATTGCTCAAAAGTTTAATCGTAAAACAATCATCCACTTAACTAGTATGTCACAACCATTAGGTAGAGCAATTGGTAATGCAATTGAAGTAAAAGAGGCAGTTGATTTTTTACAAAATAAATTTCATTCTTCAACATTAAAAGATTTAATCTTTCAATTTTGTGCAGATATTTTAATCGATAGTAAGGTTTGTTCTAGTTATGATGATGCAATTAAACAAATTGAAAATGTATTAATAAATAAGCAAGCATACAATGCTTTTGTGAATTTTGTTAATACATTTAGTAATGACCCACAAAAAGTTATTGCAGATAAATACTTTGATCCTCAATATAAACTTGATATTTATGCACCAAAAGATGGTTATGCATTTTTTAATGAAGTGAGTGAAATTGGATTACTAGCCAATCACTTAGGAGCTGGAAGATTTAAAAAAGAGGATATCTTAGATTATCAAGCTGGAATTTTGTTGCATTTTGATCCTTATCAATATGTGAAGCAAGGTGATTTAATAGCAACACTTTATGCAAACAAACCGATTAATAATGAATTGAGTCAAAAATTTTTAAATAATCTTGTTTTTAATAATGAGTATATTTCTGCTCCTGCTATGATTATTAAAAAAATAAAATAATATAAAATATATTATTGTTGTTATTTTTTAAAGGATAAAACATTAATCATTAATGATAAAAAAAACAAATAATAAAGTTACAAATCAAGAAGAAAATAATAAAAGCAAATTTAAAAGAAGATTGTTTAGATTTGCAAGTAATAAAAAACAGGAAATAGAAAGCCAGCAAGTTGAAACAAAACTTGAAACTAAACTTGAAACTAAAAAGCAAGTTTCAAGTAAAAAAACTGCTACTAAAAAACCAAGCAAACCAAAAGTCAATATTGAAATGGTTTCTACAACTGAAACTAAAATCAACCGTAAAAGAAGAAGCAAAGTAGTTAGTGTTGAAGGTAGTGATGATGGTCATGGTTTAGATCAAACTAATAAACTAAATCAACCTACATTAGAAGTTAAACAAAAAAAGAAAAAAACATCAATTATTCTAAATCATAACAAATCAATCAATACTCAACAACATAAAAAAGTTAGTACCAAAGAACAAGTTAAAAATGTTGCTAATTTGTCATTTGAAGATGAATTAAAAGACACATTTAATCATCGAATGATTTTAGAGTCATCTAACAAAAATAGTTTGTTATTGATGTCGCCTAATCAAATTTTAGATAATTTGATTCATATTGCCAAATCTAAAAAAAATAAGGGTATGTTGGCTTTTAGTGTTGTTGAAAATTCTTTCAAACATTTCTCTTTAACAGATGATGAAATGCAAGAAATTTTTCAAACACTTGATGACAATAACATTACTTTGATTAATGATGATGATGTTAAGAAAACATCAAGTAAAAGAAAAGATGATTATGGAATCAATGACACCACTGAATTAACAACATCTAAGATGGGTTACTTCTCAACGATTAGTGATAGAGTAGATGATGGTATTAAATCTTTCTTAGGCACACTCGGTGATTCCAAAATGTTGAATGTTGACGAAGAGTTATACCTAGGTGAACTGTTGAAATCAGGGGATGAAGAACAAAAACAGTATGCAGTTGATCAACTCTTCACTTCTAACTTAAGACTAGTCACATCCATTGCAAAAAAATACTTAAATCGTGGATTAGATTTAGAGGATCTTATCCAAGAAGGTTCACAAGGATTATTAAAGGCAATTAGTAAATATGACTATAGCTTAAAAAATAAATTTAGTACTTATGCCACATGATGAATTCGTCAAGCAATTACAAGATCAATTGCTGACCAATCAAGAATCATTCGGATTCCTGTTCATATGGTAGAAACAATTAATAAACTTATTAAAGCTGAACGTAAACTAGTTCAAGAATTGGGACGTGATCCATCAATTGAGGAACTGTGCGAAGAAATCGGTGGTTCTATTGCTGGATTGACTCCTAAAAAAGTTAGTTATATCAAAAAAATCAACATTGACCCAGTTAGTTTAGATAAACCAGTTGGGCACGATGAGGAATCACAATTTGTAGATTTTGTCCAAGATAATGACATTATTTCTCCTGAGTCTAATGCTGAAAATGAATTGTTATTAGAACAAATTGATGAAATATTTGAAAAAGCCTTAGATAGTGAAGAAGCAGACATCATTCGTATGCGTTATGGTTTACCGCCATATGAAAAAGCTTACTCTTTAGACGAAATTGGTGAAAAATATAATATTAGTCGTGATCGAGCAAGACAATTAGAGTCTAAAGCCCTTAGAGGGTTAAAACAATTTCCACGAATTAAAAAAATTCAATATTTTATGTAATGAATTTAGGACCAAGATTAAAGACTATTTACAATTGGATAAAGCAAGGTGCAAACCATGTTGTTGACATTGGTGCTGACCATGCTTTTTTATCTATCAATTTAATTAAAAATAATAAAGTTAATTTAGTAAGCAACATTGAGATAAATGAATTACCATTACAAAATGGTTATAAAAATGTTGTTAATGCCCAATTAACAAATAAAATCAAATTTTACTTAAATAATGGATTAAAAAATTTAACTTTAAATCCTGAACCTGAATATATTTGTATTAGTGGTATGGGAGCAGATAATATTATTGAAATTATTAGTAATAATTTAACAAATCAACCACATTTTTATTTACTCCAAGCAAATACAGATAATGATAAATTAAGAAAGTTTTTATTTACTAATTTTTTTACAATCAAAGACGAAATGATTGTTTATGAAAACGACCATTACTATGAATTAATGATGGTTGAACAAAGTAATGTTTTAGTTAACTTTACATTGCAAGATCTTTATTTAGGCCCCATTTTACAAACTAAACCTAATGATATTTTCAAACAATACTTGTTAGAAAAATATCATTATCTAAATTGCCTACCACTTGAAAAAATCAATTCTAATTTAAAATTAGAGTATCAAGTAATTAAAGATTTTTTATATGAAAAAAAGTGAATTAATTAATTTCTTAAACCAAAGATATAGCTTTAGTAATCAAGAAGAATGGGATAATTGTGGGGTTAGTCCACAAAGTTTTTGTGATGAGGAAATTAGTAAAGTTTTTATTAGCTTAGATATGAACTGAGATGCATATCACAAAGCAATAAACCAAGGATGTAATGTAATTATTAGTCATCATCCAATTATGATTGATGAACAACAAGAATTAATTAATGAAAATAAAAAGCTATTAATTAATGCCATGCAAAATAAACAAGTTATTAATATTGCTTTGCACACATGTTTTGATCGAGATAAATTTGGCACTAGTTATTTAGTTGCTAAAACAATAACTAACTCATTAAGCATTGATAAAATGGTTAATCTCAGTCACAATCCATACTTATTGATTATTTATTTAACTGACTCAATAACAGTGAAGGATTTAATTGGTCTGTTAAATGTTAAATCATTAAGATATTTAAATGTTCAAACCAACCAAATAATTAAAACTATTTGTATTGGTGCAGGTAGTTGTAGTGGCATGCTAGAAGATGTCATTGCTAATAAAATTGATTGTTTTTTAACAGGTGATATCAAATGACATGGTTATTTGGATGGATTAGACAACAATGTTGTTATGATTGATATCAACCATAGTATTGAACGGGTGTTTATTGATGCAATCTATGATTTATTAGCAAGAAACTTACCAGAATTGCAAATGGTGAAGGACTATTCATTAATTGAAATAATTAACAAGTAATTGTTATTCAGTTTTTAATACCTTAACAAATAAATCATGTGGAATCTCCACTTGACCGATGGCTTTTAAACGTTTTTTACCTTCTTTTTGTTGTTCTAATAATTTTTTCTTTCGAGAGATGTCCCCACCATAACATTTAGCTAAAACATTTTTCCGGTAGGACTTGATTGTTTCACGAGAAATAATTTTGGAACCAATTGCAGCTTGAACAGGAATTTCAAATTGGTGTCTTGGAATTAGTTCTTTGAGTTTTTCAACAATAACTTTTGCTTTTTGATAAGCAAATTCTTGATGAGTAATAAAACTTAAAGCATCAACTTTTTGACCATTTAACATTAAATCAACTTTGACTAATTTTTCAGGTTTATACCCCATAAGTTCATAGTCCATTGTGGCATAACCCTTAGTAATTGACTTTAGTTTATCAAAAAAGGAGTACATAATTTCAGCAAGTGGTAATTCATAAACTAATTTTCTTCTGACATCATCTACATAAATTAAATCTAAATATGTGCCCCGATATTTTTGAGACAGTTCCATAATGTTACCAACAAATTCATTTGGTGTCATAATTTCTAGTTTAACAATAGGTTCTTCAATTCTAGCAATCTCAGTTCGTTCTGGTAATTTTGAAGGATTATCAACTTTGATAATCTCATTATTAGTTTTATGGACTAAATATTCAACAGACGGTGCAGTCATAATAAGTTCAATATTAAACTCTCGACTAATCCTTTCCTTGATTACATCCATATGCAAAAGACCTAAAAATCCACATCTGATACCAAATCCTAAGGCTTGAGAAGTTTCAAGTTCATAGGTTAATGATGAATCACTTAAAGTAATTTTAGCCATCGCCTCTTTTAACTCTTCGAATTGACTAGTATCAACTGGATATAAACCACAAAACACCATCGGTTGAGTTTTTTTGTACCCTGCAAGTGGTTCTTTACAAGGTTGATTAGTGTGAGTGATTGTATCACCGACACTAATATCTTTTGCTGTTTTAATCCCAGCAGCAATTCAACCTACTTCACCAGCAACTAACACATCTTTATTAACAATTTTAGGAGTCTTGACCCCAACTTCTGTCACAATAAAATTCTTATTAGTGGCCATCATTGTAATTAAATCATTGGGTTTGATAGTACCATTTTTAACTCTAATCAAACATATGACACCTTTGTATGGATCATAATATGAATCAAAAATTAATGCTTGCAATGGTGAATTATCATCATCATTTACAGGGGCTGGTACTTTAGTTACAATTGCTTCTAAAACATCTTCTACATTAAGTCCAGTTTTAGCAGAAATTAGTGGTGCATCACTGGTATCTAATCCAATGATTTGTTCAATATCATTTTTAACCTTATCAACATCAGCAGATGGAAGGTCAATTTTATTTATAACTGGAATAATTTCTAAATGATTTTCCAAGGCTAAATAAACATTAGATAATGTTTGGGCTTCAATGCCTTGAGCAGCATCTACAACCAAAATTGCGCCTTCACAAGCAGCTAAACTTCTACTTACTTCATATGTAAAATCAACATGTCCAGGGGTGTCAATTAAATGAAAAATGTATTCATTACCATCCTTGGCATGATATTTTAATTGGACAGCATTTAATTTAATGGTTATACCACGCTCACGTTCAATATCCATTGAATCTAAAATTTGGTCTTTCATCTCTCTTTTGGTTAAAGTGTCAGTTAGTTCAATAATCCGATCACTTAGTGTTGATTTACCATGGTCAATATGAGCAATAATGCTAAAATTACGAATTAATTTTTTGCTAATATTCATAGAATAATATTCTATATTATTAACATTAGAGATAAGAATTTTATAATGCAAAAAAAACTCACTGCTTTGTTTGAACGCAACCTAGTAATTAATGCTAAGAATAAAGAATATCTTAATAAACTCAGTCTTGTTTTGAACCTCACAAAATTAGATTTTTGAACCAGAAGAAAAACATTGC
This sequence comes from uncultured Mycoplasmataceae bacterium, assembly GCA_900544585.1. Taxonomy (GTDB): domain Bacteria; phylum Bacillota_I; class Bacilli_A; order Mycoplasmatales; family Mycoplasmoidaceae; genus Ureaplasma. Next base: position 4,319 of record UQVX01000001.1, on the reverse strand, counting down.
ATTATTACAATATTAATTTTGAAGATGAATATTTAGCTTATAGATTTTCAATCTTAAAAAAATGAATTGAATTAAACCAAAACTATGACCAAACCTTTGTGACTAATGTTTATGAAATTATTGCAATTTTATGCTTAGAAAATGAATTAACTACTCAAGAATTAAATTACATCAATGAATTTAGAAGTGTTACATTTGCTAAAAATCGCAATATTAAAAATCTAATTGTTGATTTTAAACTCTTACCAAAAGAAGAAATTTGGTACACTTATGAAATAATTGGACTTGTAGAATTAGAAAATGATGTGCAAAACATCATTTCTAAAAATACGCAGGTTTATTTATCTAGTCAAAGGATGATTGTAGCTAAACAAGGTAACATTACTTTAAGTTTAGATTACAATCAAATCAAAACTTTAAAACCTAGTCTTAATAAGTTAAAGATTGAAACAATTAAAAAAACTTATTTCATTATTGCTTCAGAAATCACAACCCTGTATGTATCATTTGAACGGGTTGGTAGATTAATTAGAAAGAAATTATAATGACAAATGAAAATTTAAAACAAAAGATGAGTTTAATCCCAAAATTACCAGGGTGCTACTTATGGAAAAACCAACATAATGAAGTAATCTATGTTGGTAAAGCTAAAAATCTATTTAATCGAACTCACCAATATTTTGATAGTTATAAAACATTTAAAACTAATGCATTGGTGCAAGAAATTAATGACATTGATTACATTGTTGTTAATAGTGCTAATGAAGCATTAATTTTAGAAAATAACTTAATTAAAAAGTATTGACCAAAATATAACACTTTACTAAAGGATTCCTCTGAATATCCTTATATTGTTGTAACTAATGAAAAAATACCACAAATTTTATACACTAGGCATTACAACAAAGTTAAAGGAAAATACTATGGACCTTTAGCAGATACCAAATTTAATCGCTATGAATTATTTAAATTTTTAAATGAACTAGCTCCATTTAAGCAACATGGAGCATTAAAAGGCACTAAGGGTTGATTTTATGATTTTTTCGTTAACCATCATTCTGTAACTAGTTTGCCAAGTGATGATGAAGTTTATCAAGCATGAAAACAATTCATTGATGATATTTTTCATGGTAAAACTAGTGACATTGTTAAAAGTGTTAACAAGATGGAAGAACTAGCGGTTGAGAGATGAGACTTTGAGCATGCTGAAAAATATCATAATTTAGCTCAAACTCTTACCAATTTATCAACAAGTCAAATTGTTCAATTAACCAAAATTGAGCATAGTGATTACTTTTGTTATTACCAACAAGAAGATGAAATTGTTTTTAATGTTTTTAATTATTTAGATGGAAAATTAATTTCTAAACATAATTCTATTCACAAGATTTACGATGATTTTAATGATGTTGTAGTTAGTGCTATTACCCAATACTATAGCACTAACTTTGTGCCTAAAAAAATCCTTGTGTCTTTACCTCATGAATATTTGGAAATGCTAAATAAAAATTTCTCTACTAACTTTGTGCTTCCTGTTAGTAAAATTGATCAGGAAATTATGACAATAGGGATTAAGAATGCTAAGACATTTTTAACTAACCATCACTTAGTGCTAATGAAAAAATTAGCCTTAACTGAGTATGCCACTCAAGATTTAGCTAAATTATTAAATTTAAAAAGTGCTAATTGAATTGAGGCATTTGATAATTCTAATCTAAATCTTCAACATTCTGTTAGTGGAATGATTGTCTTTAAAAATGGCATACCAAGTAAAAAAGATTACCGAAAATATAAATTAGATGAAACAAAATTAAAAAGTGATTTTCACTGCATGCAAGAAGTAATTTATAGAAGATATCACCAGTTACTTACTAATAATAGTAAGTATCCTGACTTAATCATCGTTGATGGTGGACAAATCCAAGTGCATGCTGCATTAATAAGTTTAAGTGAGCTAGGACTACAAAACATTATTCCTGTCATTGGATTAAAAAAGAATCAACACCATCAAACAAGCTGCATTGTTTTAAGTGATGGTTCTGAGATTGAATTAGATAAAAAAAGTAATGTCTTCTTGTTTTTATCTCATGTTCAAGATGAAGTGCACCGGTTTGCTATCAATTTTTATCGTAATAAACATAGTAATTACAACTTCAAAACGTTTTTGGACGACATTGATGGGATTGGAACCAAAACTAAACAAAAATTGTTTAATGCATATCCAACCCTAGACCTGTTAAAAAAAGCTAACTTAAATGAATTACAACAAATTGTCTCATTTAAATTAGCTCAAAAAATTAGTGAAAAATTAAAGGAATTAAAAGACTAGTTGGATATTAACTTGTCTTCTTTTCTTTGAATTTTTTTAGTAAAACTTTCTATTTTATTTTGCACTGTTTGCAAGTGTTTACTTTGGATAAGATCAATGGATTCTTTGATATTATCAACTTGGACTTGAATTTTATTTGCAGCTTCACAAATTTTATCTAATTGACTATTGATGTTCTTTAGTGACGACTGAAATAAATCTTCCTTAAAGTTACTAAATTCATTAATCACATCTAGTACATGTTGTGATGTTGTTGCTTCAGATTTTAATTCATTCATTAGTAAATCACATTTAGAATAAATTAGTCTAAATAGAATTAAGACATAAACAAAATGCTCAGGACGAACTAAAAATAGTGATTCATAGCCCATGGCTTTACGAATAATAAACTCATCTTTTAGTTCTAAATTTGTCACTAATAAACCAAATTCGGCCTCAAAGTTCTTGCGATTTAATTCTAGTGTCTCTAAAAATGAATCATTTCTAGTTTTATTTTCCCCATTATCTGTTTTCATTTCTAAAACAATACTAGCAATTTTTTTATTGTTTTTTGTTAAAACAGTAAATAGAAAATCTGGTTTTTTGCCATGAATAGATTTGGTTGTTTTTTCAAATTTAACATCATTTACTTGTTGGAAACTATCATTGAATTGATTTTCACACCAATTTTCTAAATCTTCTCCAATGATTTTTGAGTTCATTTGTAGCCGACGATTATGCTTATTTTCATATTCTTCTAATTTATCTAATAATGACTTATAATCATCAGTTTTTTTGAACTTATCAATATTTTCATAATAAGAATTATCAAGTTTAGTTTGTAATTCTGTATTAAGTTTTTCTAACTTAGCAACTTCGTTAAGTCTAATTTCATTTATTGCATTTTCTTTAGCATTTGCAATGTCTTGCATTTGTCTTGATTTTAATAAATCAAGATTAGCTTTCAAATTATTATTTTGTTCAACTAAACTAATGTACTCATGACTTTGTTTAAATTTTTCAATTGCTTTAAATTCATTGATTTTTTGTTCATTTTTTAAAGTATCTATTTCGTTTTGTAAAACAAATCGTTTTTGCTCTAAAGTTTTATATTCATCACTAGTCTTAAATTCATTAATGGTATTTCTTTTCATCTCATCTCATGAATTTTTTAATTGGTTATATTCATGAATTTGGTTACTAATATCTTGATATTCTTTACTTTGCTTATAAGTACTAATCACTTGTTGCTTGTACTTTTCATCTAATTTAGCAGAAATCAATTCTTCTAAAATAGAAAAACTTGTTAAATCTAGATAGTCACCTGGTTGACCAATTTCATCAATAACAATGCGATTACTATCTCTTTCATAATGACCAGAAATCTTTTTATTAGACATTATATTTTCCTTAAGTAATTAATAATACTATAAGTAATTATAGTTTTATTTTTAAGCTCTTGACCTTTCCAATGTCAACTACTTAACAACGCTAAGTAATGATTTAGTAAGTAGTAACACTACTTTGATATTAGCGGATGTACAAATCTATCAACTGTTAACTTTCCTGGTACGCAGTTAACTACCATTCAAGCTAATGCTTACAATGGATGTTAAAATTTAACAACTTTAAATTTACCAAATAGTGTCAATTCATTAGGCGCACAATTTATTAATGGAACTAACATAAGTAGTTTAGATTTACAAAATAATACGCATCTAACAACTATTGGCGCTTCTGCTTTTGAAAATAATACACATTTAACTAGCATAACATTACCAGCTAATGTTAACAGAATTGACAATAATGCCTTTAAAGGGACAAAGCTAACTTCAATTACATTGCCAACTTCTGTTAGAACAATTGGTAACGGGCTTTTAGTAATATGGCAAGTTTAAATACTGTAGAATTTCCAAGTAGTAGCAGTATAAGTATTGGTGATAATGCTTTTAGTGGCGACACTATATTAGCTAGTTTAACAACTGCAACTGGTAGTTCATCTGGATCAACA